>QHMR01000202.1 GCA_003217875.1 Verrucomicrobiota bacterium
CACGCTCGTGCTCATGCTCGTGCTCGTTCTTGCGAGCGGCATTTATTTTATTGGCGGCAAATTTCACTCCGCCAATGTTGCTTCCGCCGATTCTCAGCTCCGGGGCGATTGGCAGGCGTTCACGCCCGAACGGTTGCAATCCGAACTGGAGCAAGGCCGATCTGTCTTTGTCGATTTCACCGCCGCGTGGTGTCTCACATGCAAATTCAATGAAGCCAATGTGCTTGAGAACGCCGATGTGCGAGAGGCGTTCCAGCGCCACGCTATCGTGAAACTCAAAGCCGATTGGACCACCGGTGATCCGGTGATCACGAAATTATTGCAACAATTTGGTCGTCCCGGCGTGCCTTTGTACGTGCTCTACCCTGGCAAAGACCAGGAGGCAATCGTGTTTCCAGAACTACTTACGAAGAGTATGCTTTTGGAGAAGCTCGAGAATGCAGCGCGCAGAGTTGCTTCACAATAAGCTGAATCACAATTTTCCACGCAGGGCGTCGCGTCCTGGCCGAAAAGTTCTGCCGCTAGAGGAGGCGGACACTCTGCACCGCGCTCGAAAAAATGTGCCGCAGTCGCGCCCTACCATTTGCTCCCTTTGAATTGCTGCCGTTTCTTACAAATGTGTTACTCGCGAGAATTTGAACTATCTTAAGGGCTACGTTTTCTAATCAACCTATGAACATGAAAATCACGTTAGCCATTTTTACATCGTTGATCGCTACCGCGGCCTTTGCCTTGGGTCCGCCGCCAGTGGGCAGCGCGGCGCCGGATTTTTCACTTCCTGATGCGAAAGGCGGCACGCAGTCGCTGTCGCAATACAAAGGCAAATACGTCGTGCTCGAGTGGTTTAATCCGGAATGCCCGTTCGTGAAAAAGCATTACGGCAGTGGCAACATGCAAAAATTGCAGGATCAATATACGGGCAAGGGAGTGGTCTGGCTGACCATCGATTCCAATGCCCCGGGCACCGAAGGCAGCATAACGGCGGAGCAGGCGC
>QHMR01000203.1:0-1445 GCA_003217875.1 Verrucomicrobiota bacterium
CCGTACGGTTGCTCGGTGAAATACAAGTCGTCCTAAAATCGTACCGGTTTGTAGTCTGCAAAATATTTCAGGAGCGGCGGCCCAAGTGGCCGCCGCTTTCTGTTTGCGAACAGAGGTGCGAACTTTGCAGCCGAGTTCTATGGCGTCTGGTGAATCCAAAATCTTTTTCGGTTGGAATGAGCGTGTCCTGATTTTGCTTCTCTGTGTTGTTGCAGCTCTTCGCGTTTTTGTTTTCTCTGCCGCCTTTCCGTTCTTTAGCAACATCGACGAGGACCTTCATTTCGACCTGATCACGCAGTATTCGCATGGCAGGGTTCCGCGCACTTTCGAGCCACTACAGGACGACACTCTGAACTGGATCGTTCCGTACGCTTCGCCGGAATTTCTGTTCACGCCGGAGCAATTCCCAGGCGGGGAATTTCCGCCGCCATTGTGGAAGCAAACTGTCCCGGATGTCGGAGCGGACATTGCTGCGACAAGAGCTGCATGGAGCAGCGAGGTCAATTTCGAAGCCTCTCAGCCGCCGCTGTATTATGTTTTAGCGAGCGTTTGGTGGCGCATTGGCCAGGCCCTTGGGCTAAACGGACTGCAATCGCTCTACTGGATTCGTTTCCTCAATGTGTCGCTGATCGCGGTCATGGTGTGGCTTGGCTATGTGATCGCGCGCACAGTCGCGCCTGATGGCGTGGAGTTGCGTCTCGGCGTGCCGCTGTTGCTCGCATTTGTTCCTCAGAACGTCTTTTACGCAATGAACAATGACGTTCTGTCGCCTGTCTGCTTTGGCACGTTGCTTCTTTGCGTTCTCCAATGGTTAAGACCGAATAGTGCGACGTTTTTGCTTGGCGCGCTCACCGGTTTGACGATTGCAGTGACGTACCTGACGAAGCTGTCGAACCTGCCACTTATTGCGGTCGCGCTGGTTATGATCATTGCAAGATTGGTTCTGATCACGCGACGAACACCGCGCGCTGGCCTGATGGCGCTTGCCGCGATTGTGATCTGTGCAGCAATCCCGATTGGCAGTTGGATGCTTTGGACGCAGTATCAGTTCGGCGATCTGACCGGATCAACAGCGAAAATTGCATTACTCGGTTGGACCCGAAAACGGTTCATGGAGTGGTGGCAGCACCCGATTTTTACGCCGGGTGGTCTTTGGATGTTCTGGTCAGATTTGATTGCGAGTTTCTGGCGGGGAGAGGTCAAATGGCACGGGCAAATGTTGCGTTGGTCGCTGGTCGATGGATTCTATGCCATCTCCTCCGTCGCATTGCTGGTCGCGGCACTGATCGGATTGCGAAATAAGGCTGCGCTCTCCACGTTTCAGCGGCAAGCGATAGGCATTGCTGTGTCGAGCTTCATAGTGTCGGTTGGATTCCTGGCGTTCCTTTCGATCCAGTTCGACTTCGGCAACTGCATCAATCCCTCCAGAGTACATCCGTATTTCA
>QHMR01000203.1:1468-8472 GCA_003217875.1 Verrucomicrobiota bacterium
CCTCCTTTCGCCGAGGCTTCAGCAGGCAGGCCGGATCAATTCAGCTGTGCCGCTGATCGTACTCGGCGTAATCGTGATGTTTATCACGGTCGCGGAGATTATTACAAACCGCGTGGTCTTCGCTAGCGACCACAACTGGTTTCACCTTTAGCAGTATTGGATGCTACACAGGTGAGTCCCGGCCAGAGTAACGCCGCATTAGCATGCGCAACAGCGGCATCGGCGTTAGTCGAGGTAGAAGCATTACAAGCTTCATTGCAAATCCAGGAATTACGATTGGCTTATCTGCCTCAAGCCTCTTTATCGCGTCTCGAACGACTCGTTCGACTGGAATAACAAGGAATTCCGGGCCGATCTCCGGCCGACCATCCGTGCGCTTGGCGACTTGTTGAAATTCCGTTCGAACAGGGCCAGGACACAAAGCGCATACGCTTACGCCTGTTCCGTGGAGTTCGGCTCGAAGCGCTTCCGAGAAACTGGTGACATAAGCCTTGGTAGCCGCATAAACCGCAGAACCAGGCATCGGAAGAAAGCCAGCCGACGAACTGACGTTTAGAATGCCGCCGCGGCGTTTCGCGATCATTTGCGGAAGGATGTGGCGAGTAAGTGAAGTAAGCGCGACCACGTTTACAAGCGTCATTTGCTCGTTGCGAATAGGATCGCTTGTCGCAAACGGACCGCTGTCGCCGAGCCCTGCATTGTTCACCAAAACATTGACATCGATGCGTTCGCGGCCGAGCCACTCCATCAGTTCGTGTAATTGCGCAAGATCAGCGAGATCAGCTTGCCGAATCTGAACGACAAGATTTGGATGCTGCTGTTGCAGTTCATCACGCAGCTCAGCCAGCCTGTCCTCACGTCGCGCAACCAGAATCATCGAGCGCGCACGCCGGGCGAGTTGCCGCGCAAATTCGCGGCCGATCCCGGCGGAAGCTCCAGTGATGAGAGCGTTACAATCGTCGAGTTTCATGTCAGCTGTAGCCGAGGACGTTGACCTTGGCCTTTGGTGAGCTGCCCTGCTTTTGATTACCGCCGTCAGCCCCTGCGGCTACAACGGCGCTGCGACGTGGCAAATGCAAGCCTTCTAGTTCCCGTTTCGTGAGTACACGCCAATGCCCTCGCGGCAGATCGGCAAGCCGGAGATTTCCGACTCGGACACGGCTAAGATGTTTGACGCGGTACCCAAGAGCTTCAAACATGCGGCGAATCTGCCGATTGATTCCCTGACGCAACACAACGCGCAAGTGCGTGGGCGAGACTGAATGAAGTCTCACGATTGTGGCTCGCTCACCGTCTAGAAAGATTCCGCGGAGCAATTTCTGCGCGAGTGCCGAGTCCCATGGCCCATCCAGTGTCACCTCATATTCCTTGTCGATTTTGTAACGCGGGTGGGTGAGCCGCTGTGCCAGTTCGCCATCGTTTGTGAGAAGAAGCAGACCTTCAGTTTGCGCGTCCAGACGCCCGATGTTGAAGAGCTTGGAAAATTTTTTCGGAAGCAGATCAAACACCGTGTCGCGCGCGTGCCGATCTTTTCGGGTGGACACAAAGCCGGCAGGCTTGTGCAACATGATCGTTAACGGTGGAGCAACGCGAAGAAGTTTACCGTCGACTTTGAGGTAATCCCGCCGGCCGGGTTGTGCGCTGAAGTCTGTGCAGATTTTACCGTTGATGGTGACACGACCCGCCGCTACCAACTTGTCACAATATCGCCGCGACCCAACGCCGGCAGCGGCGAGGAAACGGTTCAAGCGCACAATGTGATTCGTAATTCGTTAAATCGTGAATCGTCGCGCCGATTTAACGATGTATCGATTCAACGATTGCGACTTACACGTCGGGCTTCGTTTTTGGCAGGCCAATGACTTTGCTGTCTTTTTTCCACTGGCCGCGCTTCTTCAGAAGCTCGACACGTTCGAAGCGTTTCAACACATTTCGCCTCGCGGCAATGGTGCTCGCCCCTTTTAAACTGCGGTGTTGTGACATGGGTGCGCGTAAAACGTTAAATTCTTTACAAGAGTTAGAACGCAAATGAGGCGCCACATTAAGCCAGCCGAAGAGTATTTCAAGGAACGGCCGCCTTCCTTTGGAACCTTTCAGTCAACCAATCCCGAATGACCCGATGCACTTCTAGAGTTGATTACTAAGCACGACGTGCGTCCCCGACATGCTAACCTGGTGATAAACGTGAAACCGGCTGGTCAATAGCTGTTTCCAGTAATCCGCCCGGCTTAGCTCCACAATGAGATAAACCGCATCGGGTTGAGCCCACTTCTCCAACACCATCTCTTCATCTACGAAAATATCGATCGAGGGTCTCCCGATCGGCGCGGTTCTCTGGCGGTTTTGATTAACAAGAAGAAACTTCCGGTTCAGATAAAAAACAAGGCTACTACTGTCGTCGAACGGTCCTTCAAAAATTGCATCGCCTCCTGCATCGAGGCGTGGATTTAGATATCGCGCTACATCGGCGAGTGAGAAATAAGGCGCCGTTCGCGCGACCCCTTCGATCATGCTAAGTCCGCCGGGGATCATCGCTGCAGCCAACGTAACGGCAGCGAGTCTCTCACGGCCTTTGAAAACAAAATAGAGCGCCACGAGTGAGAAGAGCAGAAGCGACACCCCCGTGGTCACGAACACCGGTCGAATTACAAGCCACGTTGACATGGGCATCTCATGTAATGCCCTCCATGCCGTCCATCGTTCGTCCATCGTCCCCCAGTTTCCGTTTAGGGGGTGCGCGGCGCCGTTAAGGAAGAATACCGCCATCACACTCATCAGTCCGATGAGACCCACGACGATTACGCCCGCGGCGCGTAGCTTCTGAGGCATCCGGTCCCATGCAACGGCCGCCCACAGCGCAAGGGCGCTCCACATACTCATCGAATAATAATCCTGTCGTTGCCCCAAAAAGAGCAGCGGCACAAAAATAACGGCCATCCACCAGAGCGGCAACGCATCAGCGAAATTGATCTCATGCGGCCGCATCACGCGGCGCCAGCCGAAAATTGTGCCGGGGAGCAGTGCGATGGACCACGGAAACCACCAGGCCAAATGCAGGACGAGAAATTGGTACGCAGGCATTCCCTTATAATCATGTGTCTCGTCGGACAGCCCGCGCAGATGACCCCACCATTCAGAGCTGATCAGATACCGAAAATAACCGGGAAAATGGCGTTCCGCCCAAATATGCCAGGGAGCGACAATCAATAGAAAGATCACCAGATATTCCCATCGCAAAAGCGCGCGAAATCGCACCCGCGCTTCGCGATAGAACATTGAAAGCAAAACAAGAATCGCCGCCGGATAAACGACACCGAGTAAACCCTTGGTCAAACAAGCAAAGGCCGAGCAAATCCAAAAGCCAGCGAACCACACTCGCCGGTGACGCCGACGCTGATAACCGCAAACCGCGCAGAAAATCGCGCCCGCGATGAATGCGCTGACGAGCGGTTCGGGCATTACAATGCGCGCGAGCAGAAATGTGCCGCAGAAGCTGAGATAAATCAGACCAGCAATGAAGCCGCGCCAGTAATCAGTGAGCTTTTCCCCAATGAGAAAAATCAAGGCAACCAAGGCGACGACCGCGAGCGCGACCGGGAGCCGGGCGGCTGCGGCCTTTATGCCGAAAAGCTTTAAGGAGATAATAATGAGCCAGTAGAGCAACGGCGGTTTTTGCAAGCGCGGGACGCCGTCGTTTGTGGGCAGAAGCCATTGATGGCTTTCGACCATTTCGCGGGCCGCCCCCGCATATTGCCCTTCCGTCTCGCTGTACAAATCGCCACTGCCAATCGTCCCCACTTGCAACAGCGCCGCTAAAGCAACTAGAATCGCCAACAATGCATGACGCGTCGGCGGCGGAGGCAGCACCGGCGGCTCGAGCAGAGTTTCTTCGACCGTTAAGGTTCGTGCGCCTGCGGTCATTCGATGCGTTCTTCGCCGGAAACAATTCCGATTTGACATTCGCCTTTGGCATACTGCGCGGAGTCGGTTTTCCGATATTCCTGCCAATGATTGGGCAAACGCAGCAATTTCGCCGATGGCATCTCGACCAGTGCGAGCATCTGTCGGCACGTCGCGATCAACATGTTGTCCTGCGGTCGTGTAATTCGAAACCCGCACCAGAACCGCACGTGTTCGACCTGATCGAGCCAGCCTTCAATTACCAGTCGATCTCCGAGTTTGGCTGCGCGGCGATAATCAATCTCGGTGCGTACCAAGACCACGCCTCCGCAATCGGTATCGAAAAACATCACTTGCACATCTGTCCGGATTCGCGGGGCAGCCATAGTATGTGTTCAAGTGTCACATTGAAGTTTTTCGCCCAGAATCGAAAGCACTGCGTCAGCCGCTTCCTGGGTGCTGACCGCCTTCATGCAGCGGAAATCAATTGGGCATTCACGGAGAAAACAGGGGCTGCATTCGACATGATGCCTAAGGACTATGTGGCCGTTTCCGAGCGGCCCAGTCAGACGCGGCTCAGTGGAACCAAAAATGGCGACCACGGGAACGCCGAGTAAAGAGGCAAGGTGCATCGTGCCGGTATCGTTTGTTAGCACTAGACGGCATTCCCGCAGTTCGTCGATAAGTTGATCGAGCGTGGTACGGCCGATCCGATTGACACAATGGTCGCCGATCGCTGCCACGATCTGATCGCCTATTTCCGCCTCCTTCTTCGTTCCGAACAAGATCCATTGCGCCGATGATCGCGCGCTAATCTTCGCGGCGGCCTCGGCGAATCGCTCTGGTAACCACCGTTTCGCAGGGCCGTATTCTGCTCCCGGGCAAAGGCCAATTTTGAGCGCCTGATGCGCAATGGCAGGTGCGGCATTGGCGGTTGGAGCTTGAATGCTTGATGTTTCTGCTCCGCATTCGCGCGCGATCCGAAGAAATCGAAGCGAATGGTGTTCCGGTGGAGCAGGTTTTCGCGGCTGGGCCACGGTTTGATTCACTAGCCATCTCCTCCAGTGCCCGCGATAGCCGACCCTACGCGAAATTCCGCTCAGCCACGATTCAAGCGCAACGCGCAGCGAATTTGGAAAGAGAATCGCAACCTCGAAAGCCGGCTGTCGCTTGAGCAACGAAACAACCGGGAAAAGCGAATCATTCAGCAATGGAATGATCGCATCCACTTCAGGAATGAGCTTCCACATCGGCGCAATCTTCTCCGGCGTGGCGATTGTGACGTGAGCGTCGGGACGGCCGTGCTTGATCGCGCGGACTGCCGGCACACTCATCACAGCGTCGCCCAGCCAGTTGCTTGAACGGATGAGAATTCGAAATGGCTTGAGATCGCTACGTGAAACTCCCGCCGGCAGGTGGATGCCGCGTTTGTATTGGGCGAGAAGAAAATTCGGCTGGGGCGTTTTCCAGCGATTATGCACCCAAAACCAATCTTCTGGTGCGACGCGAATTTGGTGCTCGATAATCTCGTTAATTTTCGACGTGAGGTCTGCAACAGAAGCACCAGTTCGGTCGAAGCGCTCGGTGAATACCATACGCCAGTGCGCTGGACCGGTTGTGTAGACCGCAGCTGCAATCACCGCCGCTCGCGTGCGCTTCGCAAGCAAAGCAGGTAGAGGCGAAGTGGAAGCCAATCGTCGAAAAAACGGCGTCCAAAGTCCATGGTCGCCAGCATGTTGATCCGACAAAACGCCGACGCCGCCGCCGGAGCGGAGCAAATCGACGACTGGCTGGAATCCGGCCTGGCGATCGAACAATTCCAAGCCCGTTTGGCTGCGCGTCCACCGAACATGCTCGTCAATGTAAGGATTGCCAAGTTTCTGATAAACGCTCGCGTTTCGTACAAACCCGACAAAGTTCGGCATCAATTGCGCAAACAATTCCCATGTTCCCAGATGGCTCAACACGAGCACCACGGGAACACCCACGCGAAATTCGCGGGCCATCGCCTCAATATTTTCAACCGTAACGCGTTCGAGGATCTTCTCAGGCGGCATTGCCGTGAGTTTTACGCTGCAGAGCAGGTTAGCCCCAAGGAGCTGAAAGTGCCTGCGTACGAGACGACGCAATTCGCGCGTAGGCTTTTCGTTGCCAAAGGCAATCGCGACATTGCGTTGTGCCAGCCGCCGATATTTCCCCGAAGCGAGCCACGCGCACAAGCCGAGAAATTGCCCAACACCAAACAGAAACCGCAACGGCAGCGCGGCGGCAATGGCCGAGCCCGCGCGATAAAGAAGGTAAACGACAAAGTCGAGCATTACGGAGCCGGCAGTATCGCAGTGTGGCGGCGGCAGGGTAGATTTGCCTGTGGCGTGCTTCAACCAATATAATGTGGACGGTGCCGCCAGCAGTTCACTCTTCTTTCAATTCCGATTTCGCGCGCGAGATCACGCGGAGGTTCGAGCATGGCCGATTCCTCATCATCGGAGGGAATGCTGACAAACTGAAGTCCCAATTTACCGCAGCGGAAAGAGAAGCCGAGGCATGGACGTATGACGATCTGGCTTCAAAGGTCAGTCGAGGCGGAGATAAAGCCGCCTTTGAAACCGCGATTTGGCTTTATCCATCGGCACAACATGACGACGGCACGGTGGCGGACGCGCTCTCGCGCTGCGCAAATGCCATTATTTTAGTGCCTCGCCCCGGCGCCGACCCTGCAACGCGCCGTCCGCAACTTGTTGAGTGTTTTGGCCGTTTTGGATTTGTGCCCGATTACGAATGCGACCTGATCGACCTGGATCCGGGCGCGGTTTGTCTTCGGCGTCAACCGAGCAAAGAACCTGACGAGCTGGTAGCCCCTGTGGAGAGGACACTTGCCAGGCTCAACAGCCAACTGGGCTCTTTGCGGCGAACGCTTGAAATCCGCGGCTCCGAGTTGGAAGGAGCACAGCGCCATATCGCAGCACTCGAGGAAAAGCTGCTGAAACTAAAAGAATACCGGCGAGAGCTAAGAACACTAAAAGAGCAGAGGCAAACGCTACGCAAATCCGCCGAACGCAGGATCGGGCAAATTTTACTCGCGCCGTATCGCCTTCCAGAAAAAC
>QHMR01000049.1 GCA_003217875.1 Verrucomicrobiota bacterium
ACCAGCTCGAAGACCAAACCGCGCATAACGTTCCGACCGTAAACAAACTTCTGGCCGATCTTGCACCACCCGCGGTCGCCAACGCAAAACGCGAAGCGGCCGACATGCAGAAGATCGTCGAAGAAGAGAAAGGCGGGTTCCAAGTCGCTTCGTGGGACTGGGATTTTTATTCCGAAAAAGTTCGCAAGGCGCGCTACGCCTTCGACGAATCGGAGCTGCGTCCGTATTACGAGCTGAACCATGTGATCATCGATGGCGTCTTTTTTGCCGCCGGGAAGCTTTACGGTCTTACCTTCAAGGAACGTCATGACATTCCCGTTTATCAGCCGGACGTGCGCGTATTCGAAGTTTACGATCGCGATGGCAAACCGCTGGCGTTGTTCCTCGGCGATTACTATGCCCGCCCGTCAAAACGCGGCGGCGCGTGGATGAACGCATACGTGCAGCAAAACGATCTGTTCGCGACCAAGCCGGTCGTTGCCAATCATCTCAACATTCCGAAGCCGCCGCCGGGCGAACCCACGTTGCTCACGCACGACGAGGTGCGCACTGCATTCCATGAGTTCGGCCACGCGCTGCACGGGATGTTTTCGAAAGTAAAGTTTCCGCGTTTCAGCGGGACGAGCGTGCCGCGCGACTTCGTCGAGTATCCGTCGCAGGTGAACGAGATGTGGGCGACGTGGCCGGAAGTACTCAAGAATTACGCGAAACATTACAAGACAGGCGAACCGATCCCGCAGGCGTTGCTCGACAAAGTGATCGCCGCGCAAAAATTCAATCAAGGCTTCAAAACAACCGAATACTTGTCGGCGTCACTTCTCGATCAGGCGTGGCATCAACTCAATCCATCCGATGTTCCAAAAGATGCGGTCGCTTTTGAAGCGGAAGCGTTGCACAAGGCTCGCGTCGATTTTCCGCCTGTCCCGCCGCGTTACCGCAGTTTTTATTTTTCGCACGCGTTCGCCGGCGGTTACTCGGCCGGTTATTACTCCTATCTTTGGAGCGAAGTGCTCGATGCCGATACGGTCGAATGGTTCAAGGAACATGGCGGATTGAAGCGCGAAAACTGCGACCGCCTTCGGGCAATGTTGCTCTCGCGCGGCGGATCGGCTGACGCTCTCGGGTTATTTAAGAATTTCGTCGGCCGCGATCCCTACATCGAGCCGTTGCTAAAGCGGCGCGGACTCGATCGCACACCTGGAGCTGACGACACAAAGGTCGAATCACAGCCGCCGGTTCGCTAAGCGCTTTGGGACACGCTGTCGCCAATGACTTCTAACGAATTGCCGGTGGAAATGCTGCCGCAATTTTGTAGTGTTATAGCTTGTGAGCGAACGACCTGACACTGCCGCGCAAACAGCTGCGCCAAACGGCGAAAGAGCTGATCTGCGCCCCGAAAATATTCAGGACGCAGTGATCCGTCTCGCGGGAAATTCGCAGGACGGGATCCAAACAGCCGGCGCGTTTCTCGCGCGTTTGGCTGGACGCAGCGAGCACGATGTCATGACGTACATGACGATCCCGGCCACGATTTCAGGTGGGCCTTCCATTTTTCAGGTGCGCATCGGCTCGGGCGAGGTGTTGTCGGCGGGCGATGAAGCCGATTTTCTGGTCGCGTTTTACCAGCACAGTTACCAGGATCACATCGGCTTCCTCCGCGAAGGCGGCGTCCTCCTTTACGATTCCGACAACGTCGAGCCGAATCTTGATGATAAACGTTTCTTTTACGTCGGCGTGCCGATTACCGGCCTGACCGTCGAAGCGCTCGGTGGCACGGCCAAGGACAAGGGCAAAAACATTTTCGTCCTCGGTCTCATCGCGAAAATTTTTAATCTCGACGCCGAGAAGCTGAAAAGAGTGATCACCGAGAAATTCTCCGGGAAAGACCAGAGCGTGGTCAACACGGCCTTAATGGCGTTCCAGGCCGGTTACGCGTATCCGGTTGGCAATGTGCTCACGAAACATTATCGATTCGAGCACATCCCAAGAGCGAGCGGCCGCGCGCAGATCACGATGGACGGCAACCAGGCGCTCGCCTACGGCTTGATTGCCGGCGGCGTGCGTTACGGCGCGGGTTACCCGATCACGCCGTGGTCGTCCGTGATGGAAGTTTTGCGACGCGAGCTCCCGAAATACGGCGGCATTTTCGTCCAAGCCGAGGACGAGCTGGCATCGGTCTCGATTGCGCTCGGTTGTTCGTATTCGGGATACTTGGCGGTGACCGGCAGCGCAGGACCGGGTATTTCCCTCAAAGCCGAAGCAATCGGCTGGGCGTCGATGGCCGAGATCCCGATCATTATTTGCAATATTCAACGCGGCGGTCCCAGCACAGGCTTGCCCACCAATGTCGAGCAAAGCGATCTGCATCAGGCCATCTTTGGCAGTCACGGCGACAGCCCGCGGGTCGTGCTCGCCCCGGCGAGTGTGGAAGATTGTTTTTACATCGCAATTGAAGCGGCTCGCATCGCGCGCAAATACAGCACACCCGTTTTCATTTTGAGCGATACCTCGCTCGCCACGCGCATCGAAGCGTTCGATGAGCCCGATCTGTCCAAATTGATGGTGGATCCGAAACCAGACCTGACGCCGCGGCAGACGCACAAACCGTATCCCATCGATCAAATCACGCACCATGTCCCGCCTGGCACGCGTATTCTCGATGGCAAATACCCGCTTCTCGCCGGACTCGAACACGACGAGATGGGGCATCCGACCGGTAGCCCGAAGTTGCACATGGCCATGACCGCAAAGCGCCGCAACAAATTGCGCAAGCTCGCCGAAGAAATTCCAGTGCCGGAAATTTACGGCAATCAGGAAGGCGACACGCTGCTTGTCGGATGGGGGTCAACTTACGGACCGATCCACGACGCGGTGAAAATGGCCCGCGACAACGGAGAAAAAGTCGGCGCGCTGCATCTGCGGCATTTGCATCCGTTGCCGAACGGACTCGAGAAAATTTTCGACAAATTCAAGCGCATCGTCACCGTCGAGATGAACGATCAGGGAGTTTACGGCTTCGGCCAGTTGGCCACTATATTGCGTGCGCGCTATTGCGAACCGAAGATCACGAGCTTCACCAAGACCGACGGACTCACGTTCCGCGTGAAAGAAATCCTGGACGGCGTGTTCAAGGGCAAGTCCTTCCTTGCGCGACACATCCCGCGCGAAGGCGCCGAAGTCATTCACCAAGCTGGCGCGGAAAACGTGAAAACGTTAAAGGAAGTGGTGCCGCAGGGAGTGGGGTAGGAAAGGCAGAAGTAAGAAGGAAGAGGGAAAAATAGATTTTGATATGAATGAAGCAACAACAGGAAACGGCGACGGCAGCACAACTGTAGCGGCAGGCGTGTCGCCTGCGCTCGCGGAGCCACCGCGCGAGAAGTTAACTAAAAAGGCCATCACAGCCGATCACCCGACGTGGTGTCCCGGCTGCGGCGATTTCGCGGTGCTCGCCGCGTTCTACAAAGTGCTCGAGAAACGCAATCTCGAGCACGAAAAGATCGTCACCCTCGCCGGGATCGGTTGTTCATCGCGCTTTCCGTATTTCGTCAACGGTCACGGCGCGCATTACATTCACGGCCGCGCCGTGCCGCTCGCTTCCGGCATCAGCCTGGCCCGGCCCGATCTCCACGTGTTTCTGTTCGGCGGCGACGGCGACGGGTTCTCGATCGGCGGCAACCATCTCGATCACGGCGCGCGCAAGAACATCAACATGACCTATTTCATCATGGACAACTTCGTTTATGGCCTGACGAAGAAACAGACCTCGCCGACGTCGCCGATCGGGTTTAAGAGCAAGACCGATCCCACCGGCGCGATCGATCAGCCGGTCAATCCGATGAAAAAATTGATTTCGGCTGGCGCCACCTTCATCGCGCGCACCCACGCCGCGCAGGTACCTCACATGATCCAGATGATCGAACGCGCATTCGATCACCACGGCTTCAGCGTCATCGAATGCTTGAGCGAATGCGTCGAGTTTTACCCGGACGTATTCGATCCCGCAAACCCGAAAAAAGGCGGCAGTTTCGAACTGATCCAGGAAAAGAAATGGGACAACACACCCGAGGACGAGCTCCGTCACGACGTCACCGACGAGCTCGCTGCGTATAAATTAGCGCAACTTCCCTTTCCCGGTGTCTTCGGCGTGTTCTACGAAACCGATCGCCCGACCAAAAACGCGCTAGAAAAGAAGTGGATCGAGACGACGCGAGAGAAGACTGGCAATGCCAGCGATCTAGAAATTCTTCAGAAAACCTTCGATCGAATGAAGTGACGTCGTTTTAGTCTTACTTCATCCTTCTTACTTCTGACTTTCTTCGCGATTGCTTCTAACGCCGTTCCAGTTCGGCGCGCATCGCCGATAGACTGATCTCGGACGGCATGATGCCCGTGTCGGTGTAGGTGATCGTCACACTCTGCCCGTCTTCTTTTGAGAAAGATGCTGCGCCGCTCCTGCCTACGAGTGAGGCGAAGTTTTCTTTCCAACCGGCTTCGCGAAACTGTGTCCGCAAGGATTCGACGGCCACTTTGGCTTTCCCCTTGCCAACGGTGAACTTGATCTCGTCCTTGGTCTGCTTCACGTCTTTCGCGTCCGCGGGCAAGGTGACCGCGACTTTCGGCACTTTGTTGTTTTCGGCCAACCGTGCGGCCTCCTCGGCTGCTTTCTTTTCGGCGGCGGCGCGAAGCTTGGGAGCTTGCTCTTTTATTTTGCGATCGAGCTCGGCGATTTCCGCCGCGCTTTGAAAACGAACTGAGACGGGAAGCTTGCCGCCATAAGGTGCCGCCATCGAAAGCGTGAGCATGTCCTTCGCGGGATTGCGAAAGATCATGGTCGGCGTCTCATCCACCGCGACCGTGTGATCGAGCGTTGATTGCCAGCCCTTGGTGGCCAGAGTTTTTCGGTAGAAATCGACGATGGCGTCCTGGTTCGCCGTGGTTTCGAAGTTTAGTTCCGGTGGCTGATCGACGTAATGCAAATTCTCGACGTTAGGCGGTGCGGGAATGTCAGCCGAAATTAGCTCGCTCGAATACTGGATCATGGTCTTCCCGCCCTGTGCGGGTGCGGACGAGACAGTCACGGTGACAAGGATTGCGTTCTGTTTGAAGACGGCGGAATCCCCGGCATCGCCGTAGAGCACCCAGCCTTGCGCCAGCAAGAGATTGCGGCAGGCGTCGGCGGTCGCGGGAACGGCGGCGTCGGTGGAATACATGGCGGTGGATTCGCCGATATAGACGGGCTTTGTGCCTGGAGGAACCGGCAGTTTCCCGAGTTTCACGTTGCCGTGATTTTGTAGCATGACGGACAATCCGCCGGCCTGGTCATTGGGAAAGATCCCGAAAGAGACGACGAACCCGTTACGCGAAAAGGTTGCGCTGGCCGACTGATCGGTGACGGACGAGTTCGGCAATTCTTTCCAGCCTTGCGCGAGGAGCGTTTTCCGATGGAATTCGAAGGCCTTCTTCACATCGCCGGTTGCGACATAGGAAAGGTTGGCCACGTGGCGCGAGTCGGGCGGTTTCGCACCGTCCATGAGCGGGAACGTTGAGAGATCGAGGAGCTGGGCCGCTTGTTCGGCTGTGGCCGGCGTTTTGATCGCGTCGGCCGAATCTGCGTCTTCCGCTGTCCCCTTTTTCGATCCGCATCCGAAGAGGCAAACAAGTGCGCACGTCACGAAGACTTTGTCCATCACGGTGCGCGAGCAGAGGTGAACTACTTTGTCCATAAGCCGCGAGGATATTGGAGAAAGTAAGAAGTAAGAAGGATGAATTAAGAAGTAGTAGGCGAATCACGCACGAACCAAAGCAGTGACTCATGCTGACTTTTCTTCCTTCTAAATTCCTACCTCCTACTTTCCTACTAAGAACGTGATTGATTATCTCTCCGTGCTCTCGTATTACAGCGAACCATGATGAAATTGCGTTGTTTAGTTTTAGCTGGATTTCTGGCGCTGCCTTTGGCGTCGTCGTTCGCGCAGGTAGGCATATCGGTCAATTTTGCTCCCCCGGTTCTGCCGGTATATGAGCAACCTCCCTGCCCGGTTTCAGGTTATATCTGGACTCCCGGTTACTGGGGTTATGGTTATGATGTCGGGGATTATTATTGGGTGCCGGGCGCCTGGGTTGCACCGCCGACAGTGGGCCTACTTTGGACCCCGTCGTGGTGGGGCTGGAACAACGGCGCATACGTGTTTAACCAGGGTTACTGGGGACCGACTGTCGGCTTTTACGGTGGCATTAATTACGGTTATGGCTACACCGGAAACGGCTACTGGGGCGGACGATGGAGTGGAAACACCTTCCAGTACAACACCGCTGTGACGCGCGTGAATACGAATGTTGTCCATAACACCTACATCAATAACTCGGTGAACAAACAAGTGACCGCTAACCGCGCCAGCTTTAACGGTCCCGATGGAGTGAATGCGCAGGAGACCGCTGCACAAAAAGCCGCTGCGGCGAACGCTAAGAAAATGCCGCCAACCTCCCAGCAGCTTTCACGTCAGCAGGCGGCGAGCAAGGATCAAAATCTCCGCGCGTCAGTGAACAAGGGCAAACCGAACGCCGATGCGATAAAATCATTCAACAAGGGTGAAGGCGTGGGGCAAGGCAAGGCCGGCGAACAAGGACTTGGGGCTGCAGCGGGAGCGGGCGCAGGCAAAAGTGAAAACAAAGTCGGGAACGCATCCGAACTTAATCGGCAGGGCGCAGGCGCCGGGCAAGCCGGAAAAGGACCCGGAACTGAGGCGGGAGCCGGAAAAGGTGGAAACAAGTCGGGGAACGTAACCGAACGTAATCTTCAGGGAGCAGGAGCAGGTAAGACAGCTGGAGCAGACAACGGCGGAGCAAACGGGAACAAGCTCAAGACCGGAAATCAAAGAACCGCTGGGGGAAACCAGGCCAAAATGCACACCGGCAAAGGAGCCGGAGCTGGAGGTGGCGCCGCTCACGGGCCTCGTGCCATGAATCAAATGTCGCGTAATCCCCAAATGGGCGCGCGTAACGCTCAAATGGGAGGGAAACATCCGCAAATGGGAGGCGGAGGTAATCGCCCTAAGCCCAGCGGCGGACAGCAGCAAGACAAGAAAAAACAGGGCAAACCGTACTAGCAAGTAAGAAGTAAAAAGGCAGAATTATGAAATAAGAGGACTCGGTTCCGACTTCCTTCTTCCTTTTGCTTCTTATTTGTAACTTTCTTGTGCGGACATTCGAGCAGATGAGGTGCAAGTGCTCTCACGTTCTCACTTCATACCTCTTACTTCTAACTTTCTTCGCTCGTACGACACCAGCGGAAACACCGCAGCCGCATCAGGCGTCGGCGATCGCCGCGATGGTTCAGAAGGCGGTGAAGACCGAGCATCTCCGAGCGGTCATCGTCAAGGTCACGCAGGGCGACAAGGTCGTGATTAGCCAGGCATTCGGCGAGTCGATCGACGGCGTGCCGGCGACCACTGCGATGCACTTCCGCAACGGCGCCGTCGCGTTCACTTACCTCGGCACGCTGCTCATGAAGTTCGTAGACGAGCACAAGGTGAAGCTGGACGACACGATCGATCGCTGGATGCCAAAGTTGCCCGAGGCAAACAAGGTCACATTAAAAATGTTGGCGAACCAGACCTCGGGATATCCCGACTACGAGACCGACCCAGCGTGGCTCGCGGCGTTCATCGCAGATCCGTTCCATATCTGGACGTACGAAGAGCGACTGAAGTACGCGTTCTCACGCCCCATTCAATTCGCTCCGGGGACGAACTGGAGCTATGCGCACACTAACTTCATGATTCTCGGCGAGATCCTTTCCAAAATCGGCGGGAAACCGCTGGACGCGCTCTTGCGCGAAAAGGTGCTCGGTCCGATGGGGCTGAAGAACACTGTCGCCTCGCAGACTTCCGAGATCCCGAGCCCAGTCCTGCACGCGTTCGATTCCGAGCGCCGGACTGCGCTCAAGATCCCGTCGAACATTTCGTTCTACGAGGAATCAACGTTCTGGAACCCGCAATGGGGAACACCGATTGGAGCGAACGAGACCACGACCATCGACGACATGGCCACGACCGCGGTCAAGGTCGGCACCGGCGCACTCCTGTCGAAGTCCAGCTATGAAGCGATGACTGGTCCGCACCTGCTCGGGTTCGGCAAGAAACAGGACAACTGCGCGCCCTCGTGCGGGACCCAAACGAACGTATACAATTACGGGCTCGGCGTGGTGCGCTCGGGATCGTGGCTGCTGCAGAACCCGCTCCTCGGCGGCTACGCCGCGATCGAAGGGTATCTGCCCTCGAAGAAGATCGCCATCGCCGTGGCGGTGACCTTCGCGCCGGAAGCATTCGATTCGGAGGGGAACTATCACAATTCCGGTGACACGCTGTTCCGATCGATCGGTGCGTATCTCGCGCCGGACGATGCGCCTCCAACTCCACCTTCATCGGCGGAAACATCGCCGAGCTCGGACTCTGCCCAGGCGGCGCTCTCCGTGGCGAGTCCGTCCGTTCAATCCGCGATCGTGGCAGCCGTCGAAGAAGATCGCAAACGCTACGGCGGCCGCACACCCGTTCCGGCCGCTCTGATCGGCGTCTGGGATGCCAAAGGAAACAGCTTCATCCGTGCCTTCGGCAATGCCGATCTTGAAAAGAAAGTGCCTCTCACTCCGGCTGATCATTTCCGCATCGGCAGCAATACCAAGACGTTCGTCATTAGCGTCCTCCTCCAGTTGGTTGGCGAAAAGAAACTCAGCCTCGACGACCCGCTTAGCCGTTTCCCGCTGGGGGTTACCATACCGAATGCCGAGGGCATCACCGTGCGCGAGCTCTGCGATATGCGTAGCGGCCTCTTCGAGGCCTACGGTACGCCACAGTTCGCGGCGTTGAATATGAAGGTCCCGGAAAACTTCGACCCGCGCACGCTCGTCGCATGGGCTGTGCAGCAGAAACCCTATTTTGCGCCCGGAAAAGGCTATCGATATAGCAATACCAACTACTTGCTTATCGGGATGATCATCGAAGAGATCACGAAAGACAGCGTTGGAAACCAGATCCGCAAGCGGCTGTTGGAGCCAATTGGATTGAAGCAGACGTCCTATCCGGAAACAGAAGCCATGCCCAGCCCGTGGGTGCACGGCTACCATCTCGACAAGCAAGGTAACTGGGAAGACATCAGCAACACGATTCCCGTCGCGTTCATGGGGTCGGCCGGCGCGATGATTTCAGATATGAACGACATCAGGCGTTGGATCGAGCTGTACGCCACCGGCAAGACGATTGGAGCCGGGAGCTACCAGGATCTCATCAACTGCATCCCATTCCTAGGCAACACTTCCTTTGGTCTGGGAATTACGTGCAGCGAGGGTTGGTACGGCTACACCGGCGCGCTTCCCGGCTACAACACTGCGGATTACTACTCGCCGGCGACGGGCACGACGATCCTTGCGTGGATAAACTACCAGGCTAAGGAGCCGGTTGAGGGCGTTGCAAGCGTCATGGTCCGCGACATC
>QHMR01000050.1 GCA_003217875.1 Verrucomicrobiota bacterium
GACGCACTTCGCGTTTATAGTTCGCGAAAGATAATGCGAGCTTTTGTCAAATCGTAAGGCGAAAGCTCCACGGAGACTTTATCGCCGGGGACAATACGGATGAAATGCTTCCGCATTTTACCAGAGATATGGGCAAGCACGTTGCGTTGACCGGGAAGATCGACGCGAAACATCGTGCCAGGCAGCACTTGGGTCACCGTGCCTTCGGTTACGATCGGTCCTTCCTTCGCCATCGCGGCGAACTATACCGTGCGACACCCATTTCTCAAGGCTGGCGCAGTTGATCCAGGGAGACCGTCGGCAGATATTCCCGAAGCTGCTGACGTTTCCACCACGTGCCGTTTTGCCGAAGCTCGCTCACAGTCGTGAATCGGTAACGATAAAACATTGCGCGGATGTAGCGAGGCGGCCTCTCTGGGAATGGGTTATGCGCAAGCAACCGGCTCACGTCGTCTGAGCCCTGCAAGAGTCTGACGATAAGCCCGACTAACCATGGATTTTGCTGCGGTCTTTCCAAAGCCGCAAACCACATCTGCCAATCGAGCCTCGGTTGATGCGGCGCGCACCAGCCCGGCGCACGTTTAACGTCACCCGGTTTCCATTTGAATTCGTAGGGCAGCCATTCAACACCTTCCGCGCTGCCTTCGAGCACGATCTCGCAGCCGTCCTTTGTCATCACCCGCAACAGCCCATAGCCATTCACGATTCGCAACGCTTCAAGTTGTTCGTAAAGATTTGCGAGTGCGTGTGGGGGGCGAGCCCGGGGTTTGAACGCGCTGAATATCAACCACGCATTGATCGGCAACGTTACAACGATCACGGCAATCGCCGCGTAGCTGCACAATTGATCACTATAGCGGCGGTCTCTGACCGTCGCATGTTTCCGCCCGATTGACGCGTCGTCAATCAACAGCAGACACAACGCAATCGTTAGTAGATTGAAGAAACAATAGTTGCCGGTAATGGCGATCGCGAGTTGAAGAAAGATCATCAATCCAGCGGCGATGAGCCGTGGGCGCCGTGGCGCCCAGATAAGAAACGGCACGACAATTTCGACCGCGAGACAAAATGCGACTGAAAAATGCTTGAACCATTCCGGGCTTTTGTCTGCCCACCAACCGAACATCGTGGGCAGCGGTTGTGACCAGTAATGATAATCAAGCGCCGTCAGTGCGCTCCAGTGAAAGGAATGATTCAGCCAACCCCATGAGTCGTCCCCGCTGGTGAGCTTCACCACGCCGGACATCAGTATCAGTTTAAACAGAAGAAATTTGAGCAAAAACAAACCCGCACGCGAAACAGGAGCCGCTGTAGCCGGGGGCGTTGACCCCGGCCGCCACATGAGATCCTTTGGCCAAAGTCGCCATGGCGCAAAAAAGATCGACAGGAAACCGGTCTCGAGCAGCAGAACGTCCCATTGAAAATTCAGGAACGTTTGCCCAGCGATGGTGAGCGACAGGTAAAATATGAAAAGTGCGGCGAGCGAAATCGCCGGTGCGATCCCGAAAATCAAAAGCAAAGAAAGAACAACACCGCCGCCGCAAAGGAAATGGAGAAAGGTGTTGCTCGAGTCGAACCAGCAAAGCGTCGGCAGGAGAGCATAGCCGTCCCGTCCAAGTTGTGCCCGAACTGCCGGCAGGAATTGATTCAGGGGCGACATACCATCGCCGCCGATCAGCCCGTCCACTTGTACCCAGAGCGACACAAACGCGATCAGATAGGTCAGGCCGAGCGCGCGCAGAAACCAACGCCGTGCCCAAAAGAAAGTCGGTGGCCGCACGTCTTTTCCCCACAGCAATCGAGTAACAGCTGAGCCGAGACTGCGATGCCGAGCGATAAACTTGTAAGCGGTTTCCGAAATCGCCGCGAAACCCGGAATGTGATCATAACTCCAGGCGAGCCATTTTCTTGAAGATCTGTATCCCAACGAGCGATGGACGGCTTCCGCGGCAAAAAAAACTTCGCCGGTTGGCTCAATCAAAGCGACTGCGCGTTTGAATTGCTCGACCGGAATTTCGGGGAAGCGATGCGCTGCATCTTGATATGTAGCGTAATCGACCTTACCGCCAGTGATTTCCCGCCACCGTTCGATCCATCTCTTGCAGAAATGGCATTCGCCGTCCCAGATCATCAGCGGTTTCGGCGGCGGATTAGAAATGCGGAGATGCATTAGCGGTTGTTGATCGGGTTAGTAGAACGTCAGAGGTGAGCAGTGAGAAGTTACTTTGGGTTCCCGCTCTACTACGCACCTCTCACTTCTTACTGAGTTCAAAACTCTGCCCATACCGGCGCGTGATCGGAAGGGTCTTTGCCTTCGCGCATCTCGATATCGATTCCTGATGCGCTGCATCTCTTTGCCAGTTTTTCGCTCGCCAGAATTGCATCGATCCGGAGGCCGCGATTTTTTTCAAACGCGCGCATCTGATAATCCCACCAGCTGAAAAGCTCGCCTTCCTTGTGATGAATTCGCAGTGTGTCCCGCAAGCCGAGTTCGCATAGCTCTCGGAATGCCGCGCGTTCGCCATCCGACGCCATGATGGCTCCCCGCCACAGGTCTGCGTCGTAAACGTCAATGTCCTCCGGCGCGACGTTGAAATCGCCACAGATGACGACATCGTGCAATTTTTCTTTCGCAATGCAATTACGGAGCCGGCGATACCAATGCAGCTTGTACTGATATGCTAGCGAACCAACCGCCTGCCCATTCGGCGCGTAGATCGAGAAGACGCGCACGTCGCCGATCGTCGCGGCGATTACCCGCGCCTGCGGATCGACTACCTCATCGCAAAGTGAGGGGCGGACGTCATGCGGCTCACTCTTCGCGAGAATGGCCACGCCGTTATACGACTTCTCCCCATGATAGGCGCAGCGATATCCAGCCGCTTGCAAAGCGAGTGCCGGAAACAGTTCATCGGGGCATTTCGTCTCTTGCAAGCAGACGATGTCCGGCTTGGTCTCGTCCAACCACGCAAGCAGACGATCCTGTCGTTTGCGAAGAGAGTTGATATTCCACGAAGCGATGCGCATTTGCTGTAGCGACGGTCTCTGACCGTCGCACCAATCTTGCGTTGAACAATGCTCCGGTCGGCGCTCCGAGAGCGCCGCTACAGTCCGATTTCCTCGCCTGGCGTCGGGACAATCACGTCTGTGTTCGGAAGCTCGGCAACCAGCGTCGCGCGCATCCACTCCACCGCCGGTGGGTCACCGTGCACCAGAACAATCTTGTGCGGCGAAATTTTGCTGGCGTATTCGATTAGTCCCTCACGCGTCGCGTGTGCGCTGAACTGGAACTGTTCGATATTGCAGCGGACGCGTTGGGGTGGTTTATCAGGATCAAGAGCGACCTCGCCGCCCTTGCCCGCCTCCCGCAGAAGACCGGCAGGCGATTCAGGATTCGCGTAGCCGACGAAAAATATCGAGTGCTGCGGGTTTTCGATCAGTCTGCGCGCAAGAACATTAGAGAGCGTATTTGGAATCATCATCCCGCTGGAAAGGACATATGCGCGCCGCGCACGCAACAGCGCATCGCGTACGGTTTCATCATTCAAAATGAACGGCGCTGCTTCCCTCATGAGTTGCAGGCGCGGCAATTGTCGACGCGTCGTATGCGCGCGCCGATCATAAATATCGGTGAACTTCGAACTGAGTCCGCCGATATAAATGGGAAACTCCGGCAGGAGCCGGTGACGGCGGAACTTGTAAAGCATTGCCAGGATCTCTTGCGTTTTGCCCAACGCGAAGACTGGGATGAGCACACACGCCCCGCGCTCGAAAGCGCTCTCGAGCGCCTCAGCGAACCGTCGCTCTTCACCGGCCCGCGTCCAGCCGCCGGGCTTCGCGTGATCACCTCGCGTGCATTCCATGATTAGCACATCGATTTTCTCTTCGGTGAAGACTGCTGCTTGCATGATGGTCTGATCGTCGAAATTGACGTCGCCGGTGTAAAAGACGGTTTTGCCTTCGGCCCGCACCAGGATTCCGGCTGAACCGAGCACGTGTCCGGCCTCAAAAAACTCGAACGCCAGCGCTTCTCTTTCGCGCTGAGGCGCCCGTTCGCCGGCAATGGAAATTCGCTGGCGCAACGGACAGCGACGCCAGCGTTCCGACGCTCTGTCAGTTTCTCGATGGGTGAAAAGGGGATAGGACGCCTCTCCAACCTCCTCACGTTGTCGTGTCATGACGTTGACGGAGTTGTGCAAAAGGACGCTGCCAACCTCGGCCGTAGCTTCCGTCATAAACACACGTGCACTTGGAAAGCGTCGCATTATCAGAGGCAAAGTGCCGATGTGATCTTGATGCGCGTGCGAAATCAGTATTGCTTCAATGTCCCGGCCAGCGATTGCCTTCAAGTAAGGCAACGCATCCTCCCCTGTGTTCTTTGGATGCATCCCGCAATCGAGCACCAGCCTGTGGCCGCCGATCTCAAGGTAGTACGAGTTCGCGCCAATCTCCGTGCGCCGTGTCAGATTAAGGAATTTCACACGATTATCGTTGGGCCTCTCTTCGGCTTTCCTATCAGAGCCATAATTCTCTGAACAGTCGGTTTCGCGGGCAGTCTAAATACTGGTCGCAATGAAAGGAGAAACGAATGGGCGGCGCGACCCAAACTCCCATCTGGAGCAGGATATTTGCATCCACATCTTCACGGTCTCCTCCGCAATGGTCGGCGTTTGTCTGACCGTCATTGGATTGATCCGCGTTGTCATCACACTTGGATCCGCGGATACGCTAGCGGATGATTTGCTTGCCGTGGACGCGCTGCTGTTTCTGCTCTCTTGTCTGCTTTCTTATTGGGCCCTTCGCTCGCGAGGTCTGCGCAGAATGCATCGCCTTGAAAAGATCGCGGACGCGATATTTATCATCGCGATGATCGGAATGGTGGCGGTTTGTGCGTTGATCACTTATACAATTTCCATTCCGGCCCGTTAGATTGCGGGCTAAAGAACCTCTTTAAAAATTCGCATCCAGTTTTCTCGCAAGATTTTTTCGATCTGCTCGTCGCTGAATCCGCGCTCGATTAACCTGCGAGTGAGATTGCGCGCGTGGGAATGGTTCCTTAGATCGGGAATGAAATGCGGAGTGGTGAATTTTGTAGCGAGCTCTTTTTGCCTTGATTCAGGCCACTGGCAGTAGATGAACTCGAAGAAATCGAAGCCGATCCCGACTCCGTCGGTACCAATCAAGTTGGCGATGTGTTCGATGTGATCGATGTAACGATCCATCGTGCTCTCGTCGCCTCTCGGGCTCACCAGCACCGAGTTCACACCAATTACACCGCGCCGTTCGCCGATCATTTTGATTTGTTCATCGCTGATGTTGCGTTCGATATCGTAATAGCAACGGACGTTTGCGTGCGACACGATGGGTGGCTTTTTTGTGATCGATAAAATTTCGTCAAACCCGGCCGGATTGATGTGGGCGAGATCAATAATGACGCCGAGGCTCTCGCATTCATGCACCACGTCGCGCCCAAAGCTGGTTAGACCCTGCGGCGGCGAACCGGTCGCTGCGAAGGCTCCGCCATGTCCCGCCGAATTGCTTCGGGCGTGTGTAAGCCCGATTGAGCGCACACCCAGTTCATAAAAGACGCGCAACAAATCCAGGTCTGTCCCGAACGGTTCCACTCCCTCCATCGTGATGAGCAGTGCGATTCTGCCTGTTTCGCGTGCCTTCTGAATTTCACGAAAGCTTTTGCAAATCGCTAAGCGCTTGCACGTCTGTATCTCAGCATACAACCGCGCGATTTGATCGAGCGCCACGCGCAGACAGGTCTCCGGTAGATAACGGTCTTCAATATAAACCGCCACGGCGAGAACGCCGATGTTCCCCTTGTCGAATTCTGGCAAAAATTCGCTTTCCAGAACATTCTTGCGATCGCGTTTTTCGTACAAATCCATCGGCAAGTCGAAATGAAGATCGATGATCCCGCCCTTGTGAAGCCGATCGAGTCGTTCGTCGATGGATTTTACAGCGGCGGTCATGCTTTGGCGGTCATTCAGACATCATCCCAGATTGCGTTGTAGGCTTCCAGCCTGGCGCTCAGGGAAAGATGTCTAACCGACAGAGATTTCAGGCGGCATGCGTGAGCTATGTCAGGCACGCGGCGCGCAGCTCACGTCATTTGCTCAACTCAAGCATGCGCAGGATCGGTTTTTCCGCTCTTTTGCGCACCGGCTCGGGCAAAGTGATCTCGGGTTCCATGTTCAACAGAGCATCGTAAGCCTTCTCCAACGTGTTCATCTTCATGAAGCGGCATTCACCGCAAAAGCAATTGTCTGTCGGGCCAGGAATGAATGTCTTACCTGGGATTTCTTTGCGCAGTCGGTGCAACAGGCCAGCTTCGGTTACCACAATGATCTCGCGCGCGGGAGATTCCTTGCAAAAGGTCACCATTTTTTCGGTGGAACAAACTTCATCTGCGAGCATGCGCACAGCGTAGGTACACTCAGGGTGCGCAACGACGGGGGCATCTGGATATTGTTCGCGGATTTTGTTTATGCTGCGCGCCGTGAACTCGACGTGCACGTAACAGGTGCCCTGCCACAAATCCATTCTGCGTCCTGTGCGTTCCATTACCCATGCGCCGAGATTTTGGTCCGGAACAAAGAGAATATTTCGATCGACTGGCGCTGTGCGAACGATCTTGTCTGCGTTGCCGCTGGTGCAAATCACGTCGGCCAGCGCTTTCACGCCAGCACTGCAATTGATGTAGGCGATCACGTAATAATTTTTGTCCGTGTGCTGTCTCAGAAACTCCGCCAGCTTTTCCGGCGGACACGATTCGGAGAGCGAGCAGCCGGCATCGAGATCCGGCAAAATCACACGCTTGGTCGGATTAATGATCTTGGCTGTTTCCGCCATGAAATGGACGCCACAAAACAAGATGACGTCCGCGTCAGTTTTCGCGGCCTGATAACTCAAGCCTAACGAGTCGCCGACAAAATCCGCAACATCCTGCAACTCCGGGACCTGATAATTATGCGCGAGAATAACAGCGTTTCGCTGGCGCTTGAGCTCTGACAATTCTTCTGCAAGATCGCCTACTGTAGCCGTCGCCCTGTGGGCGACGCGGCTGCGGGGTGCAGCCAGGTGGGTAGCCCGATCGAAATTTACCCCTGCAGTTACCATCTGCTAATATGGCGGTTTCTCAGCCATTTACAAACGTAGCGAGTATGGCGGCGGCTGTGTCAGCCGCCCGGCGCTCGCCGCGGCGAGCGCCACTACAATGCGTACAAAGCTGCGCGCATTGCTTCAATCGGAGCTTCGCGGTCGAACCAGGTGGAAAACGAGAGAGCCCCTTGATGTAGTAACATCGAGAAGCCGTTCGCGCCGCGCGCGCCAACTTCAGTGGCTGCGCGGAACAATGCGGTCTTCGATGAGCCGTAAACGCAATCGAATACGATGTGATGCGGCGCGAGCAATCGCGCCGGCACGGGTGTCGGATCGCTCGGATTCATTCCCAGCGGCGTGGCATTAACGATCAGATCGATGTCGGCAAGTTGCACTCGCATCGCCGACTCATCTAATGCGACCGCCTCCAGCCGCGTCGCGGGACCTAAGACCCGGGCGTCGGACAAAAACGGCCGCAATTGCTCGGCAAGTGCGTTTGCTTTTTCCAAGGTGCGATTCACCAGAACAAGGCGCTCACAACTTTCCAGCGCGCATTGCCAGGCTATAGCGCGCCCCGTCCCACCGCCAGCGCCAATGATCATCACACGCAGATCGCGAAGATCGATCGAGAATTCAGTGCGAATCGCCCGAAGGAATCCTTCACCGTCCGTATTTGACCCAATCAGTTTCTCATCGCGAACACGAATCGTATTTACCGCTTCCGCGCGAGCCGCGGATTCGTCCGTCTCATCGACTTGCTTGAACGCTGCGATCTTGTGCGGGACGGTCACATTGATTCCAACGAAATCCAGCGTGCGTAAAAACAGTAGGGCCGATCGCAACTCGTTCGTGCGAATATGAAAACGCGCGTATTGCATGCCGATCTCGCAGGCGCGCAAAGCGGCGTTTTGCATTTGCGGCGAGAGCGAATGCGCTACCGGATCGCCAAAAATGCCGAGGCGAACCGGAGGCTCGAGTTCCCCCGCAACGGCAGACCAGTTTTCCAAGTCCGCAAGCGTGTAACGGTCAGTGGTTTGCTTTTTTTCCATTCGTAGAGAATCGAGAATACTAAGCACGCACAAGCGCAATGACAGCTTCGACTGAAAATTCACCGTCAGATTTTATTCGCGACATCATCGCGGAAGACATTCGTAGGGGAAAATACAAACAAATCCGCACGCGCTTCCCGCCCGAGCCGAATGGCTATCTACATATCGGTCACGCGAAATCGATCTGTCTGAATTTCGGGATCGCGCGGGAGTTTGGCGGCATCTGCAACGTTCGCATGGACGATACGAACCCGACAAAGGAGGAAGCCGAGTATGTCCAGTCAATCATGACTGATGTCCGTTGGTTGGTCGATAGCTGGGCCGATAACCATATCGGGGGCGCACCGTTGTATGCGTCAGATTATTTCGAGCAATTTTACGAATACGCGGTGGATCTCGTGCGCACAGGCAAGGCATACGTTTGTGACATGACACCCGAAGAAACGGATGCGTATCGCCGCCTCGGGAAAGCAAGCTGCTTTCGCGATCGCTCGGTCGAAGAAAATCTCGATCTGTTTGCGCGAATGAAGGCGGGCGAGTTTCTCGACGGCGCACGCACGTTACGCGCGAAAATTGACGTGAACGCGGCGAACGTATGGCTGCGCGATCCGGTGCTGTACCGCATTCGGCACGCATCGCATCATCGCACCGGGGAGAAATGGTGCATTTATCCAATGTACGACTGGGCGCACACGCTCAGCGATTACATCGAAGGGATCACGCACTCGATTTGCACGCTGGAATTCGAAGTGCACCGGCCGCTTTATGACTGGATCCTCGACGCGCTGGAATTTCCGGAGCCGCGTCCACATCAGTATGAATTTGCGCGGCTCAATTTGACCTACTCGGTCATCAGCAAGCGCAAATTGATCCAGCTCGTCGATGAAAAACTGGTGAGCGGGTGGGACGACCCGCGCATGGTCACGATTTCCGGCTTGCGCCGGCGTGGTGTGACGCCCGGCGTGTTGCGCACGTTCGCCTACAACATCGGCATCACGAAGTATCCGAGCATGACCGATATGGCGCTGCTGGAACATACCATGCGCGACGAATTCAATCGCATAGCCACCCGGCGGCTCGCCGTGCTACGGCCCATCAAAATCGTGCTGACGAATTATCCCGAAGGAAAAACCGAAGAACTCGATGCGATCAACAATCCCGAGGATTCGGATGCCGGAATGCGGAGAATTCCTTTCAGTCGCGACCTTTACATCGAGCGCGATGATTTTATGGAAACGCCGCCGCCGAAATATTTCCGACTGCAACCAGGCGGCGAAGTGCGCCTGAAATACGCTTACATCATCAAGTGCGATGAAGTGGTAAAAGATGAAAAGGGCAATATTAGCGAGCTCCGATGCACTGTTGATCTCGATAGTAAATCAGGTGGACCAACAGCAGGCCGCAAAGTGAAGGGGACCATTCACTGGGTGAGCGCCTCGCATGCGATCGACGCCGAAGTCCGCTTGTATGATCGGCTCTTCACGGTTCCGGAACCCGACGCGAGCGGTGATTTCAAATCATTCATCAATCCCCATTCGCTGGAAGTGGTGAGCGCAAAATGCGAGCCCGCCCTGGCAGCTGCGCGTCCCGAAGAGCGCTATCAATTCGAACGGCTCGGGTATTTCGCGCTCGATCCAGATTCTAGCCGCGAAAAACAGGTGTGGAATCGGACAGTTACCCTCAGAGACACTTGGGCGAAGGAGGCTAAGAAATAATTCGCGTGTCATCCTGAGTCGTGAAGACGACGCAGGATCTCGCGCTGGGTGATGGATCGCACAAAGTACGTGGCGTGATCTTCTGAGTCTGTCAGAGGTCCCTCGCTTCGCTCGGGTGACAGCGTGTTAGAATATCGAAAGCGCGCGATCGATTCGGGCGAGCACTTTTTCTTTCCCGAGAACCTCGAGCAAATGATAGAGACTCGGTCCCACGTTACTGCCGGTCACAGCGAGTCGCGTGGGATGAACGACTGCGCCGACTTTTACGCCGAGGTTTGACGCTGTGCTTTTTAGTGTCGTTTCGATGTTGTTAGCGTCGAATTTCTCAAGCGCACTTAGCGCCTCGCGAACTGCTTTCAGCCGCGGCTTGTTCTCAGCGGTAAAATGGTTGGGTCAAACGTATTGATCTTACCTTTGCAGGTCTGCAACACCGCGCGGACGTACTTCTCCGGAAATTTGTCCAGCTTCACACCGCTCGATTTCAACCTTTCGACGGCAAGATCGTAAAACTCGAAGTCATTGAGCTCGCGCGCGTATTCGCCATTCAACCAGTGTAATTTGTCGGGATCGAATGTGCCCGAGCTGCGCCCAACGTTTTTCAGATCGAAAATCCGGACGATTTCCTCGATATCGATTTTCTCACGGTTGTCTTTTGGCGACCAACCGAGCAGACAGAGATAATTGCGCAGCGCTGCTGGTAGATAGCCGCGTCGGATGTAATACTCGATGCGCGCGCCTTCATCGCGCTTGCTCATTTTCGATCCGTCGCGGTTGAGAATGAGCGGGATATGCGCGTACGTCGGTGGCTTCGCGCCGAGCGCGCGAAAAATCTCTATGTGCTTCGGCGTGTTCGAGAGATGATCTTCGCCTCGGATCACATGCGAGATTTTCATTTCAAGGTCGTCGATCACGTTGACGAAATGAAAAATCCATGAGCCGTCCGGACGGCGAATCGTCATGTCGGGGTGCGTTGCCGGATTGCTGAGATCGAAGTCGATCTTGCCCGCAACCAGATCATCAACGATCACGTGCTCGCGCGGCGAACGAAATCGCAATGCACCCTGGTCATCGAAAATGTGACCGGCGTCCTGAAGTTTTTTTAGGTAGCGCTCGTACAGTTCTGTCCGTTCGCTCTGCAAATAAGGTCCGAAATCGCCGCCGACGTGAGGGCCTTCGTCCCAGTCCAAGCCAAGCCATTCTAACCCCTCATAAATAGCGGCCATCGCCTCCTCGGTATTTCGCTTGATATCTGTGTCTTCGATGCGCAGCACAAATTTCCCGCCATGGTGCCGTGCAAACAGCCAGTTGAACAGCGCAGTGCGCGCGCCGCCGATGTGCAGATAACCAGTAGGTGAGGGGGCGAAACGAACGCGGATGTCAGAGGCCATTAGCCACAGATTACACGCACCTTCGCCGCAGGCTACGGCGATGCAGGCGGATTTTCACAGATGTTGTAGCGGCGGCTGTGTCAGCCGGCGGGCGTTTGACACAAGCGCCGCTACACTCATTCAATGAAAATCTTGCCGGCGCGGCGGCGCACGTGTCGATCTCTCGGGAGATTCACTTTCGCGAAGGAAGCTTCGCGGTCAGCGAGCAAACGCACACGCTCGATTATGTCGAAGCCGACGTCAGGCATGTTTTGTGCCCGCAGCCATTTCAAAATCGCTCGACGCTGGAGTGCAACGGGTAGTGCACGAAGTCTTGGTACTGAAAGATCAGCATTGGCTGAATCCGGCACCTCGCTGTCGAGCCATTTCTCTTCCTCGGCGGCAATCACGGCTGTGCGCCAAATGTTCTGACGGACGTTTCGGCCAAGACTTTTTTCCAGATACGGAATGATACGGTTGCGAATGCGATTGCGAGTCGCGGCCAGCTTTTTGTTCGTGGCATCTTCGCGAAATTTTAGATGACATTCACGAACGTATTTATCGATGTCCTTGCGCCAGGCTGGGAGCAACGGGCGCACGATCTTCAAGTCGACGCCACCAATGTGTCGGATAGAAACATCGCGCATTGCTGCCAGGCCAGTGAGACCGGCGCCCCGGATCAAGTTTAACAGGAAAGTCTCAACAAGATCATCCGCGTGATGCGCTAGAAAAATCGTGTGGCAACCGTGGCGCTTCGCATTTTTGGCGAAAAACGAGTAGCGCGCATTACGTGCCGTGGTTTCCACCGATGTCTTCTTTTTCTTCGCAAACGCGCGAACGTTTGCCGCGCCCACTTCAAAATCCAGCTCATATTTCGCGGCGAGATTTTTTACAAACCCCGCGTCAGCATCGCTTGAGCGCCCGCGTAACTGATGATTCAAATGGCAGACAATCAGTTTCCTGTAACCGAGATTGATCAGCCAATGCAAGAGCGCCACGGAATCGCGTCCGCCGGAAACTCCAATGAGATAGGGCATGTTTGGAGGGAATCTCCCCAACAAACTTGTTTTTGTTTGAATCCAATTCACGGCGCCATTGCATCCAACGTTCAAAACCAATCATGAACGAACAACAAACCTTAGACAAAGCGGGAACTCCGCGGCGTCTTAAAATTATGAACAATGAAGCTCAATCGATCTACAGGCTTCTGGTCCGCTCGGAGGAGAAGGGCCGGAGCGTAATGGAAACCGCGGTGTTTGCCACCTGTGTTTTGAGTGTGGTCGCCGCAATTTTGCAATTCATCGGCCAACCAACACCAGATCCTTTCGCCCGGCTCGAGTCGACAGCGCAACCGGTGCCGATTATGTCGCATCACACCGTGGAAGCAGTAT
>QHMR01000205.1 GCA_003217875.1 Verrucomicrobiota bacterium
TCAATCTCGAAGCGTGAGAAATTCAAGATGCGGTCTTCACGCGCGAAGGGCATGAACGCAATGTCGTCGCCGTAGCGCGCGACAAACGCCACGGGCAATTTTTCGCGCTCTGATTTTTCAACGGAAGGGAAAGCGCAGTGACCATCCGCGGCCGTTTGGGCAGTCTGGATCGGCACCCCGTTCTTGCCGAGAATTTCCACCGTGGCGCCGTTGATTGGTTGACCACTTTTGATCGACATCAAAAAAACATCGCTGCCGCCGTCGATATTTTTCTTCGTTAAAATTCCTATGTCAGTGACGAGCAGAAATCTGCTGTCCCTGGCCGAGTTGATTGGCTTCTTTTTCGCCGGGTCCCAGCCGCGCGCGGTCAGGAAGAAAAGGCCGCGCTCGCTGCCGCCATCTGCTGGTTTGCGAAGGTGCTCCGCGAAATCGAACGCGGAGTAATTGGCCTTCCATTTGTTATCCACTGCGATCGGCTGCTGCTCAATCGCAATGCGAGAGATGTTTTCCTTGTTAAAGTACTGCGGCGCACGGAACTCCGGGTCCTCGAACTTGCCTTCGGTCTGACTAACGAGATGGTTGATTTGGGTTGTAGCAACGCGCGCAACTTCAAATTCGATTGCCCGCAGAGCGCGTGAACGGATCGACAATTTCCTGTCGCCACTGAGCGCCAGCAGGCCGCCTTGACCTTCAATCTGCACTTCGCGTGGAAGCTGCGGTACTGCAACGACGGCGTTGTAATCCTCCGCCAAAGGATAATCACCGAAAGCGCGCACTCCTTTTGGTATGCGAACGTAGAGCTCGCCTTCCGATTCGAGACGTATCTTAAAAACATGTTGTCGATCTTGCGCTTTTTCCGAGGGAACGACCGTGAATTCAATTCGCTTGGCTTGCTCGAAGACGTCGTCCGGGACATCGGTCGGGCTTTGCCATTTCGACGCATTATCAGATTTTGTCGTCTCCCCGGACTCGTCCTCTTCCGACTCGGCGCTTTGCCTGTTTTCGTCGCTTTCGCTACTTTGAGCGGCGGATTCTGAATCAGAACTTTCGGTATCGCTTCCTTCGGTCTTTTCAGACTCACGCTTCGGCAGCAGCCGGATCTGAATAGCCTTGGCCAGCTCGCTGCTGCTGATGTCCGCCGTCGTGTTTAGAATCAGGACCTGCTCTGGCTCGCCAGCCTTATTCCGGGCGATGGTTCCCTCGATGGATTTGATTTGAAATGCGGTCCCATTGGAAGGAATGAGCAGCTTTTGTTCGGCCGCCCGGCAGCGTCACGTTTGAGCTGCGCAAATAGGCAATGCGCCGGTGCAATCCGTAACTAAGCGTAAAATGTGGCGCCGGATCGGACGGCGGGAACACCGCTGACCCGCCGATCATCAGTAGTTGAAGATGTCGATCTAACTCACCTGGCTCAACCGCATGCGTGAGCTCGAGGGTCGCCGTGGCCTGCCGTTGTGTGGGGTTCGTCGGGTCCTGATAAAGCTCGAGGTCTTTGATTGCGATTTCGAACGGCGGGGTATGGAATTCGTAAGTCAATCGCTCCAACACGATGTGCGGCGGCAAAAATTTCTTGTCGAAGATGACCTTGAATTTTTTATCGGCTGGCCAGTCCTCCGTTGGTTGGAAAAATAAGTGTTTGTCGCCAGCCCACATCCATTTGCCGGCCAACGGAGGGTCCAGCCGGACGCCTTGCAGAGCTGTTTTGTCCTTATCTTCCAGGCGCGCCGCGGAATCACTGAACCGAATATCAAGCGTTGAAAACTTTAAGTCCTTCTCCAACTTCGTCACCGGAACCGCCTCGATCATAACTTTTACGTAGCGCGGCTTCGGTCGATGTTGATACCAATGCAATGTCCAGGCTGCCCCGCATGAGAGCAGAAAGATCGCGATAATTCCGGAAGCTGTGGTGAAGGGATGTGCGCGATTGAAATTGGAGAAGACGGAGCGGCTTCGCGAAAGCCAGCGCGGCGGACTCCATTGCAATCGGCCGAAGACTGCGAGAGCGACCTTCTTCAGAAACGCGAAGAGAAGCAGAAACGGTCGAGCAGCCAGTTGAAGTGCTCGGGTGATGAGGGTGCTTGTATTCATAGGCAGGATACGCAAGTTCAGCAGGAATCTTTCAATAAATCGATAACAATTTTGTCCACGGGCAAAGCTACGTTAGAAGATCGACGTGAAGAATAGTGGATTGATTGCCACGCGACGCAGCCTGGTCGAGCGACTGGCCAACTGGGAGGATCAACGGCGCTGGCAGGAATTTTTCGATACCTACTGGAAGCTGATCTACTCAGCCGCACGCCAATCCGGCCTAACCGATTCCGAAGCACAGGAAGTCGTGCAGGAAACGGTCATCACCGTGGCCAAGAACATCGACAAGTTGAAATACGATCCGGCAATTGGCTCGTTCAAAGGCTGGCTGTTGCAGATCACTCGCTGGCGAATCGCCGATCAATTTCGCAAACGTGAGTCGGGCAACGCAAAATCCCCTCGTTCACCGGATGATCGGCTTACAGCAACAATCGAACGCGTCCCCGATTCGCGGATCGCCGATTTTGACGCGGTCTGGGAAGCGAGCTGGAAAGAGAATTTATTCGAAGCTGCGATCGCGCGCGTGAAGAAGAAAATTGAGCCGAAGCAGTTTCAAATTTTCGACTGTTATGTACGTAAAGAATGGCCGGCACAAAAAGTTGCCGAGCGATTGCGCGTAAATGTCGGCCAGGTGTATTTGGCGCGACATCGCGTTAGCGCGTTACTCAAGAAGGAAATTAGAGCACTGGAAAAAATAGAGAGTCACGCTCCGTTGTGAGGTCTACGAAGGATGCGAACGGGTTTATGTTCGTCAGTCCGCCTCGCCCCTTGCACAAGGGGAGAGGATTGAGGTGAGGGGATTGCCACCTCCAACCATCAGCTCTAAACCCTCACCGTCTTCCTCTCCCTGCAAAGGAGAGGCGCCCAAACGCCGTGTCCCCAGAATTGCTTCGTATCTAGCGCTTGTGTAAAATCGGTCATTCCCGACCGAGTTACCGCTCAGACCCCGATTATTCCCGATCACGAATTGTTACGCGTGATCGGCCGCGGCGCTTACGGTGAAATTTGGTTGGCGCGGACGGTGACCGGCGCGCTTCGCGGGGTCAAAGTCGTTTACCGCAGCACATTTGAAACTGAGCGTGCATTTCTTCGGGAATTCGAAGGCATGTCCGCGTTCGAGCCGATCTCGCGCGCACATGCCGGGTTCATCAACATTCTGCACGTCGGCCGGACTGCCGAGTATCTCTATTACAGCATGGAGCTGGCCGATGATCATCTGGCTGGGCGCAGAATCAATGTCGAGACTTACGAGCCGCGTACGTTGAAGACCGATCTGGCGCGACACAAACGCCTCTCCGCTGATGAATCGATTCGGGTTGGGCTCTCGTTAACGGAAGCGCTTGAAGCATTGCACACGCGCGGGTTGAGCCATCGCGATATCAAGCCATCGAATATCATTTTCATCGAGGGCGTGCCAAAGCTTGCCGATATTGGATTGGTCGCGACTACTGGGCAGCAATCATTCGTTGGAACGGAAGGTTACGTGCCGCCGGAAGGGCCGGGCACGCCACGCGCCGACATTTACAGCCTGGGCAAACTTCTTTACGAAACTTGTACTGGAAAAGATCGGCTCGATTTCCCGGAGATCGATTCGCAACTAAGTACGCGGCCGGATCGCGAACAGCTGCTGCAACTCAACGAGGTGCTCGTGAAAGCGTGCGCGAACGACCCCAAGAAGCGTTACGAATCGGCCGCAGAAATGCATAGCGACCTCGCGGCACTTGAGCGCGGCGAACATCCGAAGAAATCGCGCACGAAAATCTTCGCTGGCGCGGTAGCGCTCTTGGTGGTTGCGGTGGTCGGAATCGGATTTTGGCTAAGCCGCTCACAGCCAGGCGTTGATTTGCATCTGCGAACAACGATTCGGACGGAGCCGGGTGGGGCGCTCGTGGGATATGAGCCGGTGGAAACGATTGTCGACTTTAGACGCAAGCACTCGCTTGATCTGCCAGCGTTTCGACTCGTGCGGAGTAAAGGAGCGCTTGAAATCCAATCTGAGCCACCCGGTGCGAAGGTCTCGATAAAAAGCGAAGACGGTCAGACTTCCCGCGAAGGCGTGGCGCCCCAAACGATTGTGGATATTCCAACCGGTAGATATTCAATCATGGCCCGCCGGGGCGATTGGGAAATGCGAGGCAACGTCGAAGTGCAGCGCGGCGACACCACGAGTAAATCGTTCGCTTTCGTCAGCGCGATCACAAACATCACCAGTGAACCCAGCGGCGCCGAGATTTTTGTGGACGGAAAATCGCACGGACGCACGCCACTTCGCTTGGATCTCCCGGCGCGCGCACACGAACTCGTAGCACATCTGAACGGTTGGCCTGACGAACAGCAAAAGATCGATGTTAGCGCGCAACGGGAAAACGCAGCGCGTTTTGTCTTTGCCAATGGCAGCGTGAAGATTACGAGCGCACCGGGAGGCGCGACGGTGACGGGAAATGGAAAAGAGTTGGGTCAGACGCCGCTGGTTATAGAGGAAGTAAAATCGGGCGACGTGACATACGAGCTGCGACTGTCTGGTTACAAGGCGGGTTCAGTCAGCGGGAAAGTTGAGCCGCAACAACAAACGTTTCTGGCGGCGCGGTTGGAGAAGAGCGTCGGCCCCGCGCCTGGGCAACCGTTTACCAATTCGCTCGGGATGAAGTTTGTTCCACTCGGTGACATTCAGATTTCGATGTGGGAAACGCGGGTGCAGGATTACGAAGCGTTTTGCCGCGCGACCGGGCGGCATTATGAAGCCCCCGATTTTCCGCAGACAGCGACTGATCCAGCTGTGAAA
>QHMR01000051.1 GCA_003217875.1 Verrucomicrobiota bacterium
TACAAGACGAACATTTTTTCGTCTAATTCTGGAACTTTCCTGATATTCACAATTCCGGCGGGCGGGCGCGAGGTTCGCGGTCTTTTGATGTGGCAGTGCTCGGAACCGTGACGAATGGGCCGCCTTCCATCGGTGTCACTTTGGTAAAAGCGATATCGGGGATTTCGCTTGGCAATCCTTCCAGCGGAAAATCTTTTCGCAGCGGAAAGTACGGGTAGCCCTCCCACATCAGGATTCGTCGTAGATCGGGATGTCGATTGAACTTGATTCCCATCATGTCGTAAGCCTCGCGCTCATGCCAGTTCGCTGTCGGCCAAATGTCGGAAACGGTGTCCACCGCGCCGGTTTCTTCCGGAACCTTTAATTTGAAGCGCAAATGAATGCTATCCGACATCGAATACAGATGATAGACGATTTCGAAGCGTGGCTCTTCGCCGAAATTGTCGATGCTTGTGATGTCGATCAGGTAATCGAAGGAAAGTTCGTCGCGGCAAAACTTCGCGACAAGACGAAGGTCACTCGCTGCAATCGTGTAAGTGGTTTCGCCGCGAAATTCAATTTTGAGCTGAAGTTTTGCCTCGAATGCTTTGGTGAAGCGATTAAGCAATTCCTCTCGACTCATGCGTTTCGTTACGCTCCTATTCCTATTCTTATTCCTTTGGACTCATGAATAAGAGCAGGAATACGAGTAGGAGTTAATCATCCGAGCACTTCCTCGAGTCTTTCGGCTAGTTCCGGCTTTTGGTTTCTGAACGAACGCTCGTAGGAAATTTTCTCCTGCAATTTCATCAAGCCAGCCAGCAAGGCTTCGGGACGCGGTGGGCAACCAGAGATGTAAACATCAACCGGAATTAGCTGGTCGATTCCCTGCAAGGTGGCATAGGAGCGATACATCCCGCCGGTAGACGCGCATGCGCCCATGGCGATCACCCATTTTGGCTCCGGCATTTGTTCGTAAATTCTTTTCACTGCCAACGCCATCTTGTACGTCACAGTGCCAGCCACGATCATGACGTCGCATTGCCGTGGCGAGAAACGCATCACCTCCGCGCCGAACCGCGCAATGTCGAAGCGCGATGCTGCCGTGGCCATCAATTCGATCGCGCAACAGGCCAGGCCCATTGGCATCGGCCAGAGCGAGTTTTTGCGGACCCAGTTCAGCGCCGCATCGAAGCGCGTAAAAATCACGTTGCCTTCGATTTTGGAATCGTACGCTGTCGGGCGAGTTTCGGGCATCAACAAACGTTAAGGTCACGTCCGGTCGCTGCAAGAGAAAACGAGCCACAGATCGACGATGATATCTATGTAGGGGCGATTGACCTCAATCGCCCGCTCGCTGATTGTCATCACTCCTTAAAGGACGGTTCGGGTGAATTGCCCCTACCTGAAAGACATGACCCAGACAACGCGGACACACCTCGATCAACTCGAGAACCAAAGCATTTTTCTTTTTCGCGAGGCGTATCACGCCTTCAAGAACATCGCCATGCCGTGGTCGATGGGAAAAGATTCTAACGTACTCGTCTGGCTGGCACGTAAAGCGTTTTTAGGGCGCGTGCCGTTTCCGGTTTTGCACATCGACACCACTTATGAGTTTCCGGAGATGCTGGAGTTCCGTGAATGGGCAGCAAAGCATCACAACCTGAATCTCATTATTAAAATCAATACCGAAGCCCGCGCACGCGGCGTCGGATATGAGACGCACGATCCGGTGACAGTGACGCACGAACTAAAGACGGTGGCGTTGCAACAAGCGCTCGCGGAATACAGGTGGGAGGCGCTTATCACCGGCATTCGTCGTGATGAGGATCCCACTCGTGCAAAGGAGCGATATTTTTCGCCGCGCAATGCGCAGTTCGAATGGGATTACAAAGATCAGCCACCCGAATTCTGGAGCCAATTCGTCACCACAGCGGCGAAAGGCGAACACGTTCGGGTGCAACCGTTGCTCGACTGGACCGAGGTGGATATCTGGCGCTACATCGAGCGGGAAAACATTCCAATCCCGAAAATGTATTTCGCCCGAAACGGGAAACGTTTTCGTTCACTTGGCTGCAGCCCGATCACGCATCCAATCGAAAGCGCTGCATCTACAATCGACGAGATCATCGCCGAGCTCGAGGCGACAAGGACGACCGAGCGCGCCGGTCGCGCGCAGGATCATTACGAACGCAACGCGATGCAGAAACTGAGGGCGAAGGGATTTTTATGATTGCGGATCGCGGATTGGGGATTGCGGAAAGAAAAGGCGATAGCCTGCGTCTGGCCGATGCCGTGATGTCTGCGGACGATTTTCGTAAACGCACCTTTCAACTCGGCATTCGCATCGTTCGTTTTGTCGAAGCACTGCCGAAACTAATGCGGCGCGTGTCATCGCAAAACAGTTGCTGCGTTCTGGTGCTGCTGTTGGCGCAAATATCGCGCGGCCGCGCGCGCTCGATCGCGGGCAGATTTTATTGCCAAAATGGGAGTCGTTGAAGAAGAATGTGATGAATCGCTTTACTGGCTTGACATGCTCATCCAACTCCAGCTGGTAAGCGAAACTCGGTTGAAAGCTCTGCGTGGTGAAGCGAACGAGGTTCTTTCAATCGTAGTGGCTTCGATTCGAACAGCACGCGGTCACGGAAAATATCACGTCCGCTACAATGACTAAAATCTCTCCGCAATCCGCAATCCGCGATCCACAATCTTCAGCGGTCGCGCCGGTGAAAGTCGTCTTTGTCGGTCACGTGGATCATGGGAAATCCACGCTAATTGGCCGTATTCTGCATGACACTGGCTCGCTACCGGAAGGCAAGGTTGAAGAAATAAAGAAGGCGTGCGCGGCTGAAGGAATGGAGTTTGAATTTGCGTTCCTGCTTGATGCACTGCTGGAGGAGCAGAAGCAAAACGTCACCATCGACACCACGGAGATTCCGTTCCGAACATCACGCCGCCGGTATGCGATCATCGATGCGCCTGGACATAAGGAATTTTTGAAAAACATGATCACCGGGGCGTCGAGAGCGGACGCGGCGATCCTCGTGATCAGTGCGGACGAAGGCGTGCGCGAACAGAGTCGCCGCCACGCTTATCTGCTCAGCATGCTTGGAATCAAGAATATCATCGTGGTCGTCAACAAAATGGATCTCGTAGATTACTCTGAGAAACGATTTCACGAGATCGAGCAGGAGTATCGAAAATTTCTTCAAGAGCTTGGATTAAATGCGCGAACGTTTATTCCGGCATCGGCGAAGGACGGCGAGAACGTCGCGCGCTCCAGCATGAAAATGAAATGGTACTGTGCTGCGGACGTTCTCGAAGCGCTCGATCTTCTGGAGCCGCGAAAGCCTGACACCGATCTTCCACTGCGCTTTTGTATTCAGGATGTCTACCGCTTTGATGGTCGTCGGATCATTGCAGGGCGTATCGAAACCGGAACGCTCAGGGCAGGGGATCAGCTGGTATTTTCGCCCGCAAACAAATCATCGGTGGTCGCTAGCATTGAGCGTTGGAACGCTCCTCCGACCGAGCCCGCAGTAGCAGGCGATTCGGTTGGCATCACGCTAGCGGAACAGATTTTCGTGGAACGCGGCTATGTCGCATCGCACCAGGACGAAACTCCGATCGAGACAAATCGGTTTCATGCGGACTTGTTCTGGATCGCGCGGGAACCGTTGCGGTCGGGACATTTTTACGACCTGCGTCTGGCGACACAGCAGGTGAAATGTCAGATCGTTTCGATCGAGCAAGTTGTGGATTCATCCACATTGGAGACAAAAACCGACGGACGTGAACAACTGGAGCGAAACGAGATTGGCAGACTTACGATTCAAACCCGCAGCCCACTCGTTGTTGATAACCACGAGCGTGTTCCGAATCTCGGTCGCTTCGTTATCATAGACGACGGGCAAATCTGCGGTGGCGGCACGATTTTCGGCGGCGTTTATACGGACCGGACCGTCGCAAAGAGCAAGAACATCTTCTGGACTGAGGGAAAAATTACGCCGCGCACACGGGCAATGCGCAGCGGTCATCGGGGAGCGGTTGTTTGGTTGACAGGTCTTTCCGGCGCCGGGAAATCGACCATCGCGCAGTCACTCGAACGCGACCTGTTTCAGCACGGCATGCACACTTACGTGCTCGATGGCGACAACATCCGGCACGGCTTGAACTCGAATCTCGGGTTTTCGCCAGACGATCGTGTGGAGAACATTAGCCGCGTAAGCGAAGTGGCAAAACTCATGGCGGACGCAGGCGCGGTGGTGATCACCGCGTTCATCTCGCCCTACCGAATGGATCGCCGGCGCGCGCGAGAAATTGCGCTGGAGGGTAACGCCGAGTTCATCGAAGTTTTTGTCGACGCGCCGTTGGAAGTTTGCGAAGCGCGCGATCCCAAGAATCTCTACAAGAAAGCGCGCGCAGGTGAAATCCGGGAGTTCACTGGAATTGATGCCCCTTACGAGGCGCCAGACGACCCCGAGATCGTCGTCCACACGGACGAGCAAACTGTCGATGAATCGGTCGCGACGATTCTTGAGCAGTTGTTACCCCGTTTGCGGGACTACGGAAATGATGAGTAGTGGCCGTGGTCTCAGTCGCACTGTAGAGGCAGGCCTGTCACCTGCATGGCAATGAAGCTTGCAGCCGGCACGACTGCTACCACAGCAAAGCCGATCAAAATTCGCAACGCTAAATTGAGCGATGCGCGGGCCCTTGCGAAGCTGATGTGTGAGCTCGGTTACGGAACAACCACGGAGGAAATGCGTCAACGTTTGAAATCAATCCTCAGCGATGCGCGCTACCGCACATTTGTCGCCGACATCGATCACAAGATTTGCGGAATGATCGGAACGTTGGTGCACCCTAGCCACGAGCATAACGATCTTTCGGGAAAAATTATTGCACTGGTCGTACCAAGAAAACAGCGACGGAGCGGCATCGGGCGCGCACTCATCGCCGCAGCGGAGAAAGACTTCGCAAAACAAAAAGTTATACGAGTGAGCCTAACGACTCGGTTTACCCGTGAACAGGCGCACGAATTTTACGAGGCACTTGGTTACTCGAAAACAGGCTTCCGTTTTGGAAAAAAGCTTGTCTAGGAAAAAGGCTCGGCTTTTCAGAGTTTGGAAGGGGCGGACGGTCGAAATACAATTGACGGAACAGCAAGAAGCTGTCACGGCCTACACGCCTGACATAAGTTCACGAGATCCAAATTGTTTTCGCGTTTGTGAATTCGCGAATTCCTACGGCGCCGAGCTCGCGGCCGAAACCGGAGCGTTTTACACCGCCAAACGGCAGACGCGGATCAGAAGCGACCATTGCATTGATGAAGACCATTCCGGTTTCCAACTCAGAAGTGAAAAGTTTTTGTTCTTTGGGATCATTTGTCCACGCGCTGGCGGCGAGACCGAATGTCGTGTCGTTTGCCAGCTCGATCGCGTCGCCGGCATCGCGCACGCGGAAAATAGATGCGACCGGGCCGAAAACCTCTTCGCGATAGGCTGGCGATTCTTTCGGCACATCAACAAGAACAGTTGGCTCGTAGAAAAATCCAGGGCCATGGATCCGGTTACCGCCGGTCAATAATTTTGCGCCGGATGCGATCGATTTCTGCACCTGATCGTGCACGCCTTGCAGGATTTTCTCTGTCGCGAGTGGACCGATCTCAGTAGCCGGATCCATGGGATTGCCGAGCTTGAGCGCACGCATCCGCGCAACGAACTGCTCAAGAAACTCATCGTAAATTTTATCTGCGATGAGAAGTCGTTTTGCTGCGATGCACGATTGACCGGTGTTGATGGTGCGCGCTTTGACAGCAATGTTCAATGCGCTCTCGAAATCTGCGCTGGGCATAACGATGAACGGGTCGCTGCCGCCAAGCTCTAGCACGCTTTTTTTGATCTCGTGCGCGGCCATGCCCGCCACTGCGCTCCCGGCTTTTTCGCTACCGGTAAGCGTTACCGCTTTGACGCGTGGATTGGCGATTACCTTTTCCACCTGTTCCGGCTCGATCAGCAGCGTTTGGAAAACGCCGTCAGCGAATCCAGCGCGGCAAAAGATTTCTTCAATGGCAAGCGCGCATTGCGGGACATTGGATGCGTGCTTTAGCAGTCCGACATTGCCCGCCATGAGCGCCGGCGCAGCGAATCGAAATACCTGCCAGAACGGAAAATTCCACGGCATGATGGCGAGCACGGGTCCGAGCGGTTGATACTGCACGTAACTTTCAGCGGCATCGGTCTGCGCCGGTTCGTCCTCCAAAAATCGCTCGCCATTCTCCGCGTAAAATCGGCAACCGCGGGCGCACTTTTCAATTTCTTCCACTGAAGCGCGCAACAATTTCCCCATCTCCAAGGTGATGATCTCAGCGAATTTTTTCTTTTCCTGGAATAGCAACTCTGCCACAGCTTCCAAAAGCACCGACCGGTCGATGAATCTGGTTCGGCGATATTTGCTGCTTGCGTTTTCGGCGAGCTTGAGCCGTTTCGCGATTTCTGCATCGTCGAAAGGCGAAAACTCTTTTAGTTTTTCGCCTGTGGCTGGATTGATAGATACGATAGCCATACCAGTTACTAAAAGCTCCAAGCACCAACATTCAACATCCAGAAAATAACCAACATCCAGACTTCCAATCTGAGCACACACCGACTGAATTGAAGATTGGTTCTCGGAATTTCTACGGAGCTTGAACGCTCGAATTTGGTGTTTTTACAGTCGCAGCCCCTTTGGGATTAAGACGCGATCGAGCAAATCGAAAAACCATTGCACCAGCAACGCTAGGACAGCCGCCGGAATCGCGCCTTCCAAGATCGTCACATGATCGTTCAAGTTGAGGCCGCTCAAGATTGGTTCGCCCAGACCTCCGGCTCCGATCAACGCCGCCAGCGTGGCAGTGCCGATATTGATGACAGCACTGGTTTTAATTCCGGAGAGAATCGAGCGCGACGCCATCGGGAGATAAATTTCCCATAGCCGCGTCATTGGACTAAGTCCCAAGGCAATGGCGGATTCACGCAGCGATCGGGGAATATCCTGCAGGCCGCTTGCGGTGTTACGGACGATCGGCAGCAAGCCGTAAAGAAAAAGCGCGGCGATGGCGGTGCGGACGCTAATTCCGAAAAAGGGAAGGGGAACAAGCAAAGCCAGCAAAGCGAGCGATGGAATTGTTTGCACAATGCTCGCAAAACCGAGAATACCCTGGCCAACCGGTCCGCCGCGACTGGCGACGATTCCAAGCGGAATACCGAAGATCACCGAAAGCAGTAGAGAAAATCCGGCTAATTGAAGATGGCGGAGTGTCCAGCGCGCGAGCTTGTGCGAAAATGATTCGCCGACGGCACTCGCCGATCCTGCGTGGTGTTCAAAATATGAGTCTGCCGCCCTCGTGTAGTTTTTTGTGCGCTCCGCTTCTGCATTCAGGCGAATCATGCGTTGCTCATCCAGCGTTCCTTGCAAACGACGCAGTACAGCAATTGCATCCGTGGGCATGGACAGTCGAAACAGAAACACCGCCTCATACTTTGGGAAGAATTGAAGGTCGTCTTCCAGGACAACTAGATTGTTTTGTTCAATCTTCGCATCGGTCGAGTACGCGTCCTTTATGTTAATCGAACCGTTGGCAAGCGCGCTGTAACCGAGCGCGTGGTCGATGCCGATCACGTTCTGCTGGGGAAGCGTGTACCGCTGGCGCAACGGCTGCCAGCCATCTTGCCGGTCTAGAAATTCGTGGGTGAGCCCGATCTTAAGCTCGGGATATTTTTGCAGATCGCTAATTGTGCGAACGCCGAGTCGTTGTGCTTCGCTGCGTCGCATCACCAGCGCATAGGTATTGTTGAAGCCAAGCGGCTCTGTAATCCCTACGCCAGATTTTGCGAGCGAGTCGCGAATTTCGTTGAGCGACAACGGACGATCGCTCTTTAGAATCTCCCGCACAATTGTCCCGGTATATTCCGGGTACGCATCGATTTGTCCGCCGCGCAGCGCCTGCCAGAGAATTATCGTGCCGCCCATGCCCTGGCGATGTTCCACTGGAAGTCCGGCGTCGGTTAATGCGCGTTTGGCGATTTCCCCAATCACGTACGACTCTGTGAATTTCTTAGAGCCGATTACGACCGGCGCAGCAGAGGCAGAATGAATCAGGAAAATAGGAAGGCAGGAAAAAATCAGGAGAAAATCTGGGAGCCGGGAAACAAGCAGGAACGGAATTCTTGAATTCCTATTCCTGGATTCCTGATTTCCAGACTCACCTTTTTGTTCCGTTCCTGCTTTGCTGATTCGATTCATAGACTCACGAGCCCGCGCTGCGCGTTGATGAATTCTGAGACAAAAGGATCGGCCGGGTTGTCGCGTAGATCGGTCACCGCCCCTTTTTGTATGACGCGGCCTTCGTTCATGAGCACAATTTCGTCGCCGAAATAAATCGCTTCGGCCAGATCGTGAGTGACGAAGACTACCGTCTCCTGTAATCGCGCGAAAATTTCCTTAAGATCTTTTTGCAAAGAAGCGCGTACCAACGGATCCAGCGCGCCTAGCGGTTCGTCGAGCAACAGTAGCTCCGGAGAAAGCATTAAAGCGCGCATCAAACTGACGCGCTGTCTCTCGCCACCGGAAAGCTCGACAGGATATCGAGAGAGGAGATTTTCGGAAAACCGCGTCAGATCGCATAATTCCTGGAGTCTGGGCTGCATTTCCTCCTGAGATCTTCCGACGTAACGCGCCATCAAGACGACATTGGAGCGCGCGGTCAGATGCGGAAACAGCCCACCCTCTTGGATCACGTAACCAATCCGGCGGCGTAGCATGTCGATATTATCGGGCGTAATCGGTTCACCCTCGAACATGATGGAGCCGGAATCCGGCTGGATCAGACGAATAATCAGCCTCAGCAAAGTTGATTTGCCGCATCCGCTCGGGCCGATAAGAACAGTGGTTTTACCGTGCTCAATTGAGAGATTCGTTGGGTGCAGCGCGGCTGCATCCGCATAGCGTTTGCTCACGTTAACGAGTTTAACGAGAGCGCTCATTCTGTAGCCGCGGGCGTTGACCGCGGCCGGGGTCAGCGACTCCGGCTACAGGTGAAATAGAAAACGCCAAACAAGCGCGCATCGTCACTCCACATGTGAGCAAACTCGAATCCGGCTTTGCCGGCGAGCGCCGCAAATTCTTCCGGCGCGTACTTGTAGGAATACTCGGTGGTGATCTTTTCGCCTCGCCGGAAATGGAATTTGTGTTCGGCAACATGGACAAACTGATCGACTTCGCTGATGAGATACATTTCGATGCGGCCGG
>QHMR01000052.1 GCA_003217875.1 Verrucomicrobiota bacterium
CTTTGCAATCCAATTTTGAGAGAGTCGCGTGTAACTGTTCCCATTGCCTTCGCGCAAGCGCCGCCTCGGCGCCCCGGGCGCGGCTCATCCACGGATTAATCTCATATTCGATGCCGTAATAATCCGCCGGACAAAGAAGCAGCTCGCGCATCGCAGTCCCCAATCTAGTCGCGAACGCTGGAATCCGTAAGACAATCGGCGAGTTCGCGAAGAAATGGTTCTACGTCTGTGACGAGCCCAATTGATTGCAAAGGCTGGTGTTCGATCGCTCGTTCCACCGCCGGGGGATCAATGTCCACACAAACCGTTTTGACGTCGGGCGCCAGCATGCTTGCGACGGCGAGGGAATGCTGGAGTGTCGCCAGCAACATTACATAACTCACGTCAGCGAGCTTCCTTCGCATAACTTTCTGAGCTTCGATCACATCCGTTGTTACGCTGGGAATCGGTCCCTCATCCCGAATTCCACCGGTGAGCACGATATCGACTTCATGCCGGACGCAGGCGTGCAGAATGCCTCCAGTCAGGATCTTTTGCTGCACGGCCGCGGAGATCCCGCTCGCTTCGCGAATTGTGTTGATGGCGCGCAGATGGTTCTCGTGTCCACCTCGTGCGAAGGCGAGGTCCGGATTCATTCCTAATGAGGTACCGAACAACGCCCGCTCCACATCGTAGGCGGCAAATAAATTTCCAGCGAAAAGGCGATTGACATAGCCGGCTTCAATCAGTCGGACCAAATGCTTACTGGCGCCCGTCCGTACGATCGCTGGTCCGGCTACAATTGCGATTTTCCGTCCTCCTGCGCGCGCGCGTCGCAACTCGTCACCGATTCCTCGAATGATGGCCGACTTTGGTTCGTCGGCGTCAACTGTGGTATTAATGAATTGAAAAAGATCAGTATGCGTTGTCGCACGCTGGACCGGCACAACCCGAACCCCCTGGTGCCCGACAACAATCTCGTCGCCCTTGTTCACATCGAAGAACTTAACTGCTCGAGCGGTGCCTTTTTTTCGATCAACTGCAATTGCGCTGTTGATCATTGCGGGGCGCACTTCGATTTCCTTGCCGTCGAAGCGCACGAAGGTCTGCTGATTCGTTGTCACGTAGAAATCGGACGGAAAAACGCCGTTAGCTGGAGCGGCGGCGACTTGCGCGTTTGCGCGCTCTACGACCTCGGCGCCCTGCTGGCGAAGACGCAGGACCAAGGCGTCCAGCGCCTCGCCTGTCTCGGCAGACACTTCGATTCGGGCAAAGCTTTGGTCCGCTCGCTTTTTGCCGACATTGATTTCAGTAATCCTAAAGTTGCCACCGTGGGTCAGAATTTGATCCAGCACCTTTGGCAAGATCAGAGAATCGATAATGTGCCCGCGTAGCTCGATCGTTTCCGAAAACATTGGCAGAACTTAGCCGTCCGGCGCTGCCGCGCCAGTGAGGCGAGATTGTCGTAGCAGTGCTTCCGTCAAGTCGCCTGCCTTAGGCGTTTGACACAAACGCCTCTACAATGATTTAGATCAATATGGAAAAACCAAACGCACGCGGACCTTCACCGAGTCGCAAAGCCCATAGCGCTCTGGGACCGCGTCTAAATCGAAAAACAAAGCCTCCGCCGGCCCCCCCGGCAAAGAGAAATTCCTCAAACGCGAGCCGCGCGACGAATCGTTAAACCGGAAACTTCATGCACCCAGATCTACCAGGTCTCGCCGCAAAAGCTGCTGAAGTATTATCACGCAGATCCGAGTACGTCGTCACCCAGCCTGCGGAGCTCCGAATTCTTCGAGAAATGTCCGACGCGGAGGTCAGCGACTTTGCAAAGAATCACGGCTGGCGCGTAATACGTCGACTCGGGGGCCGGCAGATCGAATTCTATAATGACGCCAGCGTGCGTCCTCTGTAGCAACGGCTCTGCTAGCCCGTCTTCGGCAGCTACACGTTATAGGTTCTAGCCTGACCCGTCACAGGCGCGTGGCTACAGGCAGCCACTGGACAGCGCAGGGCTGTTGGCTTACGAGTGCGCCAGCCGCAATTAATGGAAGCAGCAAAAATTTATTTTATTGTTTTCGGCGCTTTGACAATCGCTGGCGGGATTGTCGGCTATATAAAAGCAGGCAGCGTGGCGTCGATTATTGCGGGCTCAATTACTGGAGTGCTATTGCTCGTAGCAGCGTTTCTGTTGCCCGAACATCACACGATTGGATTGGCGACTGCGCTTGTTGTGTCGCTTTTGCTTGCTGCGCAGTTTGTCCCCAAATTTCTGCGGACCGGAAGAGTGATGCCTGCGGGAATGATGTCGATCCTTAGCGTGATCGGGATCGTGGCAGTCATCATCGTCTGGGTAAAAAAGTAATCGCGTGGGAAGAATTCCCCTTCGGACGTGGCGGCGGCTCGTGATCGTCATATTTGGCGCTCTTTTCGCCGCGATTGTTTACCGCTGGATCTCGCTCGAACGGCTGCAACGGATGGCTCCAACCGAGCTACCTGCCACGCCAACACCGGAACCCACGCCGACGCGGCCGCCGCTGATCACGGGAAAATTGGACACGGGCAAGCTGTTCAACGGGATTACACTCCACGCCACGGTTGAGACATTGCCGGGTGCTGATGCCACGACGGAACGCACGCAACTCGATAGTTACGTGCTCGATCTGAGACTGCAGGCCCGTGTCCCTTCACCAAACAAAACAATCGAGGAGCTGGCAAAAGTCAGTCCGAGTTTGCCGAAGTTGTTGCCTGACTTGGCGTCGATGTTGCCGGCCGATCCGGTTTCGCCGCTTTACGCTCAACTTTACGATTCCAAAGTCAGAATGCTACGCGAAAACCTCGCCCGCCTCGATCTGCTTCCATCACGCCATAATTTTTTTGATTGCCAAACTGTCCTGCAAATTCAACATCCCCAGACTCACCGAAAAGCACTCCTATTCCAGGCGGACATGGATGTGGATGCTGATGGCTCCGATTCCGATCGAATGCCCGCGGGCACCGGTGCGCCGGCCAATTTCAAGCCTTCTACGAGTTATCGCTGGCCGAAGAAGACGTCAGCGCCAAATCCATATCTGGCCGCGACCGAAGAGAAACTAAAACGAGCAGAAGATGAGTATGGGCTTGCAACTACCGCTCCTACACGCAAACGCGACCTGCGCAATACGATCGCAGAATTGCGCGCCGAAGTCGGCACTCTGAAAAAGTACAGCTTTCTTATCGGCGCGACCGATCCTTTCATTGTCGTGCCTGGCGCATTTACGCACAGTGCTGACCCGGTTAAACCCGGAGACTATGCGCTGGTTGTCTTCGGAGATTCGATTTATCCAGCCATCGTCGGCGATGTCGGGCCGAACGATAAAGCCGGGGAGGCATCGCTCCGCATCGCAAAACAGATCAACGCGCTTTCGACGCCTTATAACCGGCCCGTGAGCGACCTCAAGGTGACCTACATCATTTTTCCGGGAACGGCCGACAAACCATTTAGCCCACCGGATTTGGAAAAACTTCAGGCGCGCTGCGAAGCGCTGGTAAAAGATATTGGCGGGGCCAGCGTGCCGCTGCATCACTGGGAAAATATCATCCTGCCTTCGCCAACTCCCAGCCCGACGCCGACTCCCTTGCCGTCTCCGAGTGGGACAGCGTCTCCTTTACCAATTACACCGGGAGCGACATCTGCATTGCCCTCACCGACGTTTGCGTTTCCGGTTACCAGTCCGGTACCGACCGCGCAGCCCAGTCGGACGCACGTGCCGACGAGTCCACCAGTCGCTGCGCGAAGCCCCAGCAAGAAACGTAAGCCCTGAATACTGGAAGCTGACCGCACTGTCTTACTTGCCCTGGCAGTGCGAAACTGTATTTCGTACGAAATGACCATCCGCGATGCTATTGAGGCTGACCTGCCGGCGATCGTCAGGATTTACAACGCCACTGTACCAACGCGCATGGTCACTGCCGAGCTTGAGCCGACTACCGTCGAAGCGCGTTTGTCGTGGTTCCGCGAACATTCACCGGAACAATATCCGTTCTGGGTCGCGGAATCAGGTGACCGCGTGATTGGCTGGCTCGATTTCAAAAAGTTCCTGCCACGCTGTGCGTATCGCGGTACCGCCGAAATCAGCGTCTATGTGGATGAAGAATTCCGGCGTCGCGGCGTGGGGCAGCGATTGTTGGAACACGCGATTGCCCGCGCGCCATCACTGGGAATCACGGCGCTTATTGGTCTGATCTTCGGTCATAACGAGCCGAGCTTGAAATTGTTTGAGCGTTTTGGATTTGAGCGCTGGGCATTTTTGCCTGGTGTCGCCCAACTCGACGGCATGGAGCGCGATCTCATTGTGATGGGTCGGCATTGTCCCGCGCGCTCTACTGCGGGCGCGAAATCGCTGGTTCAATCGCAAACCAACAAGCGGGTTAGCGATAGCCTGAGCCTGATGCACACCCTCATGCAGTATCGGCACGAGTCGATTCACTCCCAGCTGCTGAAAATCCGCGACAAATATTCCATGTTGCATCTGGACGTGCTGATTCTCATTTACCATTTCGCGAAAATTGGCTCTGGAGACATTCTCGAGATCGGTGCTTTCGTCGGCGGAGCCACGATTGCCGCGGCGTTCGGCGTGCGTGATTCGGGTCGCAATAAAAAGCTGATCACAATCGAACCCGGCGGAAGCGTGAAACACAAGCGGCTTGGCACACGCAATATCTTGCGCGACTTGGAGCGAAACCTTGCCAGGCAGCGCGTGACGGAAATGGTTACTATTATCAAGGGGCGTTCCTTTGACGCGGCAACAATCCGCGCAGTCCATGACACGCTCGGTCCGGACAAAATTGGCCTTTTAATTCTTGATGCTGATGCGGCTAAACGGCGCGACATCGAGTGCTACCGCGACAAGTTCTCCGACGATTGTTGGATGGTCATCGACGATTATTACGGCACCGATTCCAACGAAAAGATCACCCCGAGCCGTACTGATGTCGATGCATTAGTCGCAGCCGGTTCGTTAGAGCCGCTCGGTTTCTACGGATGGAGCACGTGGGTGGGACGCTGGCGCAGACGCGATGCCGGCGATCAGTTGGTGTGATTCACGGGCCACGATTTTCGGCCCACCCTGCGCTACGCTTCTTCAGGACCCACCACCAGATGGATTACGCCATTTGGCGCGGAGATGAAGAAGCCGTTGAAATCCTGAGTTAATTGCTCCACTTCATCGCGCCTTGAAATGCCGTGCACTTTCAGAAATGACGCGGCTGCTTCGGTGTCATTGGTTTCCAATTCCAGCCAGATATCCGGATGACTCAGGTTCGGCACGCTGTCGATCCAAAGCCGGTTCGGGCCGAACTGGAAAATGCAACCATCCTTTTCCTCCTCGAGTAAAGGCAAGCCCAGCGTATCGCGATAAAACGCCACTGTCTCGTCATAGGTGTGACTTGGGCATTTGATCGCAATATTCGCTCCGCCCGAAAATTGCGGCCCCTCAAGTTTTGCAACCATCGTGTTCGCGTCGAAAGAAAGCGGCTCCGCTATTCTTTTCCACCGGACTCCGTCATTTTGATCGGGTCCAGCGCGCTCTCGATCTCCTTCTCCGGCAAAACTTTTTTCTCGCGTGCAATTTCGCGCACCGTACGTCCGGTTTTCGCGCTTTCCTTTGCAATTTCGGCGGCGCGATCGTAACCAATCTTTGGCGCGAGGCTCGTCACCATTGCCGGGGAAAGCTCCACCAACTCGCGGGAGCGCTGTTCGTTTGCCACGATACCGCGCACGCATTTCTCACAGAAAACATCGATCACGTTTGCCAGCAGTCGGATCGATTCGAGAAGATCATGCGCCATCACAGGCATCATGACGTTGAGCTCAAAATTCCCGTTCGCGCCAGCCCAGGTGATCGTCGTATCGTTGCCGATCACTTGTGCGCACACCATCATCATCGATTCGCACATCACCGGGTTCACCTTTCCCGGCATGATCGAGCTGCCAGGTTGCGTAGCGGGAAGCTGGATCTCGCCGATGCCGCCGCGCGGACCGCTGCCGAGCCAGCGAATGTCGTTCGCGATCTTAAAGAGGCTGACCGCGATCGTTTTCAAATGACCGCTAGCTTCGACAACCGCGTCTTTTCCGCCTTGTGCTTCGAAATGATTTTTTGCCTCGTAAAAATCGATGCCGGTGCGCTGCTCCAGGTGCCGCAGCATTTTCTTGGGAAGATCGATATGCCGGTTCAGCCCCGTCCCGACTGCCGTTCCCCCAAGCGCCAGCTCACGCAAGACTTCGATCGATTTTTGCGCCCTTTCTTTGGCATAAGCAACTTGCTGCGCGTACCCGGAAAATTCCTGTCCCAGCCGGATCGGGGTGGCGTCCATTAGATGTGTCCGGCCGATCTTGATGATGTTCCAGAATTCTTTCGCCTTCGCCTCCAATGCGTCGTGCAATTTTTCCAGGGCGGGAATTAGACGATTCTTCAACTCTTCGGCCGCGCTGATGTGGATCGCCGACGGAATCACGTCATTACTCGATTGTCCCATGTTGACGTGATCGTTTGGGTGAACATGCTCGCGCGAGCCGATTGGTTTGCCTGCAAGCTGAGCGCACCGGTTCGCGATGACTTCGTTCGCGTTGGTGTTTGTGCTTGTGCCGGAGCCGGTCTGAAAAATATCGAGCGGAAAATGGTCGTCGAGCTTTCCCTCCGTGACTTCTTCGGCTGCCTGCACGATCAACGCTGCACGCTCAGCGTCCAATAGTCCCAGATCGTGATTGGCCTGTGCGGCCGCCCATTTGATCAGGCCTAAAGCGCGAATAAATGGTCGCGAAAACCGGTAGCCGCTCACCGGAAAATTGAGCACCGCGCGATGTGTGGAGGCACCATGGAGCGCATTCGCCGGGAGCGACATCTCGCCCATCGAATCCTTTTCGATTCGCGTCGGCTTTTCCGTCATGCAGAACCGTCTGCTCCAACGCCAACCAGTCCCGAAACACTTTTCCGGCCCGAAGCCCGTCGCCCGCGTCCATGTAAAGATGGCGTTTTGTGAAAAACAGTGATGAACATCGGCGGGATGTTTTGCAGGAAATACTCCGATTGGCCGTGCTCAAACAGCGTTGCATGCTGCTTCAATTCATTAGTGACCTGGTAAATGATGAAACTGCCGCCCTGCGCGAGCGCGTCATGGGTCTTCCGGAGAAGCGCCCGTTTCTTCTCAATGTTGAGAATGCTGAACGGAATGCCCGAAAGAATGTAATCGCACTGGGCGAAGCCGCGCCGCTTCAGCTCACCCGGCAGAGTGGCGGCGTCCGCGTGAATCACATGCACACGTGGATCGTCTGCGAATTGTCGCTTCAAATCGCGAGCGAAGGCCGGATCCAGCTCGAACAGGAGCAAATGCGAATCCGGACTCATCCGTCGCGCGATTTCGCGCGAGTGCACGCCTTCACCTGGGCCGTATTCTGCAATCACGCGCGCCCGGTTGAAATCCATCTTACTGGCCACGCGTTCCACCATCGCTTTTGAGCTGGGAACGATCGAAGCGATCTGAAATGGACGCTTCAGAAAGCGCTTGAAAAATAGTGCACTCACGGGGAACGAATAGTCGTCCGGCGTGTCCGAGTTGTCCAGTGATGAACTCGCGCTGATGGCTACGCGCTCTACTCCCGACGCTGTGTCGTCGTATCAACGCCTCTACAGAGAGGGGCGGCTACAACGACATCTGGAACACCGACCTCAGTCTTGACTGATTAGTGATCACCGATCACTTATCACTTCTGATTCATGCGCGGTTAGCTCAGTGGTAGAGCACTACCTTGACACGGTAGGGGTCAGAGGTTCGAACCCTCTATCGCGCACCATTTCTCACCTCTGTGCCTCAACGACTTACGCATTTCGTCCAAGAGCCTGAGAATCGATTGTAACACTTTCCTGTAACACTTTTTCGAGGAGCCAATCCAGCGACAACGCGCAGAATTGCGTCATCTCACGTTTCTCAATGAAATCATTTAATCGCCCAGAAGAAAAGCGGCCGACGCCGAAGGAGGGATTGGAACGTATAAAAGCACGACTCGCGGAAGCCTTGGGAGAAATGTCGATGACGGGTTCGAGCGTTCCGATTTAGAAATAAAAGAACAAATCTTTCCACGTGGTAAACACTGTTTCCTGCGCGTTCATCTTCTTTGCCGCGCAATATTCCCGGTTCCGGCACGAGCTTCCGATTGTTTCTGGATGGTGTGCCAGCTTTATTTGAGGACATGCTGTGCCCGGTTCTCTTGAATTAGAGGAGAATCATTAATGGAGGATCGATGAGTGATAGTCAGCGCCGTGCCCAATTTATGAAGTCCGGCCGCGTCCAACAAGCGCGGTTTTGATCTAATCAGCGACGCCCTGCCGTTCGGCAGGTTGTGGTACGGCGAGCCGAACGCAATCAGCAACACGACCGGATACGCCAAGTTTTACGGCCGCTTACATGATGCTGTGATTCGCGTGTTCGATGAATCGGGCGCGACAGGGCGCTCCAAATCAATCTTCTTAAGATTTATTTTGATGGTGAACCGCACATGCGAGACCGGTTCGCAGTGCGAACGTAATTTGGAATCGCCAATCGAAAATCCAATTGCCAGGGTGGCGAAATTGGCAGACGCGCCAGACTTAGGATTCCGAAATCGTCGATTTCACAACGTTCCTTTTTGTTTCAAAAAACAAGCGATTTACGAGAGGAAAATGCGGTTTTCGGTTTGAAGGAAACCTTTACGAAGGACGAGTAGAAACATCGTCATTCTAGCACAAAGTCTAGCACTACGGCGCACCAGACTTCGGTACAATAGCGAGATTCGTGATCGGACGACATTTGTACTAGAATTGTACTAGGGATCCGTCCCCATTGACTCGCTTTCTGTTGGGCTAAATTGTGTATTAGCTTTTGTGGCACAGTCAGGCTTCGTAAACGACCA
>QHMR01000053.1:0-10640 GCA_003217875.1 Verrucomicrobiota bacterium
TATGTTTCACAGGGGCTGCAGCTTAGAGTTTACCGGGTAACGTTATTGGTGAATGGTGCAGTCAAAGCGTGTATTACCAACATAAAAACCAAGCAAGATCAGGCTACTGAACTCAATTTAGATCTGAAGCGGGTGGCGGCGGTGCGAGCAACTACCGAGCAAAAGAAAGGAAAGAATATCGTTTGGGTGCCGGCTCGTACCGGAAGCCACCTCGGTGGTAACTGGGTCGAAGTTGACGAGTATGGGAAGGCCGCGTCCGGTTCCAACGTTCACACAGGCACTGGTGAAGATCTACGTCGCCAACAACTGACACAACAGCCAGGTTCAGTTCCAGGGTTGGGACCGACGCCTTTCCCGTGACGCCTTCGCCATCGGACTAGCTAAGCGAAGTCGTCGGCTGGCACAGCATTTTCAGGAATGGCTCTTTCGAAAACGGCGGTGGCGAAGCGACGGCCAAAATCAAGGGCGGGCACCTGGTACATCGTATTGAGAAAACGCTTCTAGTCTGTAGCCACGGCCCTGTGGGCCGTGTGCGCGCCTCACAGAGGCGCGCCTAAAGCAACACTCATCAACGCCTTCGCTGTCGTTTAAAGCAAAATACTTGGGAACTTCGCTCCCTTCTTCCTGTAGGAACTAGTGAACTACTAACCCAGCAACAAAAACATGAATCACATGCAAACGATAACGAAATCAGAATCGTCACGCTGGAATTCCAGGCATGTCCAAGACCATACGAGCAAAAACGAGCAGCGAATTTGCTCCAAACGTCACCAAAGCTACTCGCCGCGCCTCCCGCGTGTTTCCTCAATAGGTATGGCTATAAAGTTACTACGGATAGGGATCATTGGATTGATGCTATGTGCGGCCAACGCCTGGGCCGGACCAGCAAGCATTCAGGGCATCGTGAAGGACGCGAGCGGGCAGCCGATTAAAGGTGCGGATGTTCGGATTGAATCGGTAGATGGTAAGCAGCTCTTCAAAACCGTAAAAAGTGATGCGAGAGGTCGCTATGTTTCACAGGGGCTGCAGCTTAGAGTTTACCGGGTAACGTTATTGGTGAATGGTGCAGTCAAAGCGTGTATTACCAACATAAAAACCAAGCAAGATCAGGCTACTGAACTCAATTTAGATCTGAAGCGGGTGGCGGCGGTGCGAGCAACTACCGAGCAAAAGAAAGGAAAGAATATCGTTTGGGTGCCGGCTCGTACCGGAAGCCACCTCGGTGGTAACTGGGTCGAAGTTGACGAGTATGGGAAGGCCGCGTCCGGTTCCAACGTTCACACAGGCACTGGTGAAGATCTACGTCGCCAACAACTGACACAACAGCCAGGTTCAGTTCCAGGGTTGGGACCGACGCCTTTCCCGTGACGCCTTCGCCATCGGACTAGCTAAGCGAAGTCGTCGGCTGGCACAGCATTTTCAGGAATGGCTCTTTCGAAAACGGCGGTGGCGAAGCGACGGCCAAAATCAAGGGCGGGCACCTGGTACATCGTATTGAGAAAACGCTTTAAGCTGTAGCCACGGCCCGGCGGGGTCGTGTAACCGCGCGTCACACAGGAGCGGACACGGCAACAGTCCACTCGCGGAAGCGTCGCCTTTCCCCCCATTCAGCAAATTATTTGGGAACTTCGCCTCTTTTTTCCTGTAGGAACCAATGGATCACTCTATCAAAAGGAAAATTATGAGGCACAGAAAAATGGAAACAAAAGAAGAAATCAACAAGCAATTTGCGGCCGATATCCGTGAAAGTTGCTGGCCTCAGTCAGTGCGTATATCGTCCTTGCATATGTTGATTAGATCACTGCAGATTGGAGTTATTGGTTTGCTTCTTTGTGTGGCGAGCGCCTGGGCCGGGCCATCAAGCATTCAGGGGACCGTTAACGACGCTAAAGGACAACCAATTAAGGGCGCAGATGTTCGCATCGAGTCAAAAGATGGCAAGCAACTGTTCAATACGGCGAAGACGGATGCCAAGGGTCGCTATATTTCGCAGGGTCTCACAGCGAGCGTTTACCGGGTCTCGTTGGTAGTAAACGGGGCGGTGAAGGCATCAATCACGAATACAAAGACAAAGCCGGATCAGGCGACACAACTCAATTTTGATCTGAGACCAACCTCCACATCGCAAGCAAGCGCAGGCGAGAAAAAAGGGAAGCACATGGTCTGGGTACCGGCTGCTACTGGAACCCATACAGGCGGCCGCTGGGTCGAAGTTCCCGACGGCGCCACTGAACCGGGCACTTTGAACGTCAAGAGAGCCAGCGCCGAAGAACTGCGGCGTGAAGCTCTGAGCAGGGGCAACCCGAACACAGGGAATTGAGCTCTCGCTGCCAAGTGTTCTGACGCGAGACAGCATTGCGCCATCCTCAGGGAGTGGGGCAGTATTTGCGTGTGCCTTGCCGCGTCCTGATTTGTGATCTTCTTTTCGCGGGTTCGTTCGCTTTTTCCGCGACGCTCTCAGCGCAGACTTCCTCTATCGAGGGAAATGGCCTCGGCGCGGAGGGCCGCCCTCTCAAAGACGCCGAAGTCCGTTTTGAGCAGAAAGGCGGACAAATCTCGCCGATTATCAGTCGCACGGATGTCAGCGGCCATTACACGGTTGCGTTGCCGAGAGGCATGTACAAAATGACCCTTCTTGTAGCCGGCAAAGTAAGTGCCTCCATCACGGTAAAAGCGACCGGGGCGAATTCGCGGATCGATTTCGACCTGCGCCCGTCGGCGGAAAAACGGATAAAACATTATGTTTGGGTCAGCGGCGGCACGGGAAGTCATCTCCCGGGCCACTGGGTTGAAGCGGGGATTCGAGCAGCTCCATCGCCTGCTCCTTAAAAAATCCAAAGCGAACTCTCAACACGGCGGCTGCGCCGTCGCAAACAACGCTTTCACTGACTCGCGCGAAAGCGCTACGATCGTAAAGACTCCGAGAATTGTTCCGAACGGAATGAAGAGACATTCCAGGCACGCTATGACGAGCGCGAACGTATAACATTTGCGGCGCGACAGGCATCGGCCGGCAATCGAAATACAAATCGCCATTGCGATCCCGAGTAAAAACAAAAGCAAACCCAGTGCGATAAAAATCCAGCCAAGAAATTCAGGCGGCAACTCTTCACCTGGTTTCGGCGTACCGTGTCGCGCGGCGAATATGAAAATACTGCCGACCATCGTGTAAAGCAGCGGGAACAAAGAAAACAGCGCCGCCAGGCCAGCCACGACGTAATGGAATATCGCAAGCAACCGAAGGTGATCCGTGCCCTGGTTCATTTGCTACGCTCTTCCTCTGCCTCTGCCCTCTGCCTCTAAGTCTTCTTCTCTGCTTCACCGCTTTAATGAAGCGTAAGATTAAGAGGAAGCGGAAGCGTGGTCGATCATCTTCACGAAGTAATGTAACCCTCTTCGCCATGTTGATTGATGTCGAGCCCCTGTCGCTCGATTTCAGGTGCGATGCGCAGACCGATCACTCCTCTAACGATTGCACCGATGATCGCGCTTCCCACCACGGCCACGGTTATCGTGACCACAATCGCTTTTGACTGTTCGATCCACAACGTGTGACCGACGATTCGAGCAAGACCGTTTTGCGTCGCGGGATTTAGCGATCCAGCGAGCGATAGCGAAAGATTTGGATTCACAGTCGCAGTCGTAAGGAAGCCGGTGAGAAATGCGCCGAGGGTACCGCCGACTGCGTGGATCCCGAAAGTATCAAGCGCATCGTCATAGCCGAGCCACGTTTTCAATTTCGTGCAGGCGAAAAACGGAACGATGCCGGCAGCAATTCCAATGATGACTGCACCGCTTGGACCGACATATCCACAGGCCGGTGTGATTACGACCAGTCCGGCCACTGCACCGGAGCAAAATCCGAGCACGCTCGGTTTGCCGCGCAGCGCGTACTCGAGCATGGCCCAGGTGAAGGAAGCCACTGCGGTTGCAAGCGTGGTGCTCATGAAGGCGTTTGCCGCGATTCCATCAGGCGCAAGAGCGCTTCCCGCGTTGAAACCGTACCAGCCTACCCAGAGTAAACCCGTTCCGACCATGCAAAGCACCATGCTGTGCGGCGCCATGATTTCTCTTCTAAATCCGAGCCTGTGCCCAAGAAAAATGCATAAGACCAGCGCCGACCAACCCGAGGTCATGTGAACGACGGTGCCGCCAGCGAAATCGATTGCAGTGATCTTCGCCGCCGGATTCCAGACGCCGTTCATCCAGCCATCAATTCCCCAAACCATATGGGCGATTGGAAAATAGACGGCAAACATCCAGGCACCGACGAAAACGAGCACGGCAGCGAATTTCATTCGCTCAGCAACGGCGCCAATGATCAACGCCGGCGTGATGATGGCAAACATTAGTTGATACATGGCGAAAACATTCTGCGAGACCCAGTACGAATAATCACTGTTCGGTCGAGCATCGACACCGTGCAGAAAAGCAAAGTTCAATCCGCCGATGAAGGGCGATCCGCGCGAAAATACGAGAGAATAACCTGCCACCCACCAAAGGATCGTCACCAAGCCCGCGATGCCGAGGCATTGAGCAAGAACCGACAAAACGTTCTTCGCACGGACCAAGCCACCGTAAAAAAGCGCCAGGCCCGGCAAGGTCATGAAAAGCACCAGGGCAGCGCACGTCATCATCCAGGCATTGTAGCTTGGGCCGGGGCCCCCGATGTTCGAACCCGTTGCAGGATTCACCACATCGGCGCCGCGCGATGAATTATTTACATAAGCTTCCAGGTCTGCGATGCGCTGCTCAAGGGACGGTGAACCCGAAGGGGATGGTAGTTCTGCATGCAGTGGCGAGAAGAACGCAATGATCGCGATGAAGAAAAAGACCCGCATCTTTACGCGTTCCCGTTATAGCGCGGGGATCTATCCCGGCAAGAAAAATGCCTGAATGTGATTCTCAACGCGGTCCTCTGTAGCGTGCGCTGTCCTCAACGCATTGGCTTTTCAGACGTGGCAATACGAAATCCGCTGAGGACAGCGGACGCTACAGCCCGCAAAAAAAACTCCGCCGAGCGGCTGGCCAGACCAGGTTAAGATGCTCGGCAGAGTTCCTCCTCTGCCTCAATCAGACTGAATTCAGAAGGAGAACGTGGGCGACAAGGATTTGAGTGAAACTTGCTCTGACAATGGTGCAGGACTCTCTCCCTCATCTTCATCATCGCCGTCGTCATCGTCATCCGCATCGATTCCATCGGTCTTATCGGCGTCGGCTTGAGGCGTCACTGCAGGCAAATCATTCTGCCGTAAACTCTCGTAACGCTGGCGAACATCGGCTGGCACTTTATCGAGGTCTTCTTTCGTTTCGACCGGGCCGCTGAAGAGCAATTTGCCCTGCGGATCTTTGGCCGTGAGCAATTTTTTCCCATTTACAGTTTCCAACTTCATCTCGCCTTTGCCATCGCAGAAAACGATCTGCGCTTTGCCAAGGTCGATCTTCGTAGCCCTTAGCCCGCCGTTATCCTTGCTCAAAATGCGGATCTCCCGCGCGGCGCGACGGGCATCTTCCCGAGCGCGTCTCGCCGCCTCGTGAGCTTTGATCACTGCTCCACGAATTATGCCGCGTTGCGCGTCGCCCAGCTGTTCTTGCAGCTGTTCTTTCAATTCTTGCATTTGCTCGCCGAGATCGCCTGTCTCATCGAAATCCCAGTGCCCATCGTGGTTTTCTCCGGGCATCATCGAGTGACGCTGCGGCATTTCTTTCTTGGCGAGCTTAACGGTGATCTTTTGCTCCTGACCCTTGCGCAAGATCGTGAGGGTCACGTCAGTGCCGTCAGAGAAAGTTTGTAGGAGCTTTCGCAGTTGGCTTGGTTCGATCAGAATCTGGTCGTTCAGCATCTTAAGGATATCATTCTGCTGAATGCCCGCTGACGCGGCAGGACTATTCGGCACCACATACTCGACGACCAAGCCGAGACCTTTGGCCAACCCAAGCTGTTCACTCACAACATCGGGAACTTGCGACGTCTCCACACCGAGAAATGTCATCGGCACCTTGGGCGCTTTCTCGTGATGCCCTGGCATGCCTGGCGCATGAGGCGGAGCCGGCGGTTGTGGCGGCGTCGGCGGTGTCTGAGTAAACGCTGAGATCGGCAACGCGCCGATAGCTGCGATTGTAGCGATGGATTTTATTTTCATAATATTAGTTTGTTAAATCATTGGCCTGACACCGGAATGAGGACGACTTCCTCGCTGGGATAAGACACACGAAGTGACGCGCCGGTCGTTGGATTACGCCACTGCCAGGTCTCACGAGTCTGGTAACGAAGCCGCCGCAGCGGCTGGCCGGAGCCGCGGGCAAACTGCAATCCTTCGTTGCGCGTGTTGTAAACCAGCCGCGTCGCACCCGCAGGCAGAAATTTGTCAGACGAAGTCGATTCTTTGGCTGAGCTTCGTAGCGGCGCTGTTTCAGATTCGCGCGAAATTTGGGCGATTTCTTTGCCGCCATCGTGTTGGTGTTCCATGCTGATTGCCGCGAACAAAACCAGAGCTGCTGCGGCGGCGAGTCCGAAGCCAAGCGACAACCAATTGTAGGGCGACGGCTTTCGAGATTGCCTGGCAGACCAAGCTCCTTCGCGACAATTCATCATAGCTTCCTCGATGCGCTCAAACAGGATCGGCGAAGGCTGCGCGGGTCGTAGCTTCCTCAGTTCATTCTCGATCTCAGAAAAATCGTTCATCTGGGTTGTAGCGTGTTTCTCAACGCGGCCAGCGCGTACCGGTAACGTGACGCCGCGGTGTTTTGCGAAACGCCGAGGACGCCCGCAATCTCGGCGAAGGTTAATTCGTTCCAAATTTTCATGACGACCACCTCGCGTTGTTCGCAGGGCAGAACGTCGATTGCTTCAGCGAGAGCTCGCTGCGTGTCATCCTCAAATTCAAACTGTGGCTCGATAAATTCATCAGTTTCGCTAATCGCGCCGGCCTCGCGTCGGGCGCGGCGGCTATCGCGACGGATGAAATCGAGAGCAATGGAACGCACGGCAGTGTAAAGGAGCGCACGGTTCTCGATCTTGTGGTTGCGCCGCCAAAACTTGACGAAAGCTTCCTGCACAATGTCTTCTGCGTCGGCGGCCGACTGCACCCATTGCCGGGCGAAGAGCAGCAACCCGGGAGCAACTTCAGAAAAGCAACTCTTCCAATCCTCATGGCTGGCCAGGTTTTGCATGACCTGTTCACGGTCTTTATACTCAAGACGCTGCCAAGGGGTGATTTTGTCTAGACTATCGAAATTTTTCTTATTTCTCGCCTTCCTCGCGCTCGCAGGCGCGCGCGCAGCGGATGTCGATCCTGGGAAAGCGGTCGGTTCACTCATCGCTGCAGAAAAGGCTTACGCTAAACTTGCCGGCGAAAAAGGATTTCGCGAAGCATCCCTCTCTGTTTTCGCCGACGACGCCGTAATCTTCACGCCCAATGCAGTCAACGGCAAAAAATTTTGGCGGGAAACTAAGGACGACCCTGCCATAACCTGGCGACCGACCTTCGCCTCCATCTCGCGCAGTGGTGATCTCGGCTATACGACCGGGCCATCGGAATTCTGGAAATCGCGCGACGCAAAAAATCCGGATGGGTTCGGCCACTTCGTAACGATCTGGCGAAAGGATATGAAGGGCGTGTGGAAAGTCGCGCTCGATGTTGGTATCAACCATCCCCAGCCACAAGAGCCAGAAACTGAAATTAGAACATACCTTCCGAACTCTTCCCTCGTTCATCCGCAATCTGCCGACGCCGATTTGGAAAAAACAGAACGCAATTTTGCAGAATCGCTCAACGACGATGAAGGCGACGCGATCATCGACCACGCCAGCGACGACATTCGCGTTTATCGCCGCGGCCAGTTGCCGGCTGTGGGCAGCACAGCCGCCAAAAAAATGCTGGCCGAAGAGGATGCAAAAACAACGCGCACACCACTAGGCGTCGGCAACAGTACTCCAATCGATCTCGCTTATGAATACGGCGAATACACCAGCGAGCGCGACAACACCGCGCAGCGCGGCATCTACGTTTGTATCTGGCGAATCGACTCCGATGGCCAATGGCGACTCGCTCTCGATCTCCAAAAGAGCGCGCCAGAGAAACCGTAATAGCGCGATACATAATGGCGGCACAATGGAGCCGGCGCGCCCTCGCGCCGTGGATCAGTGCGGTCCGAGGGCGGGCCATCTCCATTACCTTTTCGGAATCGCTCGCAAAATCAAATCGCCCAGCCAATCAGGATGCGCGACTCCCTGGCGATACGCTCGCAACGATTCCACGGAAGAATTGACCCGCAGATTGCTATAGGACCCGTCGGCGTTTTGCCAGCGCTCATGCCAGTAAAGCGCGGCTTTGATTCGCGGATAGCGCGTGCGGAAGAGCTCCAGCGCCTGCTTGATCCATTCCGGTTTGCGCATTGCCTTGCGATCAGCCGTCGCCAGAGGGAATTCGCCGGTCGCCCACTCGGCAATCATTACCGGCTTATGCGGATCAAGCCTGCAGATCTCCTCATAAGGCCAGTTCACAAGAGACGGTATGTCTGGATTAGGTTCATCCTTGTATTGCTGCCCGTAGACGCTGAGACCAAGCCAATCGACGTAATCTGATCCGGGATAATAAGCCGCCGCGCAGTTCCAGGGTTCGTAAGGGTAAGGATAATTATTCGTGTGAAACATCCACTTGATGTTTGCCGCACCGCGCGCGCGCACACGATCGACTACATAACGAAAAGCGTTGCGAAATGTTTCGGGGCCTTTCCAATTGTTGTGCTCAGGGTCCCATTGGGCGCCACCATAGTAAGCTCCTGACCAGGGGAACCACGTCCCGTTCATCTCAACGCCGAATACCACGATTAATGGATGACCAAAGTCCCGTGCGCCGACCGCCCATTTGTCGATGTATGCGTCCCATTTGCCGGCAAGAATCTCAGTCAACGCGAATTTGTCGGGCCCGTGATCTTCTTCATACGGTTTGTCCCAGGGGGACCAAAAAACAAGCGGCAGCGAGCCGTGCCGCCAGATGACGTTGAGATTGTCTACCGGGAAATTTTGTTCACCCCAGTAGCTCGACGAAACAATGATCGTTTGGTGTTTGCCGACCATCTGTTCGAAATCTTCGATCGTCTCCAGGGTCACATCGTCCTCCTCATCGCCAAAATCCATGAAAGCGCCCGTGTAAACTCCGTGTTCGGGAATAACCACCTCCACCGGGCCGTTCGGATCGATGCGCGCAGCCGCCGCGGGCTTTTTGCATGCAGTGAAGAGCACTGCTACGCCGATCGCGCTGCACAATAAGACTGAATTCAATAAACGCATGGAAGCGAGAAATTCAGACACTCGATTAACATCGTTGTTGACTGAAAAATCCAAATAATTGAGAACCAGAGCAAAGCCAGCCCACCCAGCCAAAGATGAAGATCCTGCTTTTCCTAACAGTCTGTTGCATTCCAATTGCACTCGCGGACGATTTCAAAACAAACGCTGGAAAGGAATATAAGAATGTCACGGTTAGCCGAGTCGAACCTGATGGCGTCATCGTGACGGGTAAGTCGGGTATCTCAAAAATTTATTTTACGGAGCTCCCTAAAGATGTTCAGCAGCGCTTTGGCTACGATCCCCAGAAAGCTACCGATTACTCGGCGCAGCAAAGTGCAGGACTCGATCAAGTTCGAAAGGAACAAGAAGCAGTCTTGCGACAGAAGGCGGAGGCATCGCAAAAGGCAAATCAAGTTCGAGCACAACAAGAAAGTCGGCAGAACGAGATTCGGACGCTCCAGGACCGCTACGCAGCGCTTCAAAGAGAAGAAGACGCTTTGCTGCAACAGATTGGTGAGGCGAAACAGCCCGGGCCTGCGTACCGGGTCGGCAAGAAGCTACAGCACCACCCGAATCGGCAAAAATCGCAGCTACCGCTCCTCCAGAGTCATTTGAGCGACGTTCGTAGCGAGAAAAAGCATGTCAGGAAGCAATTGGAGAAAGCACAGCGGTAAATAACAAAAGCGATGCGAGGACGCATCGCACTCCTAAAAGCACTTCGGGCGCAATCCCACAAGGCGGCGAGCTCATTTCGCGAAGCTCGCCACAGGACGAGTGCGACTGCATCCTCGCTTCACTTTCATTATTAGCCGATATGCATCCATGTTGGCGTCGTGAATAGTTCGTGGCTCGCAAGCTGTCTGGGACGAAACTGTCTTCGTGGCGCAGCAGTGGTCTCAGCAGTTGTCCAGTTAACCTCGGCAAAAGAAGCACGCGGCGAGGAGAAGTCATTTGCGGTTTCTGCAATTGTTCTTGCAGATCATCCTGTAAACCATTGGGTGCCAACCCACGCGTTGGGCGCAGGTATTGACGGCCACGAGAAAGGCGAATGTGCCCGGATGTTTACGGACAAAAATATCGCCGAGATGCTCTCAGCCGGGCTCGGGCCATTGACGTACCGGTTGCGCACCGAGCTTGCCGGTGATGTGTGGCATTGGAACCCGCGCGGCACGTGGAGCGATCCGCTTCACAAATGCGGATACTGGACGTCCGACGATTCACTCGGGGAACCGATCAACCTCTCCTATGGCTATCGTTTGCCACGACGCGGAAACACCATCGATCAAGCAAACGATGACGGCTATTCCCGTATCACCGATGGCGACGAAGGATCGTTTTGGAAAAG
>QHMR01000053.1:10672-12250 GCA_003217875.1 Verrucomicrobiota bacterium
GGGGGGCGCCGTACGCCCAGAAGTATCGAGTCGAATATTGGCCGGGCGACGATCCGATGCACGTGCACGCCGATGATGATGACGACTGGCAGCTATTCGCCCATGGAAATGTCGCTGATGCTCGCATTCGCAATGAACCGATTCGAATCGCCGAGCGTCCGCGTTCGGTCCGATTTGTACGCGTCGTCATGAGCCGTAGCTCGCGAACCAGCGCAGCAACGTCCGAAGATATTCGTGATCAACTTGGATTTGCGATTCGTGAGATTGAGCTCGGTACGGTCGATGCGCGTGGTCATTTCCATGATTACGTCCATCACGCGCCCGATCGCCATCGGCAGACAATCATCTATGTGTCATCAACTGATCCGTGGCATCGCGCCGAAGATATTGACTTCAGCATCGAGCAGCCGGGACTCGATTTCATTCTGCGCGGCGCGCTTACGAACACCTTGCCCGTGCTCGTGCCAGTCGGCGTGTTGTACGACACACCTGAGAACGCCGCCGCTGAGATCAATTATTTGCTGCGGCGCAACTACAATCTGGAAGGAGTCGAACTGGGCGAAGAACCCGATGGCCAATGGGTTTCGCCAGAGGATTACGCTGCGCTTTACGCCGGAGTCGCTCGGCGGCTGAGCACGCTGAATCCGCATCTAAAACTCGGGGGGCCGAGCTTGCAAAATTTCGAAGACCGGTTGCTTACGTGGGCCGATGCGTTCGGGAATCGTTCCTGGATGAATCGATTTTTGAAGTGTGTTCGAGGTGCCGGAGCGCCCTTCGATTTTCTTTCATTTGAGTTTTACCCCTTCGACAATATCTGCGCCCCTGCCCCGCCGCAGCTGTTGGAAATTCCGTCGCGCCTTGGGTCAATGCTGGCTAGCTTGCGCAGCGACGGCGTGCCTTCTGACATCCCATGGCTGATGACCGAATACGGCTATTCTGTCTTTGCCGGACGTCACGAAGTGGACGTCGAAGGTGCTCTCTTCAATGCAGACACAGTCGCAACTTTTCTGACGTTAGGCGGCGCCAAGTCGTACCTGTACGGATACGAGCCAAACTATCTACAGGATGAGCTCAAGTGTTCTTGGGGCAATCTCATGATCCTTCAGTTAAATCCAAAGGGGGATCAACTGAATCGATTGTCCGTGTACTACGCTGCTCAGTTGATCACGAAAGAATGGATGCAGCCAACAAGCGACTCACACGACATATTTCCCGTAACCATCAAGCAGGAGAAACCCACGTCATCGCCTGCCGTCACCGTCTATGCAGTGCGACGACCAGACAAACAGTGGGCGCTTCTTGCAATTAACAAACATCCCAAGCACGCAGCCCAGCTCAATGTGCAGTTCAACATTCCCGCCGCACAGCAGCCAGTGCGTTTTGTAGGACAGGTAGAGGTGATCCAATTTTCGCGACACCAATACGCCTGGCACGATGACGGACCAAACGGTCATCCAACCCGAAGTCTACCACCCGCGCATTTCACGCGAGAAGGCTCATCAACCTACGAACTCCCGCCGTATTCACTCACCGTTCTTCGCGGAAAACTTCCTGATTGACGAGGCGCACAGCGAGCGG
>QHMR01000012.1 GCA_003217875.1 Verrucomicrobiota bacterium
CCACCTTTTTGGGACGTCTCCGGCCAAAACGCCGTTGGCGGGTGATGGGCGCAAACTTCTCGAAGAGTCGCTCATATTCAATCATCGGCCGCATGTTCAACGAGCGGTATTCATTTCAACACCGCATCGCGGCAGCGGGCTCGCCTCCGGCTGGATTGGACGGATTGGTTCAGGTCTCGTCAGAACTCCCCGGCTCTTTACCCCGATTTACCAGGAAATGGAACCGCTTCTGGTCGACGATCCCGCCGCTGCGGCGTTGAAACGCATGCCGAATAGCGTCGATACGCTGGAGCCTGACGATCGGTTTGTGCTCGCGGTAAACAAACTTCCCATAACGCCCGGCATTCCATATCACTCGATTATGGGAGACCGCGGCCGGGGCGATACGCCAAATAGCTCCGATGGCATCGTTCCCTACTGGAGCTCTCATCTCGCGGGCGCGCAGTCGGAGTTAATCGTCAATTCAGGCCACCAAGCGCAGGACAATCTGCAGGCAATTCAAGAAGTTGAGCGAATCTTAAAAGCAAACCTGGCCCACTCTGATGACTAAGCGAATCGGCTTTTCGTTAGTCACCATTCTGGCGATTTCGATCTTGCAGGTGCGCGGCGCGGAAGTGCCGACGGTCATCGACCGGCCAGCGGCAGATGCGGGTCCCACTGAAGTCTCCGTCGGAATCTGGATCGTGGACATTAGTAATATCGACAGCGCACAGCAGAGCTTCACCGCTGAGATCGCACTGGTGTTGCGCTGGAAAGATCCTCGCCTGGCTCACACCGGTAGCGGAGTTGTGCGTTACCCGCTCGAACAGGTTTGGCATCCACGCGTCGGCATCGCCAACGAAACTGCCTCAGTGATTCGCAAGCTGCCCGAGTGGGGCGAAGTCGAACCCGACGGCACGCTGATTTATCGCCAGCGCTATGCGGGAGCGTTCACACAACCATTGCGGTTACGATCATTCCCGTTCGACCGGCAAACTTTTCGTATCCAGCTGGTCGCCGTCCGCTACCGGCCGAACGAATTAAAATTTGTGCCGGATCAGACTTGGATACGGGAGGGACTTAGACAGGCGAGCGGGATCGCGTCATCAATTACTCTGCCTGACTGGACGGTCGAGAAATGGGATGCCAGGACACTTCCTTACACGCTTACGCCGGGCCTCGAATTTTCAGGCTATGCCTTCGAATTCACGGCCGCGCGCAACATCGGGCACTATATCTTAAAAGTAATCCTCCCTCTCGTCCTGATCGTCATCATGTCGTGGGTCGTCTTTTGGACCGAGCCGACAAACTCCAACACGCAGTTTAGCGTCGCGGTTACCTCGATGCTGACACTCATTGCTTACCGCTTCGCCGTCGATACCCAGCTGCCACGCCTCCCTTACATGACTCGGCTCGATGCCCTTTTCCTAACGAGCACACTGCTTGTTTTCTTTTCTCTTATCGAAGTTCTGGTGACGACAGTTCTGGATAACAACCAGCAAAGCGAGCGCGCAAAGAAACTTGATCGCTACTGCCGTGTCATTTTCCCCGCGATCTTTGTGATCGCTTCGATTGCAATCTTTGCGCATCCGCGCGGCTGATCCGAAACGAAGGATTGAGAAGACGTCGATTTGGGGAGTTAACAAGACGAATCCACCCCAGGTGGCGCTTCGGCGCTGTTGGCGCCTAATGTTTCTGGCCTATGACTTTGATTTCCCTCTCCCCGGCGGCCGAGTGTAAGTCTGGCGTGTCTAGGGGCGCGCGAATAACGATCTGATAAGCATTCATTCTGTTCGAGCCGTGTAGGTCCCGAGGCGAATCGCAAAGACTTTGCGCGAAGCCTTGCGCGTTAATTGGATTTGTATTGCAGGCGCGCGCCCTACCACAAAAGAGGCAGAAGGCTTCTTCGAACCGTCCTAAGCTGAAGCTAAACCTTCAATCGCTGTGTATGACCCCACGGGTAACCTGACGAAATTGATTGATCCAAATGGAAACACCACCCGATGGCAATACGACAGCCGCAATCGGGTCGAAAGAGAACTGCTTTCCTACGTGAACCGATAACGACCTCTTTCCACGCGCAGCGAGCGATACAATCGAGCAGCGATTCACGCCAGGGCCGACAAAAGTTAACGAAACAAATGGTTCGTCGTAAGCGACTGCTTCGAACGCATATGGCGAAGCACGTTCTGGGCACACCGTAGTGATCACGCGCTTGTCGCAATGAAGGCGCAGTGGAGTCGGCGGAGTTGCGGCGAAGGGAAGACAACGCGCGATGACTGCATCTCTGGAAAAAGGGGGAGCAAAGGCTTTGAGCTTTTCGCAGAGAGGAGCCGCGCGGCGCGGAAGACCGAACGGAGAAGTTCAATGTCTTTGCGATTTGGGCTGGCCGCAGCGTTGAAGCGCTCGATTGTGCTCTTTTTTTCGCGGTCGCTATCGACGGCGCGACGAAGGCTGCGACGATCTCTGGATCCTCGGACGAATGTCGTGGGGAATAAGCTTTTTCCGACGCCGCCTTTGCCGTTGATGATGAGGTTGATTTGTTTGTTCGCAGAAGGCTGCGTTGATCAAAGTATGCGCAGGTCTGCGATGCGCGAGCCGCGCATGCGGGGACGTTGTGCTGGTTTGATCACTGGTGTTGACGTTGGTGATTCAAAGGTTGTCGAGAACGCAATGATCGCCGGACCGGCGACAGGTTCGCCGACGATTCACGTTCTGAATGTGACCGCGTCCGCGATCGAATCGCTGACGATGTCGTGGTGGTGTTCAAGTTATTGGCGACCGCGGTGAGACAGCGTGCAATCGTCGCAGTGTTTGCAGTCACGTCTACTATTGCGGCCAACTCGCGAATGATCCTGAATCAAGCTCCGCGTTGTCGCCGCTTCATGATGCCGTCTGTTAGCGTCACCAATTGGGCGATGTCGGTTCAGTGATCGCGGCGTGAATGCGCGGACAGCGTCGGTTCAAACCTTGCGTGACCGTGGCGATATTAGTGGCGTCGCTGATCGATTCAGCAGCGATTCAGCGATGAACCAGAATTTCCTTAGTTTGGCTAAGGGGTAGGGCGTCCCTCCTACTAAAGCCCACGCTTCCTTGCGTGGGCAAAACTCGTTGAGGCTGCTTTATTGCGCGCTGCTTTAGCCCATAATCGACCGGTGCGTCACCGTCGCCGGAGCAACATCCATCCGCTCCCAATCTCGCGCAGTGTTGCACACTAAGAGGTTGATACTTCGCTCATGAAATATTCGCAGTTGAGACGCGGGCTGTCGCCGGAAGACGCTGCCGCTTATGTTGGCAGTAAAGAATTATTGCGACAATTTGAACGAGCGAAATGGTTGAAACCGTTCGTGCGCGGAAACCGGCTTACGCGGTTTGACATTCGCGATCTCGACGGCTGCATCGACCGACTGAAAGCGGGCGAGATTCTGTCTAATGGCTCGAACAGCGTACCTATACGGCGAACGCTTTCATGATTTGGCGATCATCCGGCCGGAGTTTTGCATAATGGCGCTGCACGACGCGCACATCGTCGCCGAGCCACGTCGCGATTCTGTAAATGTCGATTCCCTTGCTCGCGCAGATTGATGCGAACGAATGCCGCATGACGTGCGGTGTAATCCACGGTACTTCCTGTGCATTCATGTAATCGGAAAACGCACGTCGAAAATCGAATCGGTAACGATGGCTGCCGTGTGTGACAGCGGGCTGCAATACGTAAGGCGAGCGCAAACCCCAACGCTTTAGGAAGTCAACAAATTGATCGGTCAGCGGAACGGTGCGGGCGTCACGGTCTTTCGGTCGGAACGTTTCTGTTGCGCGGATTTCAACGGTGCGTGCTGAGAGGTCAAACCAGCTAGGCACGGCTTCGACGATCTCCATCTTGCGCATCCCGGTATGAAACCCGCAGAACAAGATAAAGCGCAGGTCGTCGTTCGGCGCACTGTGGATCAACCGTTGTGCCAGCTCAAAGTTCGCGAAGCGAGTCTTGCCCTTTCGGTCAATGCGATCGAGTTGTACTGCGATCACAGGGTTGCGCCGGCACAGATTCTCCCTCGCGCACCAGTTGAAGAAGGATCGCAGCGTAAACATGTAGCTCTCGGCCGTGCTCGGGACGACGCGCGTCTTCGCTGCGTCGTAGTAAGCTTTGCAATGATTGGTGGTGACGTTAGCCGGCGGGATGTTCTTTACGCTATCGGCAAACATGATGAGGCAAGAACGTTTGCTCTCCGCACTCATTTTGCTGTAGCGGTTTGTCGCGAACTTGTGCTTTAGAAACCGCTCGACCTCCGCAGTGAACGACTGTGCTGGCTGCAACTCGGGACTGTCCATAATTTCCCGCGCGCGCTGAACGGCCAACACATAATCTTCGGTTTCAAGCGAGACGAAGCTTCTGCGACCATTTACCTGCTTTGCCAACCAATATGTGTGGCCACGCAAATAGATGCCTTTGACTCTTCCTTTAAGCACTCAGTCATGGTCATACCGCAGCGATGATCGCTCGGCTCCCTGGGCGGAGCATTTGTCCGTCGCGTAAGATGCAATTCTGACGCTGTGCAAATACTCTACCGAAATGCATTGAAGCGCAGGCGCTGCTCTTCTAATGTCACACTTTGGAAGTTGAAACAGCAGGCCTGTCTAGCGTACCCTACCGTAAATTACCGGGAATTATTTTTGTCACATTTTCCTGTCACACTTCGCGATTTTGCATGCGTTTGCATGGCCTCATATGGAGTTGCCCACGAGGGAAAAAGCTTTTTCAGGAGGGCTCTAGTCACGTTGACACGGTAGGGGTCAGAGGTTCGAACCCTCTATCGCGCACCATTTCTTTGTCGCGAAGGGTGTAATTTGATGAGTGATATCTCCTTAATCTTTGACCGGGCGATTGACGATTCGATCCGGACGCTTAAGTCGCTCAAGAAACTTGAATCGGGAGTCGCAAAAGCTGCCGATTTGATCGGGCAATGTTTGCGCACGGGAAACAAATTGCTTGTTTGCGGGAACGGCGGGAGCGCGGCTGATGCGGCACATTTTGTGACCGAGCTCGTCGTGCGCTTCGCGAAGGACCGCTCCGCTCATCCCGCGATTTGCCTTGCGAGCGATGGCGGACTTCTCACTGCGGCCGCAAACGATTACGGTTTCAATGAAATTTTCGCTCGCCAGGTAGCAGCGTTTGGTCTGCCGGGAGATGTGCTCATTTGCCTGACAACCTCCGGCAGATCCAAAAATGTTGCGCGTGCGTTGGAGGAAGCGAGGGCGCGGAAGCTAAAAACGATCGCGCTTCTCGGGCGTGACGGCGGATCGACTATCGGCATGGCCGATGTTGATCTTCTGGCGGGCAGCAATTCAACTGCGCGGATTCAGGAAGCGCACAAGCTTCTGCTCCACGTTTTGTGCCAGATCATCGAATCGCGATTAACCTGAGAACCGAAAAACTGTAGAGGCAGGCGTGCCGCCTGCGTGTCAAGAAATAAGTGCAGCCGACACGGCTGTCACTACAGGGATCACTCCGATTTTTTGAGCAGCCGCTCGCGCTCGCGATTCAATTGCCGGCGCTCGCTCGCGGTCAAGCTTCCCATCCCGAATTTTGAAATCTTATCGAGAATCGGATCAATCGATGCATAAACGTCGTCCGAGTCCGCAGGACGTGTCGTTCCCGTTTTGGGGAGAACGCGAAACTTCGGCTTGGGAGCAAAGCGCGTTTTCAGGGCATCCCACCAGGCAAGCTCCGGCCCCGCGCCGCTGAACTCGATAAACAGGAACGCTGCGCCGATGCTTGTCCATACAACGACCAGATCGGTCCACTTCTGGTAGGCGAGTAGCTGGAACGTGTAAACGGCAGCAAGAATCACTACGATCCATTTCGCTGTAATCCGCAGGAACAACTCCGCGCGCGGATAGATGGTCGCGAAAGCAACGAAGATTCCAAAATGTATTGCAGTCGAACCCCAGAGAATGGAGGGCTGCCAGAGGGCACAGATAGTAAGCAGTAATGCAGGCGCGAACAGCAAGATCACGTACAGCCCGATGTAAGTGCGCCGCCCAATGAAGCGTTCTACCTCGCGTCCGAAAACGAACAGCATGTACATCTCGACGGCGAACCAGAGGAGCGCCGACGGCGCGTGAACGAACGCGTAAGTGAAAAGGCGCCAAACCTGACCGGACCAAACTGCCGCGCTGTCGAATTGTAAATACGCCAAAATGGGAGCTACACCGATCGCATAGAGAATCGCGGTGAAAATCGCGACCGCGACGTGCAGCCCTACCAGCATCGTGGTCACGTCCACCGGATAGCGCCCCATCCACGCAACCGGCCGATAATCATCGGAGGTGGTGACCCCGAACATGTTTTCAATTAATGCCGCGCATTGCCTCTACGCAAGCGTGATTCGTGATTCGCTAAATCGTTACACCGCTCGCTCGCGAAGGCTTTCGGAGTTACACCAGGAAACGCTTCAATCCATCAACGATTCAACGTGGCGAAGCCCTCCATTCATGGTTAAGATGAACATTCTTCTTCCATGAAAAATCTCGCGCCAGCCATATTCCCGCCGAGTGGAATCGGTGACGCAAAGCCAGCCAATCAAGCGGTACTCGATTGGGTACATGAAATTGCCACCCTCACAGAACCGGAAAATATTTTCTGGTGCGACGGCTCGGATCGGGAAAACGAGTTCCTGATCGCTGAATCGCTCAAACAAAATGTTCTGATCAAGCTAAACCAGAAGAAAGTTCCGCACTCGTATTTGCATCGCTCCGATCCAAACGACGTGGCGCGGGTAGAGCAATTCACGTTCGTCTGCACGCCGACGAAAAAAGAAGCAGGTCCAACCAACAATTGGTCTGAGCCGGGCGAAACGTACACGAAACTTCGCGGTCTGTTGAAAGGCGCGATGGGCGGACGCACGATGTTTGTCATTCCCTATATCATGGGGCCGCCGGATTCGCCGCTGACCAAGGTCGGCTTCGAGATTACCGATTCGAAATATGTCGTTCTGAATATGCGGATCATGACACGCATGGGTGAGATTGCTGTGAAACGGCTCGGGAACGATCCAAACGCGGAGTGGAACCGCGGCGTGCATTCGCTACTGGACGTCAATCCTGAGCGCCGATTCATCTGTCATTTTCCACAGGACAACACGATCATTTCCGTCGGTTCCGGTTACGGCGGTAACGTTCTGCTGAGCAAGAAATGTCTTGCTTTGCGTATAGGCTCTTATCTGGCGCGCAAACAAGGCTGGCTCGCCGAGCATATGCTGATCCTCGGCGTGGAATCCCCGGAAGGAAAAAAACATTATGTGGCCGCGGCGTTCCCCAGCGCGTGCGGCAAAACCAATTTCGCCATGCTCATTCCACCCGAACATTTCAAAGGCTGGAAGGTGACGACTGTTGGCGATGACATCGCGTGGATGCAGGTTCGAGATGGCCGGCTGTACGCCATTAATCCCGAGAACGGCTATTTCGGCGTGGTGCCGGGTACAAGCTATAAATCAAATCCAAACGCGATGCGATCGATCGCGCACGACACACTCTACACCAATGTCGCGCTTACTGATGACGGTGACGTATGGTGGGAGGGCAAAGACGCCGACCCACCAGCCCATGCCATCGATTGGCGCGGAAATGACTGGACGCCAAAGTCAAAAGAAAAAGCTGCGCATCCGAACAGCCGGTTCACCACGCCGATGCGCAACAATCCGGCGCTCGATCCTGATGTTGAGAAAGGCGGAGGCGTCCCAATTAGCGCGATCATTTTCGGCGGTCGCCGTAGCGATACAGTGCCGCTGGTTTATCAGGCGTTCGATTGGACCAACGGCGTTTATCTGGGCGCGACCATGGCCTCGGAAACAACCGCCGCCGCTACCGGGGCTGTGGGTAAGGTGCGACGCGATCCGATGGCGATGCTGCCTTTCTGCGGATATAACATCGGGGATTATTTCCAGCACTGGCTCGACATTCGAAAGCGGCTGACTAATCCACCGCGCATTTTTAGCGTGAACTGGTTTCGCAAGGGGGCAGACGGAAAATTTCTGTGGCCCGGGTTTGGTGAAAATATGCGTGTGCTGAAGTGGATCATCGATCGTTGCGAAGAAAGCGGCGGTGCGCTGAAATCGCCCATTGGCTGGTTGCCCGGTCCGCACGACCTCGATGTGGCCGAACTGGATATTGATCACAAATGCGTTGCCGAACTGCTCTGCATTGACCACGAGGAGTGGCAAAAAGAAATCGCCGAGCACAAACAGTTTTTCGATTCGCTGGGAGGCGTGTTGCCGGAAGAATTGCTGGAACAGCGCGAAGGACTCGTCGCACGTTTTAAGCAATAAGAACTCTATCAACCCGAGTGGAGGGAGGGACCTCTCACAGGGGAGATTGTTCACGCTTGCTACCCAGCATGTCGCAACCTTCGTAGGCGAGGTCCGTCACGTTGTTCGGATGACGCGTGTTTTGTGCTGCGGAAATTTGCGAACCGCTTGACTGGCAGCGAATATTTCCAGTGGATTCAGAGATTGGGACAACAGACCACCTTATCGCGCCAGCGCAGACTGATTGCGTCGAAATCCGCGGGGCGCGGCAGAACAATCTCAAAGGAATCGATGTTGATCTTCCGCTCGGAAAACTGACGGTTGTAACGGGGCCGAGCGGCTCTGGAAAATCGAGCCTGGCCTTCGAAACAATTTACGCAGAGGGCCAGCGCCGTTACGTCGAGACGTTCAGCCCGTATATGCGGCAGTTCCTCGACCGCATGGATAAGCCGCGCGTCGATGACATCCGTGGCATCCCGCCCGCCATCGCCATCGAACAATCCAGCCCGGTTAAGACATCACGCTCGACAGTCGGGACAATGACCGAGATCAACGATTATTTGAAGTTGCTCTGGCCGCGCGTCGCTCGCGCTTTCTGTCCGAATTGCAATCGCGAAATTCGGCCAGAAACTGCGCAGTCGATCGCAGAACAGATTCTGCGCGATTGCGTCGGCAGAAATATTCTCATTACGTTTTGGGTCGCAGTTCCCGCGAAGACGGCTCCGCGCGCATTCTTCGATTTCCTCCAGCAACAGGGTTATCTGCGCGTTTGGATTGATAACCAAATCGTTCGCGTAGATGCCGATCAAAAGATCAAGCGGCTCGGCGCGCGCGTGCAAGTCATTCAGGATCGCATCGCTATCGGTGAAGAAAATCGTACACGATTAGTTGAGGCAATCGAAACGGCGCTCCGTTTCGGAAAAGGTCAAACCAACATCATTCCGATACCGGAAACCGGAAACCGGAAACCGGAACGCACTGAGGATAAAGGTCAAAAACTATCCGGTATCCGCTATCCGGTATCCGCAATTCCCTTTTCCACCGGTTGGCACTGCGCCTATTGCGACCTCGATATTCGCCCGCCCACACCGGGCCTTTTCAGTTTCAATAACCCGCTCGGTGCGTGTCCGAAGTGCCGCGGCTTTGGTCGCACGATTTCCATTGACCTAAACAAGGCAATTCCAAATCGCAGGCTGAATATCAAACAAGGTGTCGTGCGCGTTTTCCGCGGCGAAGAATTTGGTGAATCGCAAAAGGATCTTCTTCGAGTGTGCGCGCGCAGGGACATCGATATCAATGTTGCGTTCGAGCAATTGCCGAAAGTCGATCAGGATTTTGTCATTAACGGAGAAAAGCGCTCCGGCGAATACGCCGACGACGATTACGAAAACGATCGTTGGTACGGCGTGCGCGGCTTTTTTCGCTGGCTCGAGAGCAAGACGTACAAGATGCATGTGCGCGTCCTGCTCAGCCGATATCGCGCTTATGTCACATGTCCAAGTTGCAACGGCGGCCGATATCAACCCGAAGCGCTGAATTACAAACTTTCCCCAATCCGCAATCTGCAATCCGCAATTCTTCTTGCTCTTCCTGACTTCCAAGCGCTTTCGATTTCGCATGCGCGGGACCTTCTCGGCAAAATCGACATCACTGCCGGTGACAAAGCCGCTCAGATGCTGCGTGACGAAATCTGCGCGCGCCTGAACTACCTCTGCGAGGTTGGCGTCGGCTATCTCACGCTAGATCGGTCGACGCGCACGTTGAGCGGCGGCGAAGTCCAGCGCGTGAACCTCACGACATGCCTCGGGGCGTCGCTCGTGAACACACTATTTGTGATGGACGAGCCCAGCATTGGATTGCACCCGCGCGATGTCGGCCAATTGGTGCGCTTAATGCACAATTTGCGCGACAAAGGCAACACGCTTCTGGTGGTCGAGCATGAGGAACAAATCATTCGCGCCGCAGATAGTTTGATCGATCTCGGTCCAGGCCGCGGCGAACGCGGCGGCGAATTGGTTTGGAACGGATCGCTCGATGATTTTTTCGCGAACGCTCCTCACCCATCACTCACCCGCGACTATCTCACCGGCCAAAAATCAGTTCCGATTCCGAAATCGCGACGCAACTCGACATCATCAATCAAGATCGTTGGCGCGCGGGAGCACAACCTCAAAGACATCGATGTTGATCTGCCGCTTGGCGTGTTTGCGTGCGTGACCGGTGTTTCCGGGTCCGGCAAATCCACACTCGTCCATGATGTGCTTTATCGGAATCTGCTGCGTGCGAAAGCTCAGACCACGGATCAAGAACCGGGGGCGTGCAAATCGGTGATCGGCGCGCACCGGGTTCGCGAGGTAGTGATGGTCGATCAGGCGCCGCTGGCGCGCACACCGCGTTCCACCGCGATTCTTTATCTGGGTCTGTTTGATCGCGTCCGCGAATTGTTTGCCGCGCAACCGGAAGCGATGGCCCAAGGACTCACCGCAAGCGCCTTCTCGTTTAATTCCGGCAACGGCCGCTGCGAACGTTGCTCGGGCACAGGTTTTGAAAAGATTGAGATGCAATTTTTGAGCGATCTTTTCGTGCGCTGCGCAGAATGCGAGGGCAAACGTTTCCAGCCGCACATCCTAAAAGTGCGCCTGCATGACAAATCGATTCACGACGTCCTGGAGTTAACTGTCAGTGAAGCGATTCAATTCTTTGCACAGCTCGGGGATGAGCGAGGGCTTCAAATTTCGAACGGGCTCAAAGTACTTGACGAAGTAGGACTTGGTTATCTCCGACTTGGTCAACCCCTCAACACGCTTTCTGGCGGCGAATCGCAGCGGCTGAAATTGGTCGGGCACTTACGAGAGGCAGAAAACGCCCAACGCTCAGTGTCCGACGCTCAAAACTCAACGGGGGAAGCAATTGGCAATTTGTTCATCTTCGATGAGCCGACCACCGGACTGCATTTCGATGATGTGGCGATGCTGCTGCAGTTGTTTCAGCGGCTGGTCGATAATGGACATTCTATCGTGGTGATCGAGCACAACTTGGAGGTGATCAAGTGCGCTGATTGGATCATCGATCTCGGTCCAGAAGCGGGCGATGCTGGAGGCGAACTCGTGGCAGTAGGCACTCCCGAGCAGATCGCTGAGACAGAGAACTCGCACACCGGACAATTCTTGCGACACGTTCTTTCGAAATCTAGAAAAGCGCTGCCCATTATTGCGACCCAGCTACTTTCAACGCATGAATTTCACCGCGGCGAAAGACTCGACCAAGTAGCTGGGGAGGGACTTCAAAAAATCGCGTACGACTTCGAGAGATCCGGCGCTTACGCTCAGGATGACAGCATCGAGTTCGCGCGAGCGGCGGAAGCGGCTCCACGATTTCGCGCGAGTAGCCGGAACGGCGCCATCCACGTTCACGGCGCGCGAGAGCACAATCTCAAGAACATCGACGTTAAGATTCCGCGGGAGCAGCTAGTGGTGATTACCGGTTTGAGCGGTTCCGGTAAATCAACCCTCGCATTCGACATTTTGTTCGCCGAAGGGCAGCGGCGCTTTCTCGACAGCATGTCGCCGTACGCGCGGCAATTCGTCGAGCAACTTGAAAAGCCCGACGTCGATCTGGTTAGCGGATTGCCGCCCACTGTTGCGATTGAACAAAGGGTCACGCGCGGTGGGGGCAAATCCACTGTGGCGACGGTGACCGAAATTTACCATTTCCTTCGGCTTTTGTTTGCCAAAACCGGAACGCAATTTTGTCCCGACTGTGATTTACCGGTGGCAAAGCAGAGCGCGGCGTCGATCGTAAAGCAGATTGAAGGAGCCGCGAAACGCGGGCCGCTGAAGGTGCTCGCGCCGCTCGTGAAAGCGCGCAAAGGTTTTCATACCGATGTGGCGCGCTGGGCGGACCGCCAGGGATTCGACACGCTTTACGTTGATGGACGACTGGTCCCGGTCTCGCATTTTCGGAAACTTGAGCGTTTCAAGGAACACACGATCGACGTGGTCGTGGGCGCGATCGATCGCAAGCGAATCACGAAACCGCGCGATGTTGTCCGGCGCGCACTGGAAATAGGACGCGGTACAGCGCGCCTGCTCGATTCAAAAAATCGGCTGAGCGTGATGAGTACCGAGATGAGCTGCCCAAGCTGTGGCCGTGCATTTGAAGAACTCGATCCGCGTTTGTTTTCGTTCAACTCGCCTCATGGCGCCTGCGAAGAATGCGGCGGCTTCGGCGAAATCTGGGACCAGGATGTACAAACAGGCGCGAGCGCTGACGGCGAATCTGTGCTGGAAAACGAGCTTGCCGCAGAACGGGAATCGGAGTGGATCGAGGAAGACGAAGCGCGCGAATGCCCGAGATGTCACGGCTCGCGGATAAACGCGGTGGCGCGCCATGTTCGTGTGCAAGGCCACACCATCGATCAATTCACCAACCTCTCGGCCAGCGAAGCAATGCGCAGAATTGATAGATTGAAATTCACAGACACCCATCAAGCGATCGCAGCAGGTCTTGTCCCAGAAATCCAACAGCGATTGCGTTTCATGGAAAAGGTTGGACTCGGTTATCTGGCGCTCGGGCGTTCGGCGAAAACATTGAGTGGCGGCGAATCGCAGCGAATCCGCTTGGCCGCGCAGCTTGGCTCAAATTTGCGCGGAGTCCTTTACGTGCTGGACGAACCGACCATCGGTCTCCACCCGCGCGACAACCTGCGCTTACTCGAAACGCTCACCGCGTTGCGAAACAAGGGTAATTCGCTGGTCGTGGTCGAGCACGATGACGAAACAATGCGGCACGCCGATCACATCATTGATCTCGGACCGAGCGCGGGTATCCATGGCGGCGAAGTGGTGACCACTGGCGCGCTGCGCGACATCGAGAAGAATCCGAATTCCGAGACCGCCCGTTGCCTCAGCACGCCGCTGTGTCATCCGATCCGCGGATCGCGCCGCTCCCTGCGGGACGTTGAAAACTGGATCGAAGTCCATGGTGCGCGCGCCAACAATTTGAAAGAAATCGATGTTCGTTTCCCAGTCGGGAGGCTCTCGGTGATCACGGGAATTTCGGGCAGCGGCAAATCCACGTTGATGCACGACGTAATCTGGCCAGCCGTGCGCGAGCAGCTAAACCAAAGGAAACGTGCGGGAAACGGCGATCTCTTCAAACTCATCAGCGGCGCGCAAGAGATTGAAGCGGTTTATGAAGTCGATCAGTCGCCGATTGGTAAAACGTCGCGCTCCACGCCGGGCACCTACGTGAAAGTTTTTGACGAGATTCGGAATCTGTACGCGCAACTGCCGGTTTCGCGCGTGCGCGGCTATTCTGCAAGCCGATTCTCGTTCAACGCCGAAGGCGGCCGTTGCGAGACATGCAAAGGTCAGGGCGTGATCAAACTGGAAATGAATTTTCTGCCGAGCAGTTATGTGCCCTGTGAAGACTGCCGCGGCCGCCGTTACAATCCGCAGACGCTCGAAGTTTGCTACAACGGAAAATCAATCGGCGACGTGATGGAGATGACGATTGAAGAAGCGGCGCAATTTTTTTCGGCGCATCCGAAAATTGCGCGGCCGCTTTCGCTGCTTGTCGATACCGGCCTCGGCTATCTCAAGCTGGGGCAACCAAGCCCGACCTTGAGCGGAGGCGAAGCGCAGCGGCTCAAGCTCGTGACACAATTAAAACGCGGAGTCAGCCGCGCAGCGGATGAGCGGATCCGGAAAATGCGCAAGCCGGGCTCGACATTGTATTTGCTCGAGGAACCCACCATTGGCCTGCACATGGCTGACATCGAGCTGCTCCTCAAGGTGCTGCACCGCCTGGTGGATGAGGGAAACACCGTCATCGTGATCGAACATAACGTGAGCGTGATCGCGGAAGCCGATTACATTGTCGATCTTGGGCCGGAAGCAGGTGACGCTGGCGGCGAAGTGGTAGCGTGTGGAACGCCGGAACGGGTCGCAAAAAATCGAGTGAGCCGTACCGCACCATTTCTGCGGAAAGTGTTGAACACATCACTCGCGAAAAAAGTACTGTCATTCTGAGTCGCGCAGACGGCGAAGGATCTCACGTTTGCCGACACGTCACTCGACGATTGCTTGCGTGACGATTCCAGCTTTGTGGAGGTCCCTCACTTCGTTCGGGATGACTTGCGTTTTAATTGCGGGTACCAGCGACATCAGTGACAATCGCGAAGCAAATGCTGGCTTATTATCTGCACAGTCTCAATCCGATCATTTTTCGGATCTACGATAACGTCGGGCCGCGGTGGTATGGCCTCGCGTATGTGCTCGCATTCGTCTCGAGCTATGTCCTTTTTCTCTGGTTGGCCAAACGCGGGTACGCCGATCTGCCTCCGCAACGAGTAGGCGATTTTATCACCGGCTGCGCGCTCTTCGGCGTGATCATAGGCGGACGGCTGGGCTACGTTTTCTTCTACAAACCAGAGATGTTGCGTGAGCCGTTATCCATCTTGCGCGTCTGGGAAGGGGGTATGTCGAGCCATGGCGGAATGTTTGGCCTTTTAGCGTTCACTTTTTACTACGCGCATCGACACAAAATTTCGTGGACGAATCTCGGCGACAATCTGGTCGTCACTGCGCCGATTGGATTGTTTTTTGGACGGTGCGCCAATTTCGTCAACGGCGAGCTGTACGGGCGCATCACAAATGTGCCGTGGGCAATGCAATTTCCAAAGGAACTGCTTGATCATCCTCAGGAGGCGGATCGAGCGGTGGCGGCGTGCGCATCGATTGATCCGTCGTTAACTACACCGGATGCAGTCATCGCCTCGGTGCACAGCCATCCGGAAGTAGCAGCCGCGTTGCGCTCCATTCTTTCACCGCGCCATCCGTCGCAGATTTACGAGGCGTTCTTCGAGGGAATCGTTCTGTTCGCGATTCTGTGGTTTGTGCGGGCGTGCACTCGCCAGCCCAATGGAGTTTTGACAGGCCTTTTTTTTATTTGCTACGCGATCTTTCGAAGCATCATAGAAAATTTCCGCGAACCCGACGCGGAGCTGATCGGTCCCTTCACGCGTGGCCAATTTTTTTCGTTCTTCCTGATCGTCATTGGCATTGCATTCGTGGTCGTAGCGAAAAACCGACCAACGTATTCAAAGAGAATGACCTCGTAGGGTTGTGATGTCGAACGAAGCGAGACATCTCGGGCCTTATTTTTAGACAGTGAGAGATTTCTCCACTCCGCTGCTGTCGAAATGACAAGTAGCGTTTCCGCAAAACGGCGTTATTACTTATCGCGGTGACGCGGAAATGCTCTTTGCGACGCTGCTAGCCGCCGGCGGTCTCCTCTTTGCGTTCGATCACGCAACGATCGCAGGAAAACTCGTTCTCACTCTTCTGGCCGTCGCGTCGATTTTCAGTTGGTCGATCATGATCACGAAACTGCGCGTGATCCGCTTCGCTCGAAAACAGAACGTGCGGTTCATTGCTGCTTTTCGACAAGATCGACAACCGCTGCGCTTGTTTGAGAAGCACGCGCGCTTTCCGGGATCGCCGCTGTTCAATGTGTATCGCGCCGGTTCTGAAGAAATGACGTTTCACTTGCTCGGTTCACCCGAAGTGGACGACACGTTTCGCGCGCGACTTGAGATTGCCGACAAAATTTCAGCTGCGCAAATGGGCGCGGTCAACGCGGCGATGGAACGCGCTGTGGGCGAAACAGCGCTTTCGCTAGAATCACAGATGATCTTGCTCGCGACTGCCGTGAGCGGCTCGCCGTTTCTTGGCTTGCTCGGCACAGTTTGGGGTGTCATGGACGCCTTCACCGGCGTGGCCGAAGCCGGATCGCCCAGTCTCGTTTCGATGGCGCCGGGCGTATCCGGCGCACTGATTACAACAGTGACCGCTCTGTGCGTAGCCATTCCGGCGATGTTCGGATACAACTTTCTCGTTACCAGCATTCGCGGGATGATCGTGGAGATGGACAACTTTGCGGCCGAACTGGCGTCCGAGTTCGAGCACAAGTATGTCGATCACGGCGCACGCGAGTCGGCCTTTCGGAGATGAGCACTGTTTCATTGAGCCTTGAGCGTTGGACGTTGAGCGTTGGGCGTTTTTCAATCGCAGCAGGCAACGCTCAGCTTCCAACTTCCAGCCTCCAACACCCAATTCAGAAATCGCGATGAGACGTTACTCACAACGCCAGAATCTCTCGACGCTGAGCGAGATCAATGTCACGCCGCTGCTCGATCTAGCGTTTGTGCTGCTCATCATTTTCATGATCACAACACCGCTGCTCGAAAGCAGCATGAACCTGGTGATCCCATCCAGCGGCGCGAAGAATCCGCCGATCAAGAGGTCGCAGGTGCAAACCGTATCCATCGATCGCACCGATATGATCCGGTTCAACAATCAGGTAGTCGATTTGGAAACGCTTCCCGCGCAACTGATCCAGTTGAAACAGACCAATCCGGATGTCGCAGTCGTGATTCGACCCGATCGCGAATTGCCCGTGCAAAAATTGATTGCGCTAATGGACGCCGTGCAACGGGCGGGCATCACCAAAGTCGGCATCGCCACCAGAGCGGAATCAAAATAAATGCCGAAGGATGGCCGGTTCTGGCGAAACATTGTCCTGATTGCGCTTGCGCATATTGCGCTCATCGCGGGACTCATTCGCTGGAGTCTGGCGGCGCGAGCATCAAACCCTGACAGCATCGTTTGGTTAGGTGCCGCTGGTGAACCGGAAACCGAGGCATCACCCCCAGCAGAGCGTGTGACTCCGCTCGTTTCACCGAAGCCACAAAACGATGACAAAACGGAAGAAGAAAAACCGATGGTAACGACGGCAAAGAGCGAAATCGAATTGCCACCACCAACACCCAAGCCAACAGCCACGGCCACACCCAGGCCAAAGCCGACGGCAACTGCCGCGCCAAAACCGAAGGCAACGCCAAAACCAATCCCAAAGCCAACACCTAAGAAAATTCTGCTAACGAAAGCTTCTTCCAAACCATCGCCAAAAGAGAAGTCGAACTCGACAAAATCCGACGAGAAGTCAGTGAAGAATGAAAAAAACCCTACGGCGAAAACCTCATCTGCGTCTCAGAAGGGCAGTGGGAAAACAGATTCAACAGGGAAAGGCGGCAGCGCGGGGGGCCGAAGCAGCGCGTCGGAGTTCGGCTGGTATGGCAATATGCTGCACGATCGCTTTTATAGTGCATGGATCCAGCCAACGACCAGCGTCCCTTCCGGCAGCAAGATCTCGACGTTGGTCAAGGTCCGAATCGAAAAGGATGGGCGCGTCTCCAAATTCGAAATCATCAAAGCATCTGCCAACCTCGTCGTGAACGAATCTGTCGCGACCATCGCCAAGCGAGTGACTGAAGTTGACGCGCCGCCGACTGGACTCATCAAAGGCGATCATTACGACGTAAAAATCACTTTCGAATTAAACAACGAACAGCAGTGAAACCAATCACCCGAAAATGATGCGATGGTGGCCTCATGGCGAATGGATTCCTGGCGATCGGATGGAATTCATCACCGGTTCCGGCAGGCTGTGACGAAGCCATCCGCGAACACGCATTCGTTGACTGAGTTGCTGGAATTTCCGTTTTCGCGCGAGAAAAATTACGAAATTAGCTACACCGGAATCATCCTATTAACGCGCACTAAGGGGTAAAATCCTCTTTTGAGGCTGAAGGTTAATATCCGTAGTAGTACGCTCCGCCGTAATAGCTGTAATACGGATAGTACGGATAATAATCCGGGCCGTAATAGGTGTTGTACCGCGACTCCGGCGTATAGTTAGTCTCCGTGTAATATACTTCGGCGCATCCGCCGAGTGAAAGGGCAAAAAGGCCTGCACACAGCAACGAGAGGATCGTTGCCACGAGATGGGATGTCTTTGCAGCTGCTCTCATTAAACCCTCTTCTCCATTGGTTTAATGCAACGACTTAAACAAACAAAGCCAAATAAAATAAATTTTGTAGCCACGCCTCTGTGAGGCGTCTGACTCGCTAGAGCCTCCGAGCGACTTGGGCGCATCGGCGCGCACTTTGTGCACCGATGCGTCAACCAAGCGCGCATCACAAATTATTACCAGTCGCCGTAAACTGTCCTGTCGTAATAGCGCGGCCCGTAAGCATCATTGTAGCGCACACCGGAGCGAACGATCGTACCATCGTAGGTCGGCCCGTAATAGTACGAAGCCGGGTAACCGTAATAATAGTCCGGCGTATAATACGTGGTCCGGTAGTAGCCGGTGTCATACGCAGTCGCGTAAGGCCCCTCTGCACATCCGCCTAGGAAAGTTGCAACGACCCCTGCGCAAAGGATCGACAACAGTAATGCTCGATTGCGGCGCTTGGATTTCATTTTCGTTTTCATCAGATATTCCCCTTTCTCCAAAATATGATTCGCACCACGTGGTCCCATCGGTCGCCCTTGCCGCTTAACGTTGTCTGTGGAGAAGTTGATCCACTTTTCGTTAAGTGCTGAAACGCAATTTCGCGACAGGTTTTTGCGCGAATATCGGTGTTCGATACCATCAGTCGAGACAATGAAGCAAAATTTCCTTTGGGCCGTCGCGTTCCTGACAATTGTGCTTGCAATGTTGGCTCAGGAGCGGTCCCAGTCGCCGGCACCGGCAGATTTTGACGTTATTATTCGGGGCGGGACGGTTTACGATGGCACGGGTGCCGCGCCGCGGCAGGCCGATGTTGCAATTCGCGGCGATCGCATAGCCGCTATCGGCGATCTCAACACGGCGAGAGCAAGAACAATTGTCGATGCGAAGGGGCTCGCCGTCGCGCCCGGGTTTATCAACATGCTTTCCTGGTCAACCGAGTCGCTGATTCAAGATGGCCGGTCGCAAAGCGAAATTCGGCAGGGCGTCACGACAGAGATCATGGGCGAAGGCGAATCCATGGGGCCGGTGAACGACCGCGTGCGTGAGCACATGCTGCGCGCCCAAACAGATATCAAATACGACATCAAGTGGAACACGCTCGCGGAGTATCTGCAATACCTCGAAAAACGCGGCATCTCGTGCAACGTGGCGTCGTTCTTGGGCGCAACTACCGTTCGCGAATATGTGATTGGGTTCGAGGACAAGGCGCCCACGCCTGAACAGCTCGATCAAATGCGCGAGCTGGTACGCAAGGAAATGGAAGCAGGCGCGCTGGGCATTGGCACTTCCCTGATCTATCCGCCTGCGTTTTATGCGAGCACCGATGAGTTGATTGAGCTTTGCAAGGTCGCCGCAAAATATCAGGGCAAATACATCTCACACATGCGCAGCGAAGGTAATCAATTGATCGAAGCGCTCGATGAGCTGCTGCGGATCGCGCGCGAAGCGAACATTCCGGCAGAGCTTTATCACATCAAAGCTGCCGGCCAAGAAAATTGGTCGAAAGAAGACGAACTGCTCCCGCGAATCGAACGCGCGCAAAAGGAAGGACTGAACGTCCGCGCCAACATGTATACCTACACCGCCGCCGGCACCGGGCTCGATGCGTGTCTGCCGCCGTGGTCTGAAGACGGTGGCTATCCTGCCTTGTTCAAGCGGCTGCGCGACCCGGCGACGCGGGAGAAGATCAAAGCCGAGGTGAAGATCGACAGCGACAAATGGGAAAATCTATACCTCGCAGCCGGTTCGCCAGATAAAATCCTGTTGGTCGGATTTAAGTCCGACAAACTCAAACCGCTCACCGGCAAAACGCTCGCCGAAGTCGCGAAGATGCGCGGCAAAGATCCAATCGACACGATGATGGATTTGATTGCCGAGGACGAATCACGCATCGGCACGATTTATTTCGTCATGTCCGAAGACAACGTGAAGAAAGAAGTCGCGAAAGCGTGGATCTCATTTGGGTCCGATGAAGCTTCGCAAGCGCCGGAGCCGCCGTTCACGAAATCGAATCCGCATCCGCGCGCCTATGGAAATTTCGCGCGGGTGCTCGGCAAATATGTCCGCGATGAGAAAGTTATTCCGATGAAAGAAGCCATTCACAGGCTCAGCGGATTGCCTGCTACCAATCTCGGTCTTGATCACCGTGGATTTGTGAAGGAGGGAATGTTCGCCGACGTGGTTGTGTTCGATCCTGCCACGATCACCGATCGCGCCACCTTTGAAAAACCGCATCAATACGCCGTCGGTGTAAAGCACGTCTTTGTGAATGGCGTGCAAGTCATCAAAGACGGCGAGCATACCGGCGCAAAACCCGGTCGCGCCTTGTGGGGACAAGGGAAAGTGAAGTGATGAAACCCGCGATCTATCCCTTGTGTTAACCGGCAGGACGCGAGGTTTGTGTTTAGCGCCAAAGGCGCGTTGTTACTGTTAGCCTGGGATATCGCCCTAGGACATTTGATTAACCGAAACAGGAGCGCTGAAGGCGCGTTTCATCAGCGCTGACGCTTGGCTGAAGTTGAGTCGCGCTTTCAGCGCTGGCGTTTCTGCTTTCATCAATCCTGGAGCGGTGCCCCAGGCTCGAGATTGAATGCTGCGCCGTTGGCGCGAAACATCCGCATATTCATCGCACCTGACGGATTAGGCTCTTCCCTCGAAAGAGAGACGCGCGAATACGCTGTTTACGATGTATCTTCCGCTACAGATTGAAAACGTAGCGTACGCACCGAGATTTCTAGTTCGATCGATATCCCATGGATCCAATTAGGAACATCAAATTACGCTGGCTGCATGGTGCATTGCACGATGTCACCCGTGAACTATCACGTTCGCAGTTTTCGAGATTTGCACATGCGTGGGAGCCAGCCATCAATGCTTACCGTTGCGAAACATGCATTCGTATCTGCGTCGATCTGGCGGGAGTCGATCGCTCCGTCATTGACCTCACTGTTGCACCGCGGCGCGTGGTGATACGCGGCACACGCGAGCTGCCGGAGCCGACACATGCGGAGGGACACGCCGTAAAATTGCTGGCGATGGAGATTGATTACGGCCCGTTCATACGCGAGGTGCCATTGCCGGCCGAAGTGGAAGTCGACCAGGCGCACGCGGAACAGCGGAACGGTCTGCTCTGGATTTCGCTGCCATTAAAAGAATCATGAGTGAAAACGAAATCAGCGCATTACGCGCAGGCGGCGAATTCAAACCGGGCGCACAAAGCACGATCGTGGCGCCCACGGATGAAACTCAAATGCCGCATATCCCGGAGGAACTACCGATCTTGCCGATGCGCGGGTTCGTCGTTTTTCCCGGCACGGTTGTTCCGCTCAACGTTCAGCGTGCGGCGTCGCTGAAGCTGCTCGATGAGACGTTGCCGCGAACGAAAGTGATCGGGTTGGTTACTCAGCGCGATGAAACGAAGGAAGATCCCGCACCACAAGACCTCTACCCTATCGGCACAGCCGCGCTTGTGCTCAAGCTGCTGCGCCAGTCGGACGACCATGTCGTAGTCATCACGCAAGGACTGCGACGTTTTTCTCTCCGCAAAATTGTCGCGACTTCTCCGTTCCTGCGCGCGGAAGTGGATCTGCCGAAGTCGATTTCGCCGCCAGAAAGCAAGGAATGGGAAGCGACCTTTCGTAATCTGCGGGACTCGGCTACAAAACTTTTCGAACTGACACCCGACGCGCCAGAGCAAGTGCGTTTGATGATCCTGAACATCAACAACGCCGAGCAGCTCGCTGATTTTCTGGCGCCGAACCTGAACATCGACGTTGGAGAAAAACAGGCGCTTCTCGAAGAGCTCGATGTGGAAAAGCGTGTTCGTGCGCTGCAAAAGCACAACTCAGCGCAGCTCGAGATCGCTGAGATTCAGCAGCGGCTGCAAAAAGATGTGGCCTCGCAATTTTCCGATGCGCAGCGGCGCGCGTATCTGCGTTCGCAGATTAAGGCGATCCAGCGCGAATTAGGCGAGGCCGAGGCCGGCAGTGAAGAACAGGCGCAGCAATTGCGCGAGCGGCTCGAAGAAGCTAACCCGCCGGAGGAGGTAATGAAACAGGCGGAGCGCGAATTGAAGCGGCTCGATTTCATTCCTCCTGCCAGTCCGGAATTCTCGGTCATTGTGAGCTACATCGAGATCATCGCCGATCTTCCGTGGAACAAACTAAGCAAAGACAAACTTGATCTCGATCAGGCGCAGCGAATTCTGGATCGCGATCACTACGATCTGGAAAAAGTTAAGAAGCGGCTGATCGAATATCTGGCCGTGCGCAAACTCAATCCACAAGGGCACGGCGCGATCCTCTGTTTTCTAGGACCGCCCGGTGTAGGCAAGACGAGCCTCGGCCAATCGATTGCCGACGCGCTAGGCCGCAAATTTGTGCGGATCAGTCTCGGCGGTATGCGCGACGAAGCGGAAATCCGTGGTCATCGCCGCACCTATATCGGGTCGATGCCGGGACGCATCATTCAGGAGCTGCGCCGCTGCGGGACGCGCAATCCGGTGTTCATGCTCGATGAGATCGACAAGATCGGCGCGGATTTTCGCGGCGACCCGGCCAGCGCGTTGCTCGAAGTGCTCGACCCACGGCAAAATCATGCGTTTGTCGATCGCTACCTCGATGTGCCGTTCGATCTTTCACAGGTCATCTTCATCGGCACCGCTAATTACATCGAGGGCATACCGGAGCCGTTGCGCGACCGGATCGAAGTGATCTCAATCCCCGGCTACACCGAGCGCGAGAAGCTGGAGATCGCCAAGAGGTACCTCGTGCCGCGGCAACTCGAAGAGAACGGATTAAAACCCGAGCAATGTGTGTGGGAAGACGACGCGCTTCGACGTGTTATCAACGACTACACACATGAGGCCGGTGTGCGTGAGCTCGAACGACAGATCGGCGCGATTTGTCGCGGTATTGCATCGCAAGTTGCGCGCGGCAAAACCGAGCACGTCACTGTCACGCCGGACGTCGTCCGAGAAATGCTTGGCCCGGCAAAATATGTTCGCGAAACAAAACTCAAGACCAGCAAACCCGGTGTAGTCACCGGCCTGGCTTACACGCCGCAAGGCGGCGAGGTATTGCACATCGAAGCGACCCGCTATCCCGGCAAAGGGAACATTACGCTCACCGGACACATTGGCGAAGTGATGAAGGAATCGGTCCAGGCCGCGTTGAGTCTCCTTCGCAGCCGCGACGGGCAACTGGGCGTGAATTCAGAGGATTTTCGCAAGATGGACATTCATGTGCACGTTCCGGCCGGTGCTGTGCCGAAAGACGGGCCATCGGCCGGCATTGCCATGTTCACCGCGCTCGCCTCGCTTTTTACCAACAAGCCAGTTCGACCCGATGTGGCCATGACGGGCGAAATCACTTTGCGCGGACTGGTTCTGCCCATTGGTGGATTAAAGGAAAAAAGCTTGGCAGCGATGCGCGCTGGCATTTCCACGGTCATCATCCCGAAGCTGAACGAAAAAGATCTGGTCGATGTTCCGGAGGAAGTGAAACAGAAAATCAAATTCGTCCCCGTTGAAAACGTCGACGAAGTGTTAGCCGTAGCGCTGGAGAGGAACGGGGCTCCGTCCGCTCCAGAAAACAAATCGGCCTGAGTGCTCCAAAACTTGCAGATTCCCTAACCAGACGGCGATAAGCCACGGCAGCGATGCATATGTGCTTTGTGATGCAAACGCTGCCCCGGCCGGAATAACCGATCCCTACGGGAGGTGCCGCAGGATCTCAACCCCTTTCGCGGCAGGCTGAGATCCGACCTGGTTCGTGCCGATGAAGATGGCCGCGTCCTTGGTTGGATTAATCGCGATCACAGTGCCAAACCCTGACGTTCCTCCGTTCTTCACTATCACCGGATGCAGGTTCGGATTGCCTCGGCCCATATTGTTCACCCAGGCCATCGCTTGCTTGTTGCCGTTCGGAATCGGGT
>QHMR01000054.1 GCA_003217875.1 Verrucomicrobiota bacterium
TTCAATGCGGCGCTTTTGACAACTATTTTTCCTGAAACTCCAGCGCGCCGTCTTTTGCGTTGACGTAGACAGTCTGACCTTCGCGGACCTTGCCTTCCAGAATATCGATGCTGAGCGGATCGAGAATTTCTCTTTGGATCGTTCGCCGCAGCGGCCGCGCGCCGTAAACCGGATCGTATCCTTCGCGTGCCAACAGTTCCTTAGCGGAATCAGAAAGTTTGAGTGTGATTTTTTGTTGCTCGAGACGCTTGGACAGGCGGCGAAGCTGAATCTCAACAATTTTCTTGAGATCGTCTTCCGTTAGCCGGTCGAAAATAATGATTTCATCGACGCGGTTGAGGAACTCTGGACGGAAATGCGCGCGCAATGCGTCCATGACGAGTCGCCGGCGCGCTTCTTTTGATTCTTCCTCGGTGATGTATTGCGAGCCGATGTTAGAGGTCATGATGATGACCGTGTTCTTGAAATCGACTGTTCTCCCCTGCCCGTCCGTGATCCGGCCGTCGTCCAGCACTTGCAGTAAAACGTTGAACACGTCGGGATGCGCTTTCTCGATTTCATCGAAGAGAATGACCGAGTACGGTCGCCGTCGAACAGCTTCAGACAGTTGCCCGCCTTCCTCATAACCGACATAACCGGGCGGCGCACCGATCAAACGCGCGACGGTGTGTTTCTCCATGTACTCGCTCATGTCGATCCGAATCATGGCGTTCTCGTCGTCGAATAAAAACTCCGCGAGCGCGCGTGAGAGCTCGGTTTTACCAACACCAGTCGGTCCAAGAAAAATAAATGAGCCGAGCGGACGGTTCGGGTCCTGTAATCCGGCACCGGCGCGGCGGACAGCATTGGCGACCGCTTTGATGGCAGCCTCTTGATCGACAACGCGCTGATGCAAATGCTCTTCAAGTTTAACGAGTTTTTCGCGCTCGCCCTCTTGCAAGCGTGTGACTGGAATGTGCGTCCAAGCGGAGACGACCTTGGCGATATCTTCCTCGGTCACTTCTTCGCGCAGCAGAGTTAGTTTTTGGTTCTTGGTTTTCTCGGCCAGCTCGGCCAGCTTTCGTTCCAGCTCGGGGATTTTTCCGTATTGAATCTCGCTCGCTTTACTCAGCTCGCCGCGGCGTTGCGCTCGCTCTAGTTCGGTCCGCAACGCATCGAGCTGTTCCTTGATTTTGCGCTGTTCATCAATGATCGCCTTTTCCTTCTGCCACTCGGCTTTGAGCGCGTTCGATTTTTCTTTCAGCTCAGCCAATTCTCTTTCGAGCTTTTTCAGACGCTCCTTGCTCGCCGGATCCTTTTCCTTCTTGAGCGCCTGGCGTTCCATTTCGTGCTGCATGATCTCGCGCTCGATCACGTCGATTTCGGTCGGCATCGAATCGAGCTCTATCTTCAAACGCGACGCCGCTTCATCGACCAGATCGATTGCTTTGTCGGGAAGAAATCGATCGCTGATGTAGCGATGCGAAAGCACGGCTGCGGCAACGAGGGCTCCGTCGGTGATGCGCACTCCGTGGTGCACCTCATAGCGTTCCTTCAATCCACGCAAAATTGCGATTGTGTCTTCGACGCTTGGCTCATTCACCATCACCGGTTGAAAACGCCGTTCGAGCGCGGCGTCTTTTTCGATGTATTTGCGATACTCGTCGAGCGTGGTCGCACCAATGGTGCGCAATTCGCCGCGGGCGAGCATCGGCTTCAACATGTTCGATGCGTCGATTGATCCTTCCGCCGCGCCGGCGCCAACGATTGTGTGCAATTCGTCGATAAACAAAATGATCTGGCCCTGCGAATCGGTTACTTCTTTCAAAAACGCTTTCAGGCGATCTTCGAACTCGCCGCGGAACTTGGCGCCTGCGACCATCGCGCCAATGTCCATCGCGATGATACGCTTGTTCTTCAACGATTCCGGCACGTCGCCGCTGACAATTCGTCGCGCCAGTCCTTCCACGATTGCAGTCTTGCCAACACCCGGATCCCCGATAAGGACTGGGTTGTTTTTCGTGCGGCGCGATAGCACTTGCATAATCCGACGGATTTCGTTGTCGCGTCCGATGACCGGATCAATCTTGCCGCGTCGCGCCAACTCGGTCAGGTCGCGGCCATATTTCTCAAGAGTCTGATATTTTCCTTCCGGATTTTGATCGGTCACCCGCTGTGAGCCGCGCACCTGCTGAAGACCCTGCATGAGCTTGTCGCGGGTGACGCCAAGGTCTTTCAGTAATCTCGCCGCGGGGACACTCGCACCAGTCAAAGCGAGCAGGTAATGCTCCGCGCTGGTGAATTCGTCCTTTAGCTTCGACATCTCCTTTTCAGCATTGTCTAGGACACTGCGGAGTTCGTTCGACAGCCGCAGATCGGTGGCGGCGCCCTGGATTTTCGGGCGACGCTCCAATTCCGCGCGCAGCCGCTCACGCAACTGATCTACATTCGCCCCAATCTTTTCAAGGAGCGGCCGGGTGATCCCCTCGCCTTGGTCCAGGAGAGCGGAAAGAAAATGCTCGTTCGTGATTTCTGGATGATTAGCTTGAGAGGCCAGATCCTGCGCGCCCTGCAGCGTCTCCTGCATCTTCTGTGTGTATTTATCGATGCGCATGCCTCAAGATATGAACGCAAGCCGCAGAGGCAATACGCCGTTACGATTGTAGAAAAGCGGCATGCGCCGATCGCAGCTCACCACCACGCGTTTGACACAAACGCCTCTACACGGATGAGTGTTTGCGATGAGCTCGGAAGTGAAGTTGAGCACTCGACATGCATTGCGTGTTCTGCGCCCTGGACCATTTCGCCGCTACATCATCGGCAGTGCGATCTCCGACACAGGAACATGGATGCAGGTAATGGCTCAGGGTTACGTGATGAGCACGCTCACGGACAAAGCGCTCCTGCTTGGATTGGCCAATCTCGCTGCCGGTCTGCCGATGCTCCTTTTGACAATGGCTGGCGGTTCGGCGGCCGATCGTTTCGATAAGCGAAAAATTCTTCTCGCGACTCAGTATGCCCAAATCGCACTGGCAATTTCCATCGGGTTCTTGATCATGAGCGGCAAGATCCAGATCTGGCATATCCTGGCCTTTGCCGGCGTGCTTGGAATTTCGAACTCATTTGAAATGCCGACGCTCAATGCGTTGGTGCCCGAGTTGGTGACGCGCGACGAAATTCAAAGCGCCATTGCTGTCGACCGCGCGGTCTTTCACGGTTCACGCGTAGTCGGTCCGTCGCTCGCGGGAATTTTTATCAGCGGGTGGGGAGCGGCTTCAGCCTTTTTTTTCAACGCACTTTCGTTCGTGGCACTGATCATCGCCCTGTTAACGATCCCGCCGCGACCGCGTGGCACCGCCGAGGAGGAACACAAACGCGCCAGTGGAATCAAGGACGGTTTTCGGTACGTCGCGAAAGATAAGCCGAGTCTCGCGATGATCGGCCTTATCGCTGCGACCACCGTTTTCATTTTCCCGATTATCACCGTCATGATGCCATTGTATGTGCGACTCGTGCTCGGGCTGGGGGCGGATCGACTGGGCTTTTTGATGGGCGCTTCGGCTGTCGGCTCGGTAATCGGCGCAATTTTCTTGATCAGCATCCCGCGCAGGAAACGGGTGCCGTTTATGATGGTGAACGTCGGCATCATCGCATGCGCGATCTTCAGTTTATCGCGCGCGCCAAATTTTTACCTGGCGACGGCGCTGCTCATTTTCAACTCACTCGGGTTGGCGATGAACTTCGGCTTGGCGAACACGATTGTGCAGGAAAGGGCACCCGATTATCTGCGTGGGCGCGTCTCGGCTGTATTCATGTTGAGCTTTGTTGGTCTCATGCCGGTCGCGGGCTTGGGGATCACCGGACTGTCCGATCTCATAGGAATGCGCACCGCACTGGCCATCGCGGCGGTTTGCTACGCTGCGATCGCGTTAACTGTGCTTGCTCGCGTGCGGCGAAAATGCGCGGAGCCTGCAGTCACAGAAACCCCCAGTGCCGAAACGCCGGCACCGCCCGTCGCCGCTGCTGTTTAGCGTGATCGCGTTTTCCACCTGCTGGAACTCCGGACGCCATACTGCCGGAGGAGAAATGCTGCGTGAAATCAAAACCAAACTAGGGTTCGACTTGATCGAGCTGGGACACGGCATTCGCCTGTCGTTGATGCCCGGAATTCAGAAAATGTTTGACGCGGGGGAAGTCCGATTCAGCAGTTTGCATAATTTTTGTCCTTTGCCCGTCGAAGTGATGATGGCTTCGCCGGACTGCTACAAATTTTCTGCTGTCTCTTCCGAAGAACGAGAGCGTGCCCTCAAGCAAACGTTCCAGACCATTGATTTCGCGGCGCGATTGAACGCGCCGTTTATCGTATTGCACCTGGGCGAGGTGAACATGCGATCGATCACCGATCGGTTGATCGAGCTGGCCAAGACCGGGCGATACCTGTCGCGCAAATACGTAAAATTAAAGATAGGAGCAGTGCAGAAACGGGAAAAAATCGCGCCGCCTTATTTGGAGCGCGTAAAAGATTGTCTGCGCCGCATCATTGATTACGCCACCTCAAAAAACGTTAAGATCGCTTTAGAAAGCCGACGCGGTTACGAAGAAATCCCAACTGAGCGGGAATTACCAGCGTTGCTTGATGAGATGCACTGCGCGGAACTCGGTTACTGGCACGATTTCGGTCACTCACAAATCAAAGAGAATTTGGGGTTCATTGATCACGCCGAATGGCTGCGTGTGATTGGCCCGCGCGCGTTTGGCTCGCACGTGCAGGACTGCGTCTGGCCTGCGAAAGATCATGAAGCGCCCTTTACCGGCGCCGTGAATTTCGAGAAACTTGTTCCGCTTCTTCCGACAAACTGCTTATTTGTCTGGGAGATGAGCCCAAACAAAACGGCCGCTGCAATTCGCCAATCGGTCCAAACTTGGAAGGAACGCTTTGGGGAATGAAAAAAATTCTCGTCACAGCTTTTCAGCTAAGCGTCACCGTCGGGGTGCTTTACTGGGTTTATCACGATCCCACCCGACGCGCTCAGATGGTTGAGGCGATCCGGAACGCCGAGTATCGCTGGGTTGCCATGGGCATTTTGGCCTACCTGGTTGTGGAAATCGCCGCCGCATTTCGCTGGCATGTTTTGCTGAAGGTCCAAAAAATTCATCTAAGTCTCCCGCGCCTGTCCGGCCTGTTTTTTATCGGAATGTTTTACAACCAATTTCTGCCCGGCGGCACAGGAGGCGATATCATGAAAAGCTATTACCTGCTGAAGGAAACGCCGGATAAGAAAGCGGGTGCGCTGCTCGCAGTAGTCTTCGACCGCTTCATCGGCCTTGTCGCGTTGGTGGCCATTACTGCGACGCTAATCGCCTTGCGTTACGATTTCCTTTCGCAAAAACCCGAGACACGAAACTTACTTTGGCTCTTACTCGTGCTTCTTGGCGCGTCGGTTGCTTTCTTACTTGCGACCTTTGTCATCAGTGGATTCAAGCTGTTGCATTCTTTACCGGCACGGTTTCCGGGCCGCGACAGGTTGATCGAGATCTCCGCAGCGTATCATCTGTATGCGCATCATTGGCGCGCCACGCTCGTGGCTTTTGTTGCATCAGTCGTAGCGCATCTTGCCACGTTCACCACTTTTCTATTTGCGGCGTATGCGTTGGGTGCACCGGTGCCCCTGGTGAATTTCTTTGCTGTGATGCCAGTCGAACGCACAATCTCGGCGTTGCCGATCAGTTTTGCCGGAATTGGACTTCGGGAAAAAGTTTTGCAGATCATGCTGAACGGCCTGTGCGGCGTGCCGGAAGCAAAAGCTATCCTAATCGGGTCGCTGAGTTTTCTCATTATTTTGGTTTGCTGCCTTCCCGGCGCTCTGGTCTATCTGTTTTACAGACCGAGTGGTGCCGCAGCACGCGTGAGATTGCGTGAGATGGAACAGGAAGTGGTGACTCTTGAACACGAGATCGGCGAAACAGAGTAAAATGTGGGAGGGACCTTAGTGTCCCGATCCGGCACAACATCGCGGCGCAAGGGCCGCTCCCACGTTCTGAGACGTCCCTTCGTCGTCGTCACCTTTGCCATGACTGCCGACGGCAAGGTGACGACGCGAACTTTGGCGCCGGTTGATTTCACCTCACGTGAAGACAAGCTGCATTTATTTCGCCAGCGCGCTCTGGCTGATGCGGTTCTGCTTGGGCATACCAGTTTGAAACGCGACAACGTCCGGCTCGGCATACCGAGTGACTTACAGCAAGCGAGAATCAACCGAAAGAAACCCCCAGCCCCACTGCGCGTAATCATCTCCAACAAAGGCAGGATCGCCAGCCGATTGAATATTTTCCAATCCAGGATTTCGCCGATCCTCATTTTTTCCACGAAGCGCATGCCAAAGAAAACTCAAGCCGCGCTCAAAACGAAGGCCACGTTGCATCTCACTAAATCTGGCGAGATCGACCTTGCGGCCATGCTGGAAGCATTGCGCAGTAAATACAATGTCCGCAGGCTTGCATGCGAAGGCGGACCAACGCTTTTTCGCGCGTTATTGGAACGAGGCTTCGTCGATCAGCTCAATCTGACGATCGCGCCGTACATGTTCGGCGGAGGCAAAGCCCCTACGTTGACGGGGCTCAGCAAGGAATTCCTGCCAGCAAGTGTGCATTGCTCGTTAGTCGACATGCGCACGATCGGTGACGAGTGTTTTCTCAGTTATCGAATCAGGCATCCACGGCGCCGCCGGAATTAGGCGGCTCTCTGCGGCGCGGCCGTAGCACAAGTTCACCTTCGCAGTTTGGACAAACGAACTTCATCTGCTCGGCGCAACCAGCGCAAAAGGTGCATTCGTAACTACAAATGTAAGCTACTCCGCTTGGTATCAGCGTCCGCCCGCATTTTTCGCAGCTTGTTTTCAGTTCTAATGCCATTTTCTGCCGTCCGATAGCGGTTAGAATCAGCTTTCGTAACAACAGCTGCAGGAACTATTCAACTGTTCTCGAGGGTTTGTCTTTTTGCGCGACGACAATCTGGAAGTTGGTGTGACTCTGCGTGGTTGGATCCACTGGTTTATCAGTAAAGATGATTGTCGTGCCCGGCGTTATGACTTCCCTCGCCTTGGCCAAAAGCTGGGTCGGCAGCCCGCTTTTCTGCGCCGCCAGGAAGAGGCTTTCATTCGAGCTGTCCTTTGCCGCAGCCGTTACTTGCACCCAGCGAAGATGTCCGTCTGCATCCGTCCCTTGGAGAGCGCTGAAAACACGATCGTTCAACGGCGCAACGACGTCGGAATTCGGAATCCCCGCGCGGCCGATCTCCACACCATTACGGTAGACATAAACGGTTTTGTCTGCGCTGCTGACGATCAGAGCGACTGGGCCACTGGGAGATTTATCAGGATTCCATTCAAATTGGCCCGCAGCCTCCGGTTCGCTCTCCTCGCCGCTTCGTGCGAAGAAGAGGCCCGGATGCACGGTTTCAGCCGGCGCTGAATGCGTGTCGGCAATGATTACTGTCGCGCCTTTCATCGTGACGCCGAAGAGCAGTTTGGAAAATTCCAATGGCAAGCGGACGCACCCATGTGAGTCGGGATAACCCGGCAGATCACCTGCGTGCAGTGCGATTCCACCCCAAGTCACACGCTCCATGTAAGGCATCTCGGCGCCTTTGTAGATGCTCGAAGTATGATGAACTTCCTTTTCCAAGATCGTGAAGACACCCGTCGGGGTCGGATGGCCTAGTCTTCCTGTGCTGACACTAGACCGCGCGATTCGGATCCCGTTGCGATAGACGTATGCCACCTGCTCAGTAATACTCGCGATAATGAGTAGAGGTCCTTCTGGCGCACGCTCTGGTTCCCAGACGTATTCGCCGGGGTTTAGCGTGTTGGTATCCGGAGAAACGCGAACGCCCTCGGTAAATGTCTCCGCAGAAAGAAGCAGGTATTCGAGAGATACGAGACCGGCAGCCAACGTTACAAATCCGCGAAACAAAGCCCTCATCACACTAAATTTAATTAGCCAGTCCGCGCGATGATTCGATCTGGGCTCCGGTTAGTCAATCTTTTTTGCCGCTAAAGAAATCAAGAACCGTTTCATTCAAATCTTTGATGTTGACCCGAAACTGCAGAATTAGAGCTACGATCTATCAATCCGGTTTCCGTGCTATTTCGCCAAGTGGTAGCGCTGGAAGTAATAAACGATAGTTATACTGACCTGAAACTTCTTTCCGGTATTGCTGAGCGGCTTTTCCAGGCTAGCGCTGAGGACAACCGGAACCTTTGAGAGACTTTTGGCAACGCCTGCGCTTACGGTGTGGCCCCAGCGCCCGCCATTTTGAAAATCGACTGTCGCTTTGTATCTGGTGCCCATTGACCACTTGTCTGGAAGAATCAGTGTGCTCGGTAGCGATAGCTCAAAATACCTCTGCGGCCGAACATCATTTGTTTCGGCGATGGAATGATTGTAGTCAGCATTGAACGTTAACGTGAGCCAGTCAGTGACGTCATGCGAGACTCCCCAACCCGGCTTTAAACGCCACACGCTTTCCGCAAGAGCGCGATCCGAGGCCGTATCGGCGTGCAACTCGATGCCGCCACCAGTGCGCCACGTGTCGGTCAAACGAAACGCCGGACCCGTCCCTATCTCAATATCTCCCAGGCCGCCTACCTCCGCGTGACCTGATGCTTCATCACTTCGGTAATAAGCAAAGGGCAACTTGAAACGTATGCCCCAGTCCTGCGAGTCACTGACACGCCAGCCCCACAATGCCGCTGGCGTCCACGTTGCCTTTTCCGCGCCATGTTTGAATTGGTCCCAGTCGAAACCCAACGAGATTCGATTACCGATGATAGTCTGATCGTTTAGCTGTTTCAGTTGCTCTGCCGATGTCGAATCGATTGTCGGTTCAACTGCCTGTGAGTTATCGGATACAAGTAACATCAGCGTAACAAGCAGAAACGGCCCAAAGCATTTCGAGAATGCAGCAAAAGAGCACTCGAGCATCCAACGAAGGTGGTTAACAGCCACGAGCTATGACCAGGATCAGAAGTTGGACGCAGCCCGCGTTTAGGTGTCTTTGGCTAGATGTGCCAACGTGTTTTCCATCGGGTCGCTCGGAATTCGGATAATGCCGGCAAATGGGTAGTCGAGCTCCAGGATTATCAAAACTGCGCAGGCCACCGAGAACGCGCCGGCGACGAGGGCCAGAGTGTTCGTAGCGTTT
>QHMR01000055.1 GCA_003217875.1 Verrucomicrobiota bacterium
CGAACCGATTAACGGCGCGGATGGTACAAGCGGTGATGCTGGGCTTCAAGGAATGCGCGCCTTTCTTTCCAAAAACACACACTGAAGTTACCGGCACGCCGGTCCGGACAGAACTGGTCCGTTTGGATCGGCGGGTCGCACGCCGAAAACTCGGCCTGGACGAGGAGCTGCCCACATTACTTGTGATGGGAGGCAGCCAGGGAGCGAGTGGAATCAATCAGGCGTTGATCAAATCGCTGCCATTCCTGGAAGGTGTGCAGCTGCAGGTGATCCATCTTTCAGGTGCGCGCGATGAACGCCTCGTTGCAGACAATTATCGCCGCGAAAATGTCCCTGCGTACATCGCAGCATTCCATCATCGAATGGAAGAAGTTTATAGCGCTGCTGATCTTATTGTCGCGCGAGCTGGAGCAGCCAGTCTCGCTGAGTTCGCTGCTTTTTCGCTACCGGGCATTTTGATCCCGTTTCCCTATGCCACTGACGATCATCAGACCCGCAACGCAGAAATTTATGCTGGCGTCGATGCAGCGATTCTTCTCAAGGAATCAGAGCTCTCGGGCGAACTTCTCGCGCGCAAGATTCGCGAGTTGATGCAAGACCGCCAGAGAATTGAGCAGATGGCTGCGAATTGCTCCCGGCTGGCGCCGAAAGACGCGGCTGGCCGCGTGGCTACGACCATGGAGAAATACACGACTCATGAAGCTCGCATCTGAAAAAAGTGCCGCGCTGTCCGACCGCGCGCCAGTACTTGATTTGCCACGGTTCCTCACCCGTGAGCATCACCGGATTCATCTTGTTGGAGTCGCCGGAAGCGGTATGAGCGGTCTCGCTGCGCTTTTGATTGAGCTTGGGCACGTTGTGAGCGGCTCAGACAAGGTGAGCACAATGGAAACGGATCGATTGCAGCGGCTCGGTCTGCGGTTTGATGAACAGCATCGCCCCGAGCATGCCGCCGCCGCCGAACTCGTTGTTTTTTCTTCCGCAATTAAAACTGACAATCCAATTCTGCTAGAAGCACGTGATTTAGGAAAAGCCGCCGTGCGGAGAGCAGAAGCACTCGCTGCGGTTATGCGCGCGAAGCGCGGCGTTGTTGTCGCCGGAATGCACGGGAAAACAACGACCTCTGCAATGACAGCACACGTTTTGCGGGAGGGCGGACTGCATCCGTCCCATTATGTCGGCGCAGAAATTCCGATCTTGAGTACAAACGCCCATTGGGATGCACGCGGCGAATGGTTCGTCGCAGAAGGCGACGAGAGCGACGGCACTTTGGAGCTCTTTCATCCCGAGCACGCGCTCATTCTCAATATCGAGGAGGAGCATCTCGATTTTTATGCCGATCTTGCCGCAATCGAAAAAATCTTTGCCCGACTGATCGAGCAAACTGCCGGAACAGTTTTTTATAATATCGATGACGCGAGCACGGTTCCACTATGCGCAACCCGGAAAAACACGATCTCCTTCGGCTTTGCGGACACGGCCGATTATCGAGGAACGGAAGTCGACTTGCAGGCCTTCAGCTCAAACTTTTGTGTTTATTCGCACGGCAAAAAACTGGGTGAAGTCGTCCTAAACGTTCCTGGCCGGCACAACGTGCATAACGCAATCGGCGTTGTTGCGTTGGCAACTGAGCTCGGAATTGCATTCGACAAGATCGAAAAATCGCTGCGCAGGTTCGAACACGCGCGGCGGCGATTCGAAATTAAGTATGCCAGCCAGCGGTTTTTGTTAGTCGATGATTACGCACATCATCCTACGGAAATTCGTGCAACGCTGAAAACGGCGCGCGCGGTGGGACGCAAGCGCGTGCTGACGATGTTTCAGCCACATCGCTATTCGCGAACCAAAGCGTTGCATAACGAATTCGGCAGCGCATTTGACGACGCTGACCGGGTTGTAGTCACGGATGTTTATCCTGCGAACGAACCGCCGATACCAGGCGTCAGCGGCCAGACAATTGTCGATGAGATCGCGAAACATGGTCATCGTGCTGCTAGCTACCAGCCGCGGTTCGAGCGCGTGCATTGCGATATCGGCAACGCTCTCGATGTGGGTGATCTCGTGCTGAGTCTCGGTGCCGGCAACATCCACGAGGAATTATCAATCCTAGCGGCGGATCTGGTGATCGCCGAGCAGTTGAGAGCAATCGTGGGCGAAACTGGCGAAGTCCGTCTTTACGAGCCGCTTTCGAAACATACTACGCTGCGTGTAGGTGGCCCCGCACAGTTTTGGGTCGAGCCGCAGACCGACAAAGCATTTGCAGGACTGATTCGGTTCTGCCGCGATGAACATCTTCCGCTTTTCGTGATGGGTCGCGGGTCGAATCTTCTTGTCCGTGACGGTGGAATCCGTGGTGTAGTGGTTCACCCGTTCGGCGGCGAGTTCGACAAAATCGAAGTTAACGGCTCCGAAATCACTGCAGGCGTCGGCGCCAAGTTGAGGGAAGTTGCTTATGCGGCGCGGGCGGCAAACCTTGGCGGACTCGAATGGATGGAAGGAATTCCAGGCGCAGTGGGCGGCGGCCTACGCATGAACGCGGGAGCAATGGGCGCCCAAACTTTCGAAAACGTGGTGCGCATTCGTTACCTCGACTCTGAAGGCAATCCGCACGTGAAAAATCGAGATGAGCTGGAGGTTTTTTACCGGCGATTCCCGTTGCTGGAAAAGAATTTTGCAATTTCTGCGACATTTCGCGCGCAGCCGTCCGAGCGCGCAAAGATCGATAGTCGCTTGCGCGAATCGCAGGAGAAACGGCGTACGACACAGCCAATCGCCAAGAGCGCAGGTTGCATTTTTAAGAACCCCGACAGTATTCCAGCGGGAAAATTGGTGGATGAATTGGGGCTGAAGAATTCGCGAGTAGGAAATGCGCGTGTGTCCGAAGTACACGGCAATTTCATTGTAAACGACGGCGGCGCAACAGCGGCCGACATGCTGCAATTGATCGAGAACATTAAAAGCGTCGCGCGCGCAAAGCGCGGGATCGAGTTGGAGACGGAAGTGGAAATTGTGGGAGACGATTAGCCAGATGAACGCGAACAAAGGACAAAAGGGGAGCGCATTACCAAAAAAAATTGCGGTTCTTATGGGAGGCCCTGGCTCCGAGCGCGACGTCTCGCTCGCAACCGGGCAAGGTGTATCGAGGGCACTTCGCTCGTTAGGCGCAGAGGTCGCAGAAATCGATGTGCGGGATGAAAACTTCCAATTACCAAGCGATGTCGATCTTGCGTTCCTCACCATTCACGGAACTTTCGGCGAAGACGGCCAGCTCCAGAGAATTCTGGAGCGCCGCGGCATCGCTTATACCGGTGAAGGCGTAGAGGGAAGCCGGACCGCTTTCGACAAGATTCGCTCAAAGGAAAAATTTCGCGAACACGGCGTAACGACTCCGCTTTGGGAAGTGATTCATCCCGGACAGCGCCCAACGATTCCGCTCCCGATCGTCGTCAAGCCGCCACGCGAAGGATCGACAGTGGGCGTTGTGATCGTGAAGAATGAAGCCGAGATCGAATCCGCCATCAGCGAAGCTGCAAAGTACGGCCGCGAGTTATTGGTAGAACAATTTGTGCCTGGCCGGGAATTGACGATAGGTATCCTCGGTGACGAAGCCTTGCCCATTATCGAAATAATTCCCAAGGGCGGCTTTTACGACTTCACCAATAAGTATCCCTTTCTCAATCCGCAGGCAGGCGGCGGAGCGGAGCATGTCTGCCCGGCGAAGATCGACGCCGAGAAAACAAAGGAAATTCAAGAGTTGGCGCTCCGCGCATTTCGTGCAGCTGGCCTGCAGGTGTACGGGCGAGTGGACGTCATTTTGTCCGAGAGCGGCGAGCCGTTCATTCTGGAGATCAACAACATACCTGGAATGACAGAAGCTAGTCTGCTGCCCGAGGCCGCTGCGGTTGCCGGCATCAGTTACATCGATCTTTGCGCGCGGATTATCGCGCTGTCTCGCGCCAGAACAGAAGGGAGCCAGAGATGAGTTTTGGCCAAAAAAACTCCCGATCGCGCAATCGACGAGTGTCCAATATCCGCCAGCGGCGCCAGCAGCATTTGCTCGATGTGAAGGTCCGTTCCCGCACAGCGACGCAGCATCGCGTTCGCAGAGCGATGGGCGTACTCTCCAGAGTAATTTTGGTCGCGGCGTTGCTCGGCGCCGGATATGCCGGAGCACGCGCAGCTGTAAAACGCCTCTTCTTTGAGAATGCAGATTTTCAGCTCAAGACAATTGAATTACAGACTGACGGCAGCTTGCAGCGCGAGCAAGTTTTGAAAGCAGCCGATCTGCATGAAGGCGAAAACATTTTTAACGTGAACCTCGCGCGGGTGCACGATCGCATACAGCAGCTTCCTCAGACTGACGAAGTTCAGGTGGTGCGAAAATTGCCGGGCGAAATCGATATTCGTGTGGTGGAACGAAAGCCGGTCGCCTGGATCACAAGTGACAAGGAAATTTCTGATCCATTTGCGTCAGACGTCGCTTTTTTGGTGGACGCGCGAGGTGTTTTGATGAAACAAAAGAAGTTGTTGCCCGAATATCTCGGACTGCCGCTCATTGTCGGATGCTCGAGCGAATCGCTCGAGGCCGGAAAGGTCGTCGAATCACCCGAAGCGAAAACAGCACTGGAGCTGCTGCGCCTAAGTGCGCGCAGTTTTTTGCAAATGCGTTTCCAGATTCGCGAGATCGATGTTTCCAAGGGCTATTGCCTGCTCGTGACGGACAAAAATCGCGCGCGCGTGAAGTTCGGGTTTAATGATCTGCAAACGCAATTGCGGAGACTGGAACAATTTCTTGTTTATTGCGACGACTCAAAACAAGAACTCGGGACTGTAAACCTGCTTGTCCAGCGAAACATTCCCGTGACATTTGCCGAGCCTCCGGCAACCGTCATTAACGACACGATTGAGCCCGCAGTAGAACCGCGGATCATGAAGGCAATCCCGGTGCGTGCGCCCGAAAAACCTGCGCCGCCCGCGCCCAAGTCGCGCGCCGGTTCGACGCCCGTTACCAAGGCAACTTCCAGCCAACGACACAAAACGGATTAAAGAAACCATGGCTAGCAATAATTTGATGATCGGTCTTGAGATTGGCACATCCAAAATCTGCGTCGTTGTTGGCGAAAGCCGACCCGATGGCACTATCAAAATCCTGGGAGTTGGCCAGGCGCCGTCACGCGGCGTGCGCAAGGGGGAAATCGTTGATTTTGAGACGGCGATGAAATGCGTTCACGAAGCAGTCGTGGATGCCGAACAGAAAAGCGACGTGATGATCCGAAGCGTTTATGTCGCTGTCGCCGGCTCGCATCTGCAAAGTTTCAATAATCGCGGATGCGTCATGCTGCCCGAGGATCGCGACGAAATTGATGAGCAAGATGCTGAGGATGTAAAAATTAATGCGCGCGAGGTAAGCATTCCCGCGCAAAACGCGTTCCTCCATTCGCTGATTCAACATTACCATGTCGACGGACAAGACGGCGTGCTAAATCCAATCGGGATGCTCGGTCAAAAATTGGAGGCCGATTTTCACATCATCCATGGCGTGCGTACCCGGATTCAAAATACCATCCGCTGTGTCAAAGAACTGCCGCTGGACGTGGAGGATGTTGTTTTTGGCGGGCTTGCTTCTGCCCAAGTTGTGCTCACGCAACATCAGAAAGATCTTGGCGCGCTCGTGATCGATATGGGCGGCGGGACGACTGATTACGTGTTGTACGCGGACGGCGCGGTAAAACAAAGCGGTTGCCTGGCTCTGGGCGGTGATCACATCACCAACGATATCTCCATGGGGCTGCGTATCCCCATGGCGCGCGCCGAGAAATTAAAGATTGAAGAGGGCAGTTGTATCCTCGGCAATTGTTTGCCGGGCGAAATGATTCTGTTAAAGGACGACTCAGGGTTCGCGGGCAAAGAGATCGAGCGGGAAACGCTAAACACCATCATTCACCTGCGCGTGCGCGAAGGATTTGAACTACTCAAACGCCGACTAGATGAGGGGCCGTATCTCAGTTATCTCGGCGCCGGCATTTTCATTACCGGGGGTTGTAGCCTTCTTGGCGGCATCGATCACCTCGCAGAGGAAATTTTCGAGATACCTGCGCACCTGGCGCACGCGCAGACCACCTGGGGGGTAACATCCGCAGTAGAGGATCCCCAGTTCTCGACGGCAATTGGATTGGTCAAGTTCGCACAAGTGATGCATACGGATCGGCCGCCGCGAGGGTTTGGCCGAATCTTTGGGAGGCTTTTCAGCGGAATGCGATGAACGCGGATCGAAAATTATGATTCAACTCAATAAAAACTACAGTCTCCCCGAAGGTCTGGCAGAATCTATTCCGGTAAAAGTTGTGAGCGTTGGCGGCGCCGGTTTAAACGCGCTCGACCGAATTGTGCTCGACGGCTTGGAGAAGGCCAGCGTCGTTGCAATTAATACCGATGTGCAGTCACTCACCAGTTCGGTAGCGGCGCATAAGGTGCAGCTCGGCCGTACCATGACGCGCGGTTTGGGCACGGGCGGCGACCCCGAACTCGGCTATGACGCAGCCGTGGAATCGGTTGATGAAATTCGTCAGGCGCTGGCCGATGCGCGTATGATTTTTGTTTGTGCGGGGCTCGGCGGCGGCACCGGGTCGGGTGCCGCGCCATACGTCGCGCAACTGGCCCGCGAAGCTGGCGCGCTTGTGATCGCCTTTGTTACTCTTCCATTCACGTTTGAGGGCAAAAGGCGTAACGCCCAGGCGCGAGAGGCGCTTGCCAGGCTTATCGAGGTTGCCCACTCGGTGATTTGCTTCGAGAACGACCGAATGGGCGACATCGTCGCGCCGCATGCAGGAATTCATCAGGCCTTCGCCATGGCCGACACCACAATCAGCCAGAGTGTTCGATCGATTGTGCAGCTGATCCAACGGCCGGGACTCATTCGCGTCGGCTTCGATGATTTGCTGGCAGCATTGCGCCCGCGCAACGGTCGTTGCTTATTTGGCTTCGGTGAATCCGATTCGGACAATCGTGCCCACGACGCTCTCACGCAGGCGCTTAAGAATCCGTTGATGGATCGCGGCCGAATGCTGGCAGACGCCACACATCTGCTCGTGCAGGTAGCCGGTGGACCCGGAATGACCCTCTCTGAGGTCGAAGTCCTCATGCAGGAGCTTGGCCGGCACGTTCACGAGCAAACACAAATTCTCTTCGGTGCAGTCGTGGATGGGCGATTGGGAGATCGTTTGACCGTGACCATTATTACCTCGCTCGCTCCAGAAGAGGATTTGAGTTCAGCACAGACTCCTTCTGCATTGAGCAGTGCGTCCACGCAGCCGCAGGCTCCGGAGCAGTACCAGTACGCCGCGCCCCAGGTAAATGTCGAACCAGAACCAGTGCCAATGGAACCCGTGCCTCCCGAGGAAAGCATTTCGTTTGAACATTCGGTGGCGGCCGAACCGCTATCCGCTCCCCCACCCGTCACGAGCAAGCCCAAGCCGGTCATAGTTACGCCACTGAAGAAAGCGGTCTCGCAGAAGGAAGAAAAACTTCCAACCGACAAATCTCTGCCAGCGAAACAGGAAATCTTGCAATTCGAGCCCGTCACCCGCGGACGATTTGAAAAAAGCGAGCCAACGATTGTCGAAGGCGAAGATCTCGACGTACCAACCTATCTGCGAAAAAACATCAAGGTGAAGTGACCTTCAGGTCATCCTGAGCGGAGCGAATCGCAGTCGAAGGATCCCGCTGAACTGCCCGGCGCTATTGCCACGGGATTCCTCAACTTCGCTCGGAATTACGGATTATTATTTCTTCATCAACTCGAGCACGGCGGTCGTCATCGCAACAATGCCTGTACGAATTGTGGGCTCGGGGAGAGGTGCGAATTTGCTCGAATGCAGGCTCGGTAACTCTTTTCCTGTCTGCTTGTAATCCGTGAACTTCGCCGGATCGACTGCGCCGAAGTGAAAATCAACCGCAGGAATGGAATGATCCGGCAGGCTGTACTCGGAAAAATCTTCGCCGCCCATCGTTGGATCGACAATCTCCACGTTTTCGTTGCCTAACGACTTCCGCCAGACCGCGACCAGCCGCTTCGTCAGTTCGGGGTTATTGTAAGTTGCAGAGCAGAATTCATCTTTGCGCACCGTCACAATCGGTGCCCGCTCCGGTAGAACTCCGCCGGCGGCGGCGATGTCTTTGGCAATCCGCTCAATTGCCGCCAGAACCTTTTCGCGCACTTGCTTTTTGTACGTGCGCACCGTCAACTGCATTGTTACTTCGTCGGGAATGATGTTGCGCTTGGTCCCGCCGTGGATGGAGCCGACGGTGACAACGATCGGATCGAGCGGATTGTTTTCTCGGCTCGCGATCGTTTGCCACGCGTTAATCATTTCTGCCGCAAGCACGATCGGGTCCTTCGTTTTGTGCGGATAGCCTCCGTGGCCGCCCACACCACGCACGGTCACATCGACTGAATCAACATTTGCAGACGTGTAACCTTCGGTGACACCAATGTGGCCAGTTTGCAGGTCGGCTTTGTCGTGGAATCCGAGCGCGAAATCCGGTTTGCCGAATCGATCGTAAAGTCCGCCCTTGAGCAATGCGCGCGCCCCGTTTCCGGTTTCCTCAGCCGGTTGCGCAACGAAACCAATCGTGCCGTGCCATTGATCTTTTAGCTTTGCGAGCGCACGCGCCGTACCAATGAAGGCGGCGATGTGCGTGTCGTGTCCGCACGCGTGCATTACCGGAACTTCTCTGCCCTCGTCGTTTTTAGTCGTGACAGTGCTGGCATACGGCAAACCAGTCTCTTCGTGGACTGGCAATGCGTCCAGATCGGTGCGCACAAGCACGATCGGGCCTGCGCCATTCTTCATCACGCCCACAACGCCGAAACAGGTTACGCTCGCCTTATCATACTTGCCGACACGCTCGGTGACTTGGTAACCGGCGGCTTTCAATTCCTTGGCTACGATCGCAGCGGATCGCTCCTCATGCATGGAGAGTTCAGGGTGCGCGTGGATGTCTTTGTAAATCGCGAGTAACGACGGCAGTTCCGCGTCAGCCAGCGATTGCGGCGTTTGCTGCGCGAAAAGCGAGACCGCGGGGAGGGCGGACAAAAGCAATATCGAAAGAAATCCAATGTTCATGGCGCATCTATCGGCAGATTTCTTTGTTATGTCGAGCGGAGTCGAGACGTCTCTCGCAAGAAACAGTTAGAGATTCCTCAACTTCGCTCGGAATGACAGAATGGTTGGTTGTAAATGGAATTTGAGAAAAACACGCTGCTTTTCGGCGCTGATTCCACGCCGCGCATCGTCGCGATTGAGCTGGGTGAAACCGGCACAGTTAAAGTTTATCGCCGAGAAAAAGGTGGATCGACAGTCGCCGATGTCGAGCCGTTCCATCCGTTCGTCTGGGCCGATAGCGACGTTGTGGATCTGGGTATTGAATCGGAAAAGCTCCAGAGCGATCTCAAGTACGGCTGGCTGATCACCGTCGATAGTTGGAAGGAACTAATTGCGTTGCGTAATGGGCTGAAAAACGCCGGGCGCGATTTTTTCGCGTTCACTGACCCAGTGCAGCACTACCTCACGGCCACAGGCCGCACATTGTTCAAGGAGTTGGAATTCGAAGAGCTGAAACGAATGCAGGTCGAAGTCCTGCCGTTCGAAGGGGCTGTAGCCGGGGACGGCGACCCCGGCAACAACGATCACATCATGAGCATCGCGCTTTCAGACAATAGGGGCTGGGAAGAACTGATCGTTGTCGATCCAAACAATATCGACGAATCCGAGAGGAACGCGCTGAGGCGACTAACCGCGCTGATCAAAGAACGCGATCCGGATGTGATCGAAGGTCACAACTTGTTTCGGTTCGATCTGCCCTATCTCGTCGATCGCGCAAAGAAGCTGAAAACTAAACTCGACTGGGGACGCAGCGGCGGTTTTCTGCGTTCGCGTCCGTCACGACTCCAAATCGCAGAAAAGACGATTGATTACCCGAAGTTCACAATCGGTGGCCGCCACTTTGTCGATACGTTTTTGCTCGCGCAATTCTATGACGTCGGGATGCGTTCCCTGGCAGGTTTCGAACGCGCGGACGTCGCGCGGCACTTCGATCTCTGCGACAGCGAAGACATTTCAACGCTTACAGGCAAAGAATTGCAGCGCGCGTATCTCGACGATTCGGAATCGTTCCGGCGACGTGCTTTGTGCGGCGTTCGGGAGACGCGGGCACTATCTGACCTGCTGAGCCCAAGCTACTTCATTCAGGCACAGATTTTTCCTTACAACTACCAGGACGTGATCGTCCGTGGCAACGCCACGCGGATCAATGCGCTGTTCCTACGCGAATATTTCCGGCGGCGGCATTCCATTCCCGAACTGCCGATGGTGCGCGCGTTCGAAGGTGGTTACACCGACATTTTCTTCACGGGCGTGGCGCGCGAAGTTTGGCACTGCGATATCGCCTCGCTTTATCCGTCAGTGATGTTGCAGTTCGATTGCTTCCCGGCAACCGATCAATTGCAAATATTTCGCCATTTGCTCACTGATCTCCGCACATTCCGTTTGGAAGCAAAAGCGAAAATGCGGGCGGAAAAGGATCCCGCAAAGCAGCATCACCTTCAGGCGCTGCAAAACACGTTTAAAATTCTGCTAAACAGCTTTTACGGCTATCTCGGATTTGCGCAGGGACATTTCGCGGACTTCGATGCCGCCGCGCGCGTGACGCAGATCGGGCGCGATCTGCTTAAGAAGATGATTGAGTGGCTCAATGCGCGCGGCGCGCAGGTCATCGAGGTCGATACCGACGGAATTTATTTCGTGCCACCTGAGAACATCGATGTCGACGATTTGCAGAAAGATCTGGCCAAGGAATTACCGCCTGGAATCGACGTCGAGATCGACGAGCAATTCGATGCAATGTTCAGCTACAAAGCGAAGAACTACGCGCTGCTGACAAATGACGGCGACGTCATCATCAAAGGTGGCGCGTTGAAATCGCGTGGCCTCGAAAAATTCCAGCGCGTTTTTCTGGAGGAAATGATCAGGCTTATCATGCAAGGAAAACCAGAGGCAGTAGGCGATCTTCGGAACCAGTTCGAACGAAAAATTCGGAACCGCGAGTGGAAGATCGACATGCTGATGAAGACTGACACGCTCCAGGATTCGCTCGACAAATATCGAGTCAAGATCGCCGGCTCTGCGCGCAATCGCGCTGCCGCTTATGAGCTCGCTCTGGCCAGCGGCCGCAATTACAAACCCGGAGACCAAATCAGCTATTACGTCAAGGCCACTCCAAAGAAGGTTCCGGCTTACGAAGCAGCCAAACTGGCGAGCGAATTCGACCCGCAAAACCGTGACGAAAATGTCGATTACTACATCGCCAAGCTCGATGACTTGGTGAAGAAATTCAGTAACCTCATCGCGACATCTTCAGCTCCCAAGCAAGAAACTCTCTCACTATAAAACGTATGAAAAAGAAACTTGTTATCGCATCAACCGTCCTTGCCTTTGCCTCGCTCTATTGCGCCGCCACGCCGGACGATCTTGCCGACATCAAAACGGAAATCACGAAGCGGCACGATGAGGCGGTGAAACGATTGCAGGATTGGATCGGGCAAGTATCGATCGCGGCGGAGAACCGCGGCTATCCCGAGGGTGCGCAGTACATGGCGAAGCTCGCGCGCGACGCGGGATTTCAGCAGGCGTCGGTGATTAATACTGACGGAAAACCGGGAGTTTTTGCAATCCTTGATGTGGGCGCGCCGAAAACCGTCGGGCTGTATTTCATGTATGACGTGAAACAGTTCGATCGGGACCGGAAGCGGCATTTCTCGCGGCGCTGCATGCGATTCGCGGCGCGGGCAAGAAAATGCCGGTCAACCTGGTGATGGTGGCAGAGGGCGAAGAGGAAATCGGGTCGCCGCACATTCCGCAACTCGTTAGGCGACCCGAAGTGCTGGCCGCGCTGAAGAAATGTGATGGAGTGTTCATGCCCTCGGCGACGCAAGATTTGGATGGAATTGTGACGGTGAACCTCGGTTCGAAAGGTGTGATTGAGCTGGAGCTCGTGTCGAGCGGAGAAAAGTGGGGACGCGGGCCGGCGAAAGACATTCACTCTTCACTCAAGGCGATGGTGGACAGCCCGGCGTGGCATTTGATCAAAGCGCTCAACACACTCGTGTCGGAGGACGGCAACGTAATAATGATCGACAACTATCCGAAGCCGCTCCCGCTAACCCTTGAACAAAAGTCGATGATCGAAAAAGTGTCGAAGGTGCGCAGTGAAGCGCAGGCGAAGAAGCAGTTCAGCGTACAACATTGGATTAACGATTTGCCGTGGGAACAAGCGAACGAAAGGCTCGAAGCACAGCCGACGGTCAACATTGAAGGATTGGTCGGCGGTTACACCGGTCTGGGTGGCAAAACCATCCTGCCCCATCGCGCCGTCGCAAAGATCGACATGCGTCTCGTGCCGGACATGAAGGCTGCCGACACACTCGCCGCGTTGAAGGCGCATCTGGCGAAGCGTGGCTTCGGCGACATCGAAGTGAACATGACCGGCGGATACGATCCCACGAGCACATCTGCTGATTCCGCGCTCATCAAAGCGCAGGTGGCGGCCTACAAAAAATTCGGAATCGATGCGCTGCTTTGGCCGCGCAACGCCGGTTCGTATCCCGGTTATGTGTTTACCGGTGAACCGCTCAAACTTGCCGCCGGGCATTTCGGTCTCGGTCACGGCAGCGGCGCACACGCGCCGGACGAATATTACATCATCGAATCGGCGAACCCGAAGATACAGGGTTTCGACGGAGCGGTGATGTCCTTCGTCGAATACCTCTACGGGTTAGCGAAATAACATTGGCTTTGTAGTGGCAGCCGTGTCGGCTGCGCCCGCTTTTAATCCTTGCAGGCGGCACGCCTGCCGCTACAGCAATTTGGCATCGAGATTAATCTGCGCGCCTGCCAGAACGACCGACACCGGGCAGGTTTTCTTTGTGTGCTCGGCCTGCTCGCGAAATTTCCCTTCATCGATCCCCGGCACCTCCGCTTCAGTCTTGAGATCGATCGTGGTGATCTTTGGACCGCCGCCGACCATTTCCAGCTTCACGGTCGCGGTCGTGCTGATTCGCTTGGCCGGATAACCTGCCGTTTCCAGATTTGCCGACAGGGCCATTGAGTAACAGCCGGCCTCCGCCGCGCCGATGAGCTCTTCGGGGTTTGTCCCCTTCCCTTCCTCGAAGCGCGACGAAAATGAATAAGGTCCCTCAAACGCGCCGCTGCCGAGTTTCATCGTCCCTTTGCCCTGCTTGAGAGTTCCATTCCATACTGCCGATCCAGTTCGTGTTGCCATGGTTTCCTCCTTTAGTTTGATTGTTCGTTTACGTTTCGCGCCGGAGATGCCTGAGCGCAACTCACGCCGCTTCCGGCGCAGCAATATCGGCGAGCGGTGCGGCCTGATCCCGCTTTGCTTGTGCGTCCGCTAAAGCGCGCTGTTTGCGACCAAGCCAAACGCCAAGCGCGCACCAACAAGCAACTACCGGGACGGCGATGTAACTGATCGTACTCAAGCCAAGACCGAGTGCTTGCATGCCGCCATAGGACCATGCCCCGAATTGGTCGCCACACCGATACCCGAATGTGTCGATGAAACTTTTGGCCTTGTATTTGTCCTCGCGCCGCAAAACGGTGAACAACACCTCACGGGCTGGCCGCATGAACGCGAAAGTGCTTGCGCGACGCGCAACTTGAAATACGGCCAACACAGCGAGCACCGGCACGAGCCCCATCGCGGCGAAACCAAACAGGCTGAGCACGGGCATGAATAGGAGCGTCACCGTAACACCGAGGAACTTCATCAGCCGACCAGTGAGAAAAATTTGCAGCAGAAGCGTGAGCGTGTTGACCGACAGATCGAGCTTCGCGAAAAACGCAGTGCGGGCGGCGCGATCAGCAAAACCGACTTTGGTCAGTTCAGATTGTTGAAAATACGTCCACGTCGACGTCAGCGTGTAGAGCAAGATAAAGAGAAAGAGCCCAAACAGGTAGGGCGATTTACAAATGTGCGTTACGCCGTCCCAAAACTTGCCCCCGATCGGCTTTTCGGCAGCGGCCGCATCTTCAGCCGATTTTGAATCGGACCGCCGAAATTCAGCGGGAAAGAATCGGATACTTTGCGCCGCGATTTCGAGCATGCCGGCGCAGATCAGCAATAACACGCCGGTGCTAACCCTATGAACCAGCGACGCCGTAATGAGCGGTCCGAGCATTCCGCCTAACGAGCCGCCAACCGCGATGAAACCGAAAAGCCGTTTACCTTGCTCATTCGTGAATATGTCCGTCATGAATCCCCAGAAGACCGCCGTGGCGAAGAGATTGAACACGCTGACCCAGACAAAAAAGCATCCATCAACCCACGGTTGCTTTCCCGGCGGCATGAACTGCATCAGCACGAAGAAAATAACCAGGTTCAGGATGAAAAAGCGGTAGGCGATCGGAATGAATTTCCGACGCGACATACGCGCAACGATCATGGAGAAGAGCGCGTTCGCGACAATCATTGCGACGAGGACGACGGTGAACATCCACCAAAGGTTTTCGAACTGCGTCGCGCCGATGTTATCGCGAATCGGCCGAATCACGTAATAGCCGGCGAGAACAACGAAGAACAAAATGAAACCCAGCCAAAGCGCCCGCACTTCATTCGGTTTTACGTCGACGATTTTGGAGAAAAGTTTTTTCATGCTGTAGCCGCGGCCCTGCGGGCCGCGTGCACGCGTCGCACAGCGACGCGGCTACAATTTTTGTTTCTTCCACGAAGTAAGCACTTCTGTTTCGCGTTCAGGCGTTAGCCCGGCGCGCAGTTTCGCTTGTCGCTCCCGCGGCTGCGACTTGAACCAAGCGAGAGTGTCGCGCGCAGTTTCGCCCAGCGGCCGGAAGGTCAATCCTTTGCTCAGAGCGCGATCGATTTTTGCGCGAGCAAGTCCGCTCTCTTTTCCCGTCCAGACCGGCATGTCGGACCACGGCTCCACTTTTTGCTGCGTAAGAAAATCTTCCGCCACCCATGTGAACGTCGCGTTTGAGTTCAGTGCGGCCTTGATTCCATCAAGCATTCCGCCGATGCCCAATGGTTTCGCCGGGCCCGTTGCGTTGTAAGCCCCGGTCTCGCGATTTTCGGCCATTCGGATGGTCCATTCGGCCAGATCGCGCGCGTCGATGAATTGCACTGGATCGTCCGGCGAACCTGGTGCGAGGACTTCGCCTCCACGATCGATCCGCACCGGCCAGTACGTGAAACGGTCAGTCTCGTCGCGCGGGCCGACGATGAGCCCAGGGCGAATGATCAGCGTTTTTTTGGGGAACCATTTCTCCGCTTCT
>QHMR01000207.1 GCA_003217875.1 Verrucomicrobiota bacterium
CCGATTGGGGCAATCGTAGCGAACGCCAGCGCCGGGGAACGCTTGCTCGCGGCCGGCAAAATCGGAACCGAGGAGATGGCGGAGTTGCTCGCTGACATCGTAGCTGACGGCCGCCGGGCCGGCGAGATTGTTCAAGGTATCCGCACTATGGTGCGCAAAGGCAAAGCTCGCCGCTCCTTGGTCCAGATCAATGACACAATTGACAGTCTCCTCCGGATTGTCCGCGCCGAGGCCCTGGGAAGGAACGTGACTGTGACAACCGAAGTTGATTCCGACGCGGGCCAAGTTTGGGGAGATCCGGTGCAGCTCTTGCAAGTCTTTCTCAATCTCGCCATGAACGCGTTTGAAGCAATGACTGCTCTGCCCTCCAATGCACTGTGCCTTGTCATTCGCGCGGACCGTAACGAAAATGGAGACGTTCTCGTCAGCGTGCGTGATTCGGGTCCTGGCTTTCCCAGCGGGCTGGCCGAGCAACTTTTCGAGCCATTCTTTTCGACAAAAGCCGAAGGGACTGGAATGGGACTGGCAATTGCCCGCGGCATCGTCGAAGCGCACGGCGGAACCATCTCGGCAGAAAATTTTGACGGTGGAGGAGCGTGTTTCACAGTTCGTTTACCGCAGGCGAAGGAGGATAACTCCCAAGCGGCGTAGTTCCTTTTGGCGGAGAGCAGGCACAACCGCACCGGAACAGCGAGCTAAAGCTTGAGACAGCCACTTGCCCCTCGGCTTACGTAAAGAAAGCGTGGGAGGATTCGTGCTCCCGTGTGGGATGTGTGGGATGAGACCAAGGTCCCATAGCGGCATCGATCTGAGTCCCATAGTAATTCTCAATAAACCAGACTGGATCATGACATGCCCAATGCAAATTCCCTTAATGGTTTCGAAGATTTGGACACGAAAAGCTCGCCGCTGAGTGCTTCCGCCTGCGATGGTATCTGGCTCCTCGACGATGACGTCTCCATGCTCAAGGCACTTGGCCGGTTAATGAATTCGGCCGGTTTTATTGTGGAGAAGTTTAACCTTCCAGCCGCCTTTCTCGCCAGGCTCGAACATGCCCCATGTCGCGTAGCAATCCTCGACGTATGGATGCCTCAAATGAACGGTTTGGAAGTGCAGGCCTGTCTCCGCCGAGATTCGCCCGAGACACGGATTATCTTCATTAGCGGACGAGACGATCCATCAGTGCGCCAGACCGCGCTCGATGCGGGAGCTTTTGCATTCCTTGCAAAACCTTTCGAAGACGAGGTACTGGTGGAGCTCATTCAGAAGGCTGTTGCAGACTAGGTAGTAATGCTCAGCCGCTGAGGCAAAGAACCGAGCCAGTTCGTTCCCGTAGCAAGGCCCCCGCCAAACTTTGTCAGGCAGCGGCTGCCGGCGAAACACGGGCACCAGATGCTGCGCTGGTCATCACCAGCGAATCTTCCAGTCTGCGCAGCACGAACAGAACCAGCTCCGTGATCATGGTGCCCGACACACTGCCGAACGGCTAAAACCGTGTCGCGTCGCGAAGCGGCCCGACCCGGGGCCATCAATCTCTTTACCGTGCTTCGACGCTACCAACACGAAACAGTGCGGTGATGGAAGCGGCTGTTTCGACGTACGACTAAAGTCCTATAGACGACCACACCGCCTTGCTCAAAGGTGGCTGCTAAATGACAAAATTGGACCTTAGCATTATGAAAAAATCACTTCTCTTAACAGCTATCGTGGTTGGATTCCTCACCGCTTCACTGCAAGCGGGGGAGCCTGTTGCATACAAGCAAGTTGCCCCGCCGCCGCCGCCCGAACTTTACGGACTCGGTTTCTACGGAGCAATCGACATGGGTGCCAATGTCTATCAAAACCGCGGCGGAGACAGAACGTTTACGGATGACAGAGTGGGTACGGAGGATTTCGGTGACACTCTGACGGTCTCCCCGAAGAATGACGTCGGTTTTTTTGGAGGCATCAAACTCGGCTACGTTTTTGGCACAGGCGTATTTCGTCCAACGCTTGAGGGCGACTTCTTTTACAATGGCTTTCGGGGTGGCGCTGACTTCACCCTGAGGGATTCCTTTGGTAACGTTTTAGCACAGCGCGACGTGACCACTTGGATCAATACGGGCGCGTTTATGGGGAACTTCATCGGGAGATTCGCGTTTGGAAGATTTCAGCCGTACGCTGGCGCCGGGGTCGGCATTTACTATGCCGAATCTGCGGGGACCGAGGTTCGGAACCCCGTAACCGGTAATGTCCCAATCAACACTGGCGGAGGGCAAAGTCACGCCGACCTCGCGTGGCAGATTATTGCCGGCTCGGATTACTATTGGGCTCCGAAGTTCAGTACCTTCATCGAATACCACTTTCTCAACTACACGAGCACTCAGATCGATACCAGGGAGGATCGCGATCTTCGGCAACACTTAGTGGGCGCGGGCGTGCGGGTCCACTTTTAGAGGCATACGAAATTTCCCCTGGTTAAGTAGATCGGTCTCCTTTAATCGGGAGGCCGGTTTTTTGAATCGTGTGTTCACAACCTGCTTATAGGCCCAAAGTCCTATAGACGCGTCGCAGCAGGCACAACAAGGTTGCGCTCAATCATTGCTGACGAACCTACTAAAACAATGAAACCAATAAGACAGATCCTAACTCATTTGATGCTCATCAATGTTACACTCCTTACCGCAGGCACGGCATCCGCGGACGACTTGGTCCGCGACTTCCGACGCGCTCTGCAGCAGCTCGTGGCTCAGAATCCGCCAGCGGCTAAGGCCAAATCAAAAGCACTCGCCGTTCTTGTGTTTCCAGACGTGGTGAAGGCCGGGTTCATCTTTGGCGCTCAAGGTGGCCAAGGAATCCTTTTCGTTCACGGACAACCTAGGGGCCGATACCGGACCGTAGCCGCTTCCTACGGCTTGCAAAAATTGGCACTGGCCCGAGCGTCGTCATTGTGGACAAAGAGATGGCCCGCAGCCTCACCACCGACACCCTGCATAGCGGCATTTACGCCTTTACCTTCGATCAGCAAGGTCTGATGGCCGGTCTTGGCCTCCAAGGCTCCAAGATCATGAGGGACTGATGATTGATTAATTTTCTAGGATTTCGGATTCCACGACAATAAGATCGCCCAGTGAAAATTAAATTGTTTTTCCTTGCAGGGGCAGCGTTGGCACTCGTCGGTCGTCTGGCGGCGGGTACGTTAGAACTGGCGCCGAAAGAAACGGCGCCGCCAACAATCACACAGAGCGAACCGTGGCATTTTACTATCGCAGCGCCCGGTTGGATGGCGGGCTTGGACGGGACGATCGGAGTCCGCGGGGTCAACGCAGATATCGACGTCGGCTTCGACCAAATTCTGCAACATCTCGATATGATTTTTGCGATGCGCGCTGAAGCGCAAAAAGGTCCGTTCGGAATATACGGCGAAGTAATTTACATAGGTCTTTCCGACAACGCACAGGTAAATAGGCTTATCAACAATATCCACGAAGTAGTGAACGAAACCCTGGTTGACGGCGCTTTGAGCTGGCGGCTCATCAACCAGCCGCGCGGCTCGCTCGATCTCGTCGCGGGCACACATTACACGAATATATACGAACGACTCGAACTACATTCCGACCCGGTCGCGATTCAGCAAGCGAGCCAACGATTCGTCAACAACATCGCCGACGATTTGCGTAGCCGGTTGGATCAGGACATTTCCAACAGCGAATTTCTTGAAGCGCTCAAGAGCACCATCAAGGCAGATATTATCAACCGGATAGGCAACGCGTTAGACCGCCACGAAAATAGGCCAGACATTCCAATCGGTCCGTTGGGCGGGCGTATTCGGGAAGAGATTGCTCAACGAGTTGAGCATTTTATCGAGCTAAAAAAAGCTGAGCTGCGGGCACGCGTAGATGCGCTCGTGGAGAGGGGCGTCGCCCGCCGGGCCGCTGTCGACAGAGTAGTTAATGAGGCAAAGGCGCGGATCGCGAATCAACTTGCAGTTCGCCTGAACAAAAGGCTGAGTCAAACTTTATCACGAGATGATTATTGGTTCGATCCCTACGTCGGACTCCGTGGCCGGTACAATTTTAACAAGGTCTTTTATACCGCCGTGCGCGGGGAGATCGGAGGAGGCGCCGCCTCTGATTTAATGTGGGAAGTCGAAGGGGTAATCGGTATCAACCTCACTCGTTCCATCTTCACT
>QHMR01000056.1 GCA_003217875.1 Verrucomicrobiota bacterium
TACACGAAACAAAAGTTCGAAGAGATCGCACACGATGTCGATGTTGTGCTCGACCCAGTGGGCCGCGATACGCTCGCGCGTTCTTATAGCGTGGTGAAAAAAGACGGAATCGTCGTGACGATTGTGTCGCGTTGCGATGAAGCGGAGCTGAAGAAACATCAGATCCGCGGCGCGTCGCTTTCGTCGCATCCCGACGCGACTGAGCTTACCGAGATCACGAAGTTGATCGACGCGGGAAAAATTAGACCGATCGTTACCCAGGTGCTGCCTTTGACCGACGCTGCGAAAGCGGTCGCGCAGGCGCAAACGCATCACACTCGCGGCAAACTTGTTCTAAAAATCGCTGATGAACCCAAAACCTAAACGATGAGAACTCTACTTTGTATTGCCGTTGGTCTGATTGCCCTGAGTTCGCGCGCTGAAAAAGTTTCGCTCGTCGGCGGGACGGTGATCAACCCTGCTGATGGCAAAGTGCTGCCAAATGCGACGATTGTGATCAACGGCAATAAGATCGAACGCGTCGCGATGGGGAAACAGGATGCCGCGGAGCTCGGCAAACAGATCGGTTGCGCCGGCAAATTCATCTTGCCCGGTTACATCGACACGCACGTGCATTTCTTTCAATCCGCCGATTTATTCACGCGACCGGACGGCGCGGATTTCAACAGTGTGCGCCCGTATCAGGACGAGGTCGCCTGGATCAAGTCACACCTCGATGATGTGTTCGCGCGCTACATTCGTTGCGGAATTACGAGCGTAGTCGATGTCGGCGGACCGATGTGGAATTTCGAAGTCCGCAAAAAGGCGAATGCGATGCAGAAAGCGCCACGCGTCGCCGTAGCTGGCCCCTTAATCTCCAGTGTCTCGCGCGAGAAACTCGATCTCGGCGATCCGCCGATCGTGAAGATCGATACGCCCGATCAAGCGCGCGAATTCGTTCGCAAACTCGCGGAACAAAAACCAGATCTGGTGAAGATTTGGTACATCGTCGACAAGGATCATCCGGTCGATTCGTTCCGCCCGATTGTCCGCGCCGCCATTGAGGAAAGTCATGCGCACAAAATCCGAGTCGCAGTTCACGCGACTGAATTGGAAACTGCGCGTGCTGCGGTTGAAGAAGGCGCAGACGTGCTGGTCCATAGTGTCACCGACAAGCCGGTCGATGATATGTTTGTGAAGCTATTAAGAGATCGGCACGTAATTTTGTGTCCGACGCTGGTGGTGTTTGAACGCTACGGCCGGACGTTTTCGCACCAACTGAATCTCACTACGGAGGAACAAAAGTGGGGCAACCCGGAAGTGGTCGCGTCGCTCGACGTGACGAAAATTCCTCAGGACAAATTACCGGATCGAGTCAAAACAGCGCTGGCTGATCCGAAAGCCGCTCTCGATAAGATCAACAAAACTTACGAGGTCGCGCTGCCGAATTTGAAGAAGCTCGAAGATGCAGGTGTAACTATCGCCGCGGGCACCGACGCGGGAAATATCGGAACGATTCACGGACCGGCGCTCTTTCGCGAATTTCAGTTGATGAAAGAAGCTGGGCTAACGCCGATGCAAATTCTCCAATGTGCGACCGCTAACGCGGCGAAGCTTTTCGGCGGAGAGACGGGCGCGCACATCGGCCAGATTGAAAGCGGCTATTTCGCCGATCTGGTCGTTCTCAATTCCAATCCGCTGGAGGATATCGCGCACGCTTCCGACATCGACAAAGTAATCAAGAACGGTGTCAGTTACCCGGCTGATTCGATTCTGCACTGAACGCGAGAAGAAAACCGTTTATGAAGTGCGCGCCGCTTGTCGCCCTTTTGTTGTCGTTGGTTACGGTGTGCACGGCCAACGCCGCTGCTTTATCGCCGACACCAGCGACGGCGACCAGTCTTAATAAGATCGCAGAAGCTTATGTGAAACTCGTGCTCGCGCTGGGGCAGCACGATCCGGATTATGTCGACGCGTATTACGGGCCGCCGGAATGGAAGCAACAATTGCAGGGAAAGAAACCGCTCGATTCGCTCGCGCTTGAGGCGAATCGATTACGCGACCAGTTGGCGAAGATTTCAACGCCGGCGGATGAGATGGAGCGATTGCGACTCGCGTATTTAACAAACCAACTATCCGCGTTCGAGGCACGAGTGCGGATCTTGAAAGGCGAACGTTTGAAATTCGATGAAGAGTCGCAGGCCCTGTATGACGCCGTTGCACCCAGGTTTCTTGAAACGCATTTCCAGGAAATCCTCGCCAAGCTCGAATCGAAACTTCCGGGTGAGGGAACGCTCTTGCAGCGTTACGAGAACTGGCGCCGGGCGTTCGTGATTCCAAAAGACAAACTGGACACTGTCTTTCAGCTCGCGATCAAGGCGTGTCGCGAACGCACACTCGCGCACATCAAGTTGCCGCCGAACGAAAATTTCACAGTTGAATACGTCACCAATAAACCGTGGGGCGGTTACAATTGGTACAAGGGCAATTATCGCAGCGTCATCCAAGTGAACACCGATTTGCCGGCCTACATTGATCGGGCCATCGATCTGGCAGCGCACGAGGGTTATCCCGGTCACCATGTCTACAACGCGTTGCTTGAGAAAAATCTGGTTCGCGATCGCGGTTGGGTCGAGTTCTCGATTTATCCGCTCTTCTCACCGCAATCGCTGATTGCCGAAGGCACCGCCAACTTCGGAAGAGAGGTTGTGTTCACGAAGCCGGAACGGCTGGAGTTCGCGAGAACAGTGCTGTTTCCGGCAGCTGGAATTGATCCATCACGCGCGGAGGAATTTTATGCGGTGCAGGATTTGGTGAAGGAACTGAATTACGCCACGAACGAGGCGGCCCGCCGTTATGTGAACGGCGAGATCGATGCGAACGCAGCCGCGACTTGGTTGCAAAAATACGCGCTTATGGATGAGAAGCGGGCGAAACAAAGCGCGAGATTTATCGAAAAGTACCGCAGCTACGTCATCAACTACAATCTTGGCGAAGACATGGTGCGCAGTTACATCGAGAAGCGCGGCGGCACGGAACAGCAACCGGAGAAACGCTGGCATGAGTTTGAGCAGTTACTGGCGTCGCCGCGGCTTCCGAGCGATATACGCTAGGATGACACCACCACACGCGACCGTGTCGCAACAAAAAACCTCTTGCTCGCACCGAAAAGCAGCCTGAATTTTTTTCCCTTATGGCTACGCATCCTACGCAATACGCGCACCCAGAGGCGCTGGTAGAAACCGATTGGCTGGAGAAACATCTCAAAGACGAGGGCATCCGCATCGTCGAATCGAATGAGGATATTTTGCTTTACGACACCGGCCATCTCCCCGGCGCGGTGCACGTCGATTGGCGCGCCGATCTGCAAGACCCGCTAATTCGCGATTATATTTCACCGGAAAAATTTGCGCGCGTTTGCGGCCGGCACGGAATAACACCTGATACGACGTGTATTTTTTACGGCGACAAGGCCAACTGGTGGGCTTGCTACGCGCTCTGGGCGTTTCGCTTGTTTGGTCACGAAAAGGTTAAAATCCTTAATGGCGGACGCGACAAATGGAAAGCCGAAGGCCGTCCCATGACGCGCGAAGTTCCGAAATATCCGAGCACAAATTATCCGGTGCCGAAGAAACGATTCGACAAAGAGATTCGCGCCTTCTTTGATGAAGCGCTGGCGCAAAGCAAGAGCGGTAAACCGCTGATCGACGTGCGTTCACCGGGCGAATACAAAGGCGAGATCACGCACATGCCAGAGTATCCGCAGGAGGGCGTGCTGCGCGGCGGTCATATTCCCGGCGCGAAGAGCATGCCGTGGAAAACTGCCACTAATGATGACGCCACGTTTAAGCCAGTGTCAGAACTGGCGAAAATTTATTTCGATCAATGCGGAGTCGGTCCCGATAAGGACACAATTGTCTATTGCCGAATTGGCGAGCGCTCCAGTCATACGTGGTTTGTGCTGACCTATCTGCTGGGACTCGACAACGTGCGTAATTACGATGGTTCGTGGACTGAGTGGGGTAACAAGGTCGGCGCGCCTATTGAGAAATCAGCGTAGCAGTCGTTTTCGCGCCGCTGCCTGAAAAATTACCAAAGAAACTGTTAAACGCGCCCTGTTTTTAGAAGCAGTTCGTTCATCAGCTGCATCTGCTTTCGTTCTTTGGGACTCGAACTTAGTTGCGCAATCGAGCGCTGCATTCGCCGCGTCCAATTCAAGTTCGCCTTTGTGCCAGGAACGTTGAAACGGTATTTGCGCGCCAGCAGATCGGTGATCATCACCATTGAAATCCACGATTCGCACCTGAAAAGCGCATCCATGATTGCCGGGTAAAAATCTTTTTCAAAATCGAGTGCGTCGATTTTTGGATTCAGCCCGGCGAACGCGGCGATTTTTTCCAGCGTTGCTCGCGCTTGTTCTCCAGCATCCGACGCGGGACGCTCGAACGCCTCATCCCACAAAGCACCAATCGGTTCATGGTCGTGGGTTGCGTACGTGGCCACGGACAGCCGTTCATATCTGTCTCTGGGAACGATCTTGCCGTCGCGCGTTTCCCATTGTGGAATCTTAAATCCGGCGATGCCGAGTGAGCGCAGATTCGGCCGCACATAATCAGGCACCACGCCGAGGTCTTCGCCGATCACCCGCATAATGCCGGCTTCTTCCAGAATAACGCGCAGATATTCTTCGCCTTCGCGTTTGTTAGCTTGCCGGTGGTCAGGTGTTTCGTCATCACGGGGAATAAAATGTGGTGGCCGTCCCCCAGTTCGTTCAAGCATTTGATTCCAATTTAGCGGAAAGAATTCATTGTTCTTTCGCGGCCGCCACGGAAAGGCGTAGATGCGATAAAATCCGAGAATATGATCGATCCTGCAGAGGTGAAACGCGCTTTGGACAGCGCGGACGCGTTCCCGCCACCACTGAAAATTGTTCGCGCGCATTCTCTCCCAGCGAAAAAGCGGGATCCCCCAGTTCTGGCCCCACTTCTGCGTGAACGCATCGTCTTTGAAGTAAGGCTCGGGAGGCGCGCCACCGAACCAGTCCAGCATGAATTCGTCTGGCCGCGCAAAGACGTCGGCGCTGCAATAGCTGACTCCGAATGGAATATCGCCCATTAGCGCCACGCCGCGTTCCTCTGCGTATAATTTGATGGCACGCCATTGCTGGTGCGCGATCCATTGCACGTAACAAAAAAATTCCTGGCGGCGTATTAGCGCTCCTTGCCGATCGCTGGGCAGATCGTGCAGCCAATGGCGGGCTCGTTCCATTGTCTGATGCTGCATCGGCCATCGATTCCACGCGGCGCTATCATCGTGCGCCTCCATCAGGACCCGGAAGAACGCGTAATCGTGCAGCCACGCGGATTCTTGTTCGCGGAACGTTCGAAATTCCGACCGCCGTCCTTCGCTGGCGTGAGCCGAGAAATTCGCAAACGCCTTTTCCAGCAAGCGTCGCTTTAACTTTTTTACAGCTCGATACCTTACTGCGCCAAGACGCAGACTCGGAAGATCAACGCCGGCAATTAAACCATCAAAGTCTTCGCGCGTTAAATCCTCCGGCGAGTTTGGCGCAAGGTGCAGGGTCGTTGGCTCGATTGCCAGTGCGCTGATCGCGTTGTATGGGCTGCTATCGGTTCCCGTCTCGTTGATAGGCAGGAGCTGGACGAGTCTGAATCCGATCTCTGCGACCCAATCAATAAACTCGCGCAACGCCGCGAGGTCGCCGATTCCCAGGTCGTTTCTCCCGCGCAGCGCAAACAGTGGTGCGAGGACTCCAGCAATCCTCTTCTCCGGCGACAAATTCATTCTCTAGCCACGGATGAACACGGATGAAACACGGATTAGAAGACTAGGCGCTTGTACTCCACTTTATTTCGTCCGAAGTTAACAAGCAGCCCGACCTTGAGACCGGTTGCTTTTAGCTCATTGAGCAACTGAGCTTCGTCTCGCTTGTCGTACTGTGGATTAACCTTGATTTCGACAGCGACAGAATCCGCGACAATCAAATCGCCATCGTAATCACCGACGACTGCTCCTTTGTATTGAACCTGAATACGTCTTTCAATCTCTGCGGCAACACCGCGACGGATTAATTCGACCTGCAACGCGCGCTGATAAACTCGCTCAAGAAAGCCGTATCCAAGTTCTCGATGCACTTCAAACGCGGCTCCGATGATTACCTCGGTAGTCGCGCGATGCAGCAACTTGTCGGTGTGTTCGTCGTGGATTTCCAACATGTGCTTATCCGTGTTTCATCCGTGTTAATCTGTGGCTAAAGAATCAGACTTTTCTCACTTGCCAATCTTCGACTAGCTCATTTGGAATTTCTTGTAGAAAACGCGATGGCCGCTGGAACACGTCGCCGAAGCCTCCGCTTAACCGCAGTTGCGGATAGGTGAGATAAAGCTCGTCGCGCGCGCGTGTGATGGCCACGTAAAACAGACGCCGTTCTTCCTCTAATACTTCGCGCGTATCGAGCGAGCGGCTGCTCGGAAACATCCCGTCCGTCAACCAGATTACGAACACCGTGTGGAACTCGAGACCTTTCGCCTGGTGCACCGTCGACAGATTGACCGCTTCCTTGTCTCTTGTCTGAGCCGGCGCGGCCTCCGCATCGACGTTGCTAATCAGCGCCAATTGCGCAAGAAATTCGTGCACGTCCTTGAATTGGCGGGCGAAAACTGCGAGCTGATCGAGGTCTTCGCGGCGCAGTTCGTAGTTCGTAAAGTTCACTTTGGCGTAGTCATCGTAAATTGCTTCCACAATCGATGTGATCATCTCGGAAGGCGGATTAGGTTCCCCGCCGGGCGCGATCTCATCCAGGGTATGCGCCAATTGCGTCCACATTTTCTTCGATTTCGCGGGAACGTTCATGGCTAGGAAGCGTTCACCGAAGCTGTAGCCGGGGCCGGGACTGTAGCCGGGGTCGCTGACCCCGGAAGAGACTGATATGTTTTCACCGGCATCACCGATGCCGGCTACAGCCAAGCCGGCAGCCCATGCCTGCCAGAGATTTTCTGCCGTCCGATTACCAATGCCGGGAAGCAATTTCACCATTCGGTTAAAGGCGACTTCATCGCGCGGATTGGCTACGAAACGGATGAATGAAGTCACATCTTTGATGTGCGCCTGCTCGAAAAATCGGATACCGCTGGTAATTTGATAGGGGATGCCGCGCCGGGAAAGCTCCAGCTGTAGCTCTAACGCGTGATAGTGCGCGCGATAAAGCACGGCGATGTCATTAAGATCGACACCTTCATCGCGCAATTCGAGAACGCGCTGCGCCACAAACTGCGCCTGTTCAGCGCCGTCGTTCAACGCCACCAGAGCCGGCTTCAACGCTTTTGATTCACGTGTTGCGCTTAAATGCTTGCGGAATTGTTGAAGGTTTGCGGCAATCGCTGCGTTGGCCACATCGAGAATTTCCGGCACGCTGCGGTAATTCATTTCGATTTTGAACACCTGCGCGTCCGGATAACGCTTCGGGAATTCTAAAATATTTTGGAAATTCGCGCCGCACCACGAGTAAATCGACTGCGCGTCGTCTCCAACGACCATTACGTTCCGGTGATCGCGGGCGAGCAGGTCTACCAAGTCAGCCTGAATTTTGTTCGTGTCCTGGTATTCATCCACGAGAATGAACCGAAACTGCCGCCGGTAAAATTCTGTGATGGGTTCGTGCTGCTGAAACATCGACAACGTCTTTTGCAGCAGGTCGTCGAAATCCATTGAGTTCGTGGCTTTCTTCTTTTTTTCGTATCGCTCGTGAACATCTTGAATCTTGTCGAGTAGAGGCAGGAAATAAGGGAACTTTTCCGCAAGTAACTGCTCCAAGGGTTTCTCCGTGTTGACGACAAAACTGAAGATTTCCGCAAGGACATCGCCTTTTGGGAACCGAATTACCTTCGGATCGATGCCCGCGCTGGCGACAACAGTTTCGATCAAATCCTTTTGATCTTCGCGATCCATGATGGTGAATCCGCCGGAGTAACCGAGTGCAGTGCCATGCCTGCGCAGAATCCGGTTGCCTACTGAATGAAATGTTCCGCCCCAGAGACCGCTGGCATCTACCGGCAGCAAATTCGTTACGCGCACCAGCATCTCCCTTGCGGCTTTGTTCGTGAATGTGAGAAGCAGAATGTTGCGGGGATCGATTCCGTTTTCGAGCAGATAAGCCACGCGGTAGGTAAGAGTGCGCGTCTTTCCTGAGCCCGCCCCGGCAATCACCAGAATCGGGCCGGGCGGGGCAGTTACCGCAGTGAGCTGTTGTTCGTTCAGCTCAGCGGCATAATCAATATGGACTGACGTCGATGTTGGTGCGCGCTGCAGCGTATATTGACGGGACATTAGCGATTGCGGATTGCGGATTGGCGACTGCGGAAACGAACCGCAGCCAAGCGTATTGCGCAAACTTGCGCCCGAAAAATCGTCGGTGATCAGCTGATTTAAGCAGCTATCACCATGGCGCGCTTCCGGGCGGTCGCGTCAAGAATTCGCTTTCGCAAGCGCAATGATTTGGGCGTCGCTTCCACATATTCATCGATGTCGATGTATTCAATCGCGCGTTCCAGACTCATGCACAGCGGCGCTTCGAGCTGAATCCCTTTGCCTTCGCCCTGGCTCCGCATGTTGGTGAGATGTTTTGCTTTGCAGGGATTGACTGGCAAATCTTCCGGTCGCGCGTTTTCGCCGACGATCATCCCCACATAAACGTCTTCCTGCGGACCGATGAAAAGCCGGCCACGTTCCTGAATGTTGTTGAGCGCATAGGCCGTACTGACTCCCGATTCCATCGACACCATCACGCCACGACCGCGTCCTCCGATTTCGCCTTTGAACGGCGCGTAGTCGCGAAAGAGATGACTCATCAACCCTTCGCCACGGGTCAGGTTGACGAGATCGGTTTCAAAGCCAATCAGGCCGCGAGTCGGAATGATCGCTTCGATCGACACGCGTGTCGCGTGATGATCCATGCTGACGAC
>QHMR01000057.1 GCA_003217875.1 Verrucomicrobiota bacterium
ATTTTCAAATCGCGATTCTTCGATCACGCGAAAAAACCCGGATCGAAATTTCGATCCGGGTTTCTAAAGATTACCCCGCCGATGCCGTTTAGGCGGATCTCCCGTTCCCTTTTCGTAACGGGTGGATGACCGTCGCCGCAGCGTCTGACTTCCAATCAAGGCCTGCCATGTTCTCCGAGCGACTCAGCCTCCTGAGGTTCGTCAATTATCGGTTCGGGAATCTCACCTGTAATCTCGAACATCACAGGGTAAAAATTGGCGTCGCACAACCTGTCGCGATGAATGAGAGCCGTCAATTGAGAGTTGAGCGAAAAGCACTGGTTTTCTTCCCAACCCTCAACAAACGACTCTCACAGTTTCAAAGAACTACTCCCGAAGTGTGACGCCCAACTCGTGTTTCAGTTTTTCGCGAATCCTGGCGTGCACTTCGTTTACTTCCTCGTTTGTGAGTGTGCGACTTCGATCTCGATATGTCAATCTATATGCGAGCGACTTTCGAGCGGCTCCGATTTGTTCGGTGAATAAGTCGAACAGATCCACGCGTTCCAAAAGTGGCTCGCGCGGTTCTTCAATGGTGCGCAAAATTTTCTCGTGCGAAATTTCGTCAGGCACAATCATCGCGATATCGCGCGTTATCGCAGGAAATTTCTCGATCTCGCGAAAAGTTTTCCGCAATTCGGCGCCGCGCAGCACAAGATCGACATCCAACTCGGCAACAAATACTGCTCCGGCCGCGTCAATTCTTCCTTCGCGAAGTTGGCCCCCAAAACCAATCGCTCGCTCGTTTGAAGAAATTTCGGTGGCAAGCGAAAGATCGGGATGATCGCCTCGGCGAAATGAAATCGCCGGAAGTGCGAGCGATTCGATTGCACCTTTGAGGTCGAAAAAATCGAGCCGGTAGTTTCCCTGTAGTCGCCAATGTGGCGCGCTCGTGGCATTGCCCCAGAGCAAAATTCCAAGATGTCGATGTTCCTTAGCTTGGGGTGGTAAAAACGTCCGGCCAGTTTCGAAGATCGCGACTCTTTCCGCGCCGGCTCGCACATTCCGATCGAGCACGGCGAGCAATCCCGAAATCAAATTCGGTCGTAGTGCGACGTGGTCCTCAGTGAGCGGATTGCGCAATTCGATCGCTGAGCTTGCAGCAGCCGCAGATCGCGGAATTAATTTCGACGTTCGCACTTCCCACAAACCTTGCGCGCTCAATCGTTCCCGAAGCGCTGATTCGACGACTTCCTCTATAAGATCGACATCGCGCTGCAAATCGCGTCGATAACTTGGAATTCTCCATTTCGTCGTTTTAGCAGCACTAGTCTTTTGTAAACCAAACCCTGTCAGAATGTCGTCGATAGCTTTCGGTTTGATCGAGATTCCAATGACTCGATCGCATTTGTCGTAGCTGAGCGAAACATCCGCGGGATTCGGCGGCAGCTTGCCGGCAAGGTTGATTTCCTTTGCGGGAGTTCCGCCGGCAATCTCTTGAATCAATTCGGTCGCGCGCTGCGACGCACGCAAAATCATTTCGGGATCGACACCGCGCTCGAAGCGGTAACTCGCGTCAGTCGGCAAATTTAAATCGCGCGCCGTTCGGCGAATGCTCGCCGGCAAAAAGTAAGCGGCTTCGAGCAGAATATTTTTGGTCGAATCGGTGACAGCCGTTTCTTCGCCACCCATCACGCCGCCGATCCCAATGGCACGCTCCTGATCGGCAACGACGAGATTGTCCGGTTTGAGCGAGTAAGTCTTTCCATCGAGCCCGAGAAACTTTTCGCCATCGCGTGCCAGCCGCACGTTGATGTCGCCTTTTAGTTTATCGGCGTCGAAAGCGTGCGTCGGTTGGCCGAGCTCGAGCATCACGAAGTTGGAAACATCGACGATGTTGTTGATCGAACGAATCCCAACGCTCTCGATTTTCGCGCGCAGCCATTGCGGACTCGGCCCGACTTTCACATTGTCGATCTTGCGCGCGGAGAAGATTGGGCATTCACGCCGCGATTTCGCGTGCCAGACCGAAATGACTCAGCAAATCGCCACGGTTTGGTGTGATCTCGACATCGAGAATCGTGTCCGCGGGGAAAAGATCACCGATCGGCATGCCGATTTTTGCATCTGGCGACAATATCAACAGGCCAGAAGCATCGTCGCCGAGACCGAGCTCGATTGGGCTGCAAAGCATTCCTTCCGATTCGACACCCCGCAGTTTGCTTTTCCTAATCTCAGTTCCGTTCGGCAACTTTGTCCCCGGCAACGCGAGTGGAACTTTGTCGCCGACTTTGTAATTGGTCGCGCCGCAAACGATCTGGCGTTTCGTGCCGCTGCCGTCATGCACTTCGCAAACTGTGAGCCGATCGGCATTCGGATGGCGCGACGATGCGGTGATTTGCGAAACGATCACTTTGTCGATCTTCGCGCCGCGCGTCTCGATGTTTTCGGTCTCAACTCCAGCGCGAGTCAGCAACTCGGCGATCTCTTCCGGATTTTCTGGAAGATCGACAAATTCGCGCAGCCAATTAATGGAGAACTTCATTTCGTCTCAATGTTTAAATCGAGCGACAGGTAGGGGCGATTGACCTCAATCGCCCGCCGGCGGTTCGGTGAACCGCCCCTATCTCAAAATGCCAAAACGCGCTCATGCGAACTGCCTCAAAAACCGCCGCCAGCCGATCCATTCCGAGACCGAATGCATAGCCGCTCCATTTCTCCGGATCGTAAGCCTTGTCGCCGCGCGCCTTATTTATCGCTTCGAAGACCGCCGGATGTACCACGCCCGAGCCCGCAACTTCAATCCATCGCTCCCCGCCCTTAAGCGCTTTTGATCGCACATACACTTCAAGGCTCGGCTCGGTGAATGGAAAATAGTGCGGGCGAAATTGGACTCCGGTTCCGGGACCGAAAAGTTCGCGCATGAAAAATTCGAGCGCGCCTTTTAGATCCGCGATGCTGACGTTCTCATCGACGTAAAGTCCTTCGATCTGGTGAAATTGCGGGCTGTGCGTGGCGTCGAGTTCATCGCGCCGGTAAGCCGCTCCGGGCGCGATCACGCGAACCGGCGGCGGCGCGGCTTGCATCGTGCGGATTTGCACCGTCGACGTGTGCGTGCGCAGCAAGCGGCCGTCCGGCAAATAAAATGTGTCTTGTTCATTCCGCGCCGGATGTTCCGGCGGCGTATTCAACGCGTCGAAGCAATGCCACTCGTCTTCAACGTCCGGCCCATCTGCGAGCGCGAAACCCATTCGCCGGAAAATTTGAATGGATCGTTCGAGGACTTGCGTGAGTGGGTGCAATGAGCCGCGTTCAAGCGGTAAGTAACCAGAGTAACCAGAATAACCAGTCAGCGGAGTGGAGTGTCCGCTGTAACCAGAATATCCAGTTGGTCCAGTTGGTCCAGTGGCTCCTGGGAGCGAGATGTCGATCCTCGCGAGTGCGCCCGATTCTTTTTGCGCGCGGAATTCTTGCGCGCGCGATTCGATTGCGACGGTGACGGCTGTTCTAACATCGTTGAGCAGTTTGCCGACGACTGGCTTCTCTTCCTTCGGGAGCGTTTTCATTTGCTCGCTCCAGGCGGAAATGCTGCCGCTGCGTCCGAGATATTTCACTCGTGCGGCCTCGAGCGCTTGCTCGTCGTTGGCGGCGTTTATTTCAGCCAGTGCGGTCGTTCGAAGATCTTCAAGTGGATGCAGCATGAATAAGCAAACGTTGAACGCTCAACGCCCAACGCTCAACGTCCAATTCAGAGAATTGTAGAGCAGGCGCATCGCCTGCTGATCCTATAAAGTGGCAAGCGGAGCGCTTGCCCTACAAACCAATCAGACCTTCTCTACGAATTTTTTCCCTTTGAGGGCTTCCTTTGCCTGTTCGACGATCGATTTAAATGCGGCTTCGTCGGTGACAGCCAAGTCGGCGAGAATTTTGCGGTCCAGGCCAATGCCAGCAGCTTTAAGCCCTTCGGCAAAACGGCTGTAAGTCATAGCATTAGCGCGGGCAGCGGCATTTAATCGTTGAATCCAGAGATAACGAAATGTGCGTTTGCGTGTTTTGCGGTCGCGATAGGCCCAATACTGGCCTTTCATGATCGCGTCCTTCGCGTAGCGGAAAAGTTTTGAACGGCGTCCGCGGTAGCCTTTGGCTTTTCTTAAGACTCGTTTGCGGCGCGCCCGGCTTGCCGGGGCATTTGTGGCTCTTGGCATGATTGTTTTACCCCAAAATCGCTTCAGGGCTCCTCGTTCAGCGAGTTGTTTTTAATTACTGATCTTCGCGACCTCACTCGCCGATTCGATCCCAGGATACGGAACCAGGTGCGCAGATCGAAGGCGAGGAAGTTAGGCAAATTGGGACAAAAAACAAATGGAAACCCGAGAAATTACGAATAAAGGAGGAAGCCTGAAGTAAACCACCGATACAGAAGCGAAAGATTCTTTCACTGTTCGGATTTCGTCATTCCTTGGTCATTCGACCTTCGTCATTGGGTTTCTCTTTTCTCCAAAGTACCCACGCGACAACGCCCACAGCCGCGCCGCCCAAATGCGCAGCCGATGAGACCGAACTGATGCCGGCCTTCTGTTCCAAAGCACCGATAAGCTGAAACAAAATCCACAAGACGAAGACCGACCACGCCGGCAAGCGGATCCATCGGAACCAGACAAATCCCCATCGCATCAGGAACCCGAGCCGGACGCGCGGAAAATTGAGCGCGTAAAACGTAATCACGCCAGCAATGCCGCCGCTCGCGCCGATGCATGGCGTTTGTGAGCGAGGATCGAGAGCGATATGCGCGAGATCACCAACGAACGCCGCCAGCGCGATGAGCAGGAGATAACGAAGCGGTCGGAGAAAATTTTCGACGTCGTCGCCAAAGACAAAGAGAAAATACATATTGCCGACGAGGTGAATGATTCCGGCGTGCAGAAAAAATGAAGTGACAAACGTGAGGCCGTGCAGGCGCGTGGCTTCCGCGGGAATTAGTCCGAATTCCGTCACCATTTCGTGGAGCCGCGTGAAGGCGAATAGGCTAGCGGCGATGATCACCGTTCCGAGCAACCATGTGGCCCACGGACGCCGAGTGTGCGGCACGGTATCGAATTCAACCGGCACTCCGAGAAAGGCTGCGATCTGTTTCCACGATTCATCAGGTGGTACGCTGTCGAGGTCCGAGCCTTCGGCTTCTTTGGCTAACCGCTCGACTTCTGCAATCGCGAGCATCTCGCGCGCTTTCTGCGGCAGTTCGGGAGCAAGAGTTTGCGGCCGTCGTGGAACCAGCGTGTCAATTTCATGCGTGTCGAACCACACGAAGTGGCAGCGCCGGCAAACGTCGACGTTGATTTCGGCCCGGTCGGACAAGGCGACGTCGATCATCGGGTGTCGGCACGATGGACAAGGAACGCCGCTGCGCCCCTCACCTCGCATGGCGTGCAGCCACAATGGATTGATCGATTCTGGCGTGAAGCGATTGCGCAACAGCTCGATCGTAGCTGCACGACCGCCGCAGTTGTCGCACGCCCAGAAAACGCCGCCCGAAGTACGTACTTCTTTCAATGGCAGTTCGCAGCGCGGGCAAATGAGCGCCGTGTCAGTAGTCATCGGGTACGGTTTGCACTCACAATGACAAATGACGATTGCAGAACGAATGACGAAATCCGAACAAAAAACGATGCTCGCGTCCCAGTTCGCCATAGGCATACTTGGAGCTCTCATTCGTCATTCCTGATTCGTGCTTCGGGATTGTTCTGATATACTCGGCCCGTGCATTGGTTTGGTCGCGCCCGGCTATTGATCTTGACGTTAATTTGTCTTTTTTGGACAGGGCTGATTGTTCTCGGGCATTTTCTTCCAGGTGCGCCGTTTCTCTCGGCGCCGTGGCGCGGCGAACAAAGCTTCGAGGATTTGCTTCGACGCGAGGGTCGCAAGACAGCGGCGCCTCGCGATTTTGTTTTTCTCGGAATTGATCAAAGCACATTGCAGTTGCCGCCGCTGACTGCTGAAGAAGTCGCGGGAAGCCGCGCGTTTCAACTCATGACTGAGCTGCCGTTCCCATGGTCACGCGAAGTCTGGGCACTTTTACTCGATCGACTGTTTGGGGCCGGTGCGCGACTCGTCGTATTTGATTTGCTTTTTAATCCTCCTAACGATGGCGACCCAGCATTTCACGCCGCGCTGGATCGCTATCACGACAAGGTCGTCGTCGGCGCAAACTTCGACATGGAAAATGGCGCGCAGGCCACTACGCCAAACGATGCGCTAATCCCCCCGCCGCAACTGCTCGACGATCGAGTCGGATTTGTGAATTTCTGGCCGGACGCGATCGACGGAAAAACGCGCGCTGTGACTTATCAGGTGACCAATCGCCAACTCGCGGGTTTGCCGCCGCACCCGAGCGAAGAAGTTTATGAATCTCTTTCCGCGCGCGCGTTGGCCAAAATCGGCCACGGAAATGATGTGCCGCGCGATTTTCGCGGCCATATGATTCGTTTCACCGCGCCGGACGCGTTCGAACCGCGACCGCTCTACGAGGTGTTCGATCCCAAACTCTGGCATGCGGACTATGCCGACGGGGCGTTTTTCAAGGACAAGATTGTAATGGTGGGGCCGTCTGCGCAGGTCTTGCACGACTTCGTCGACACACCACTGAGCCCAACCACGCCGGGACCCAGGCTACATATGCAGGCGATGGCTGCGGCGCTGGGCCACGAGTTTTTGCGGCCTACGCCTCCGAACGTCGCCCTGGCACTCGTAGCCGGAGCGGGGCTTATTGCGTGGTCGCTTGTTGCATTCCTGCGCAGGCCGTTGCTTTGCGTTGGAGCGCTCATTGCAATCACCGTCGCATATCTCGTAACGGCGCGATTGTTTTACGACAAGACTGGACTGCTGCTGCTTACTGTTCCGGTTCTCTCTGCTCTGTTGCTTAGCGGATTATTTTCGCTCGGCTTTGAATACGCAGTTGAACGGCTGGAGAAATTGAGGACGCGCCGGACCCTCGAGCGATACGTCTCGAAAAATTTGGTTAGGGAGATTCTGGAAAACCCAGACAGCTACTACAGCTCGCTCAAAGGCGTCCGCGTGCCGGTGACCATCCTGTTCTCGGATTTAATTGGTTTCACCACGTTGTCCGAAAAAGCAGATCCCGAAGCACTGGTCGCGCAGCTCAATGAGCATCTCACCGGGATGACTTCTGTCATTTTCGGCAATGGCGGCACACTCGATAAATTCATTGGGGACGCGATCATGGCCGTGTGGGGCAACGTGCGCAGCCTTGGGATGGCGGAGGACGCGAAAAATTGCGCACGCGCGGCATTGGGGATGCGCCGAGAGCTCGCACGGCTCAATCAAAAATGGCGCGACGAAGGGCGCATGGGACTCGGCATGGGCATTGGTATCAACCAGGGCGAGGTGATCGTTGGCAATGTCGGCTCGCAGGAGCGCATGGATCCGACCGTTATTGGCGACGCGGTCAATCTGGCGTCGCGGCTGGAAGGCCTTACCCGAACTTATGGCGTCGATATTCTAGTTGGTGCGGCAGCGGCCGAGCTGGTGCGAGAGGAGGTTTATCTGCGCTCGGTGGCCCGCGTTCAGGTGAAAGGCAAAATGAAGCCCGCGGACGTTTTTACCTTCGTCGGTGCACGAGACGAAAAGGTCGATCCGGAATTTCTGAAATGGCTGGAAACTTACGAAGAGGGACTGGAAAAATTTCGCGCCCGTGATTTTGATGAGGCGAAGATCCTGTTTTCACGCTTCCTGGAATTTTACCCGGACGATCTTCTGGCCAAAATGTATCTGGAGCGCGCGCTCGGATATGAACAAGCGCCGCCCGATGAAGCGTGGGAGGCTGTGGAGGTGTTCGAAAAAAAGTGACGATCACGAGGCGATCGTCATGCTGAGCGGAACGAAGCGAAGCCGAGGCATCCGGCGGAGAAGGCGAAAACTTTAGGCATCGACTTCGTTCAGAATGACAGATGATGGCTAGCCAAAGCGGCTGACGGGTCGTAGAACATCCGCGTGAAAGAAGCGCCGAAAAACTTCCATTTCCTCGGAATTTGCGGGACCGCGATGGCGTCTGTAGCGGCCGCAATGCAAGAGCGCGGCTTTAAGGTCACTGGTTCGGACGAAAATGTTTATCCGCCAATGTCGAGCTTCCTCCAGGAGAAGGGCATCGCACTCAAGCAGGGCTATCGCGCAGAGAACATCCCTGGCGATGCGGATGTAGTGGTCATCGGCAACGTGATGAAGCGGGGCAACGCCGAAGTGGAAACGGTCCTGAATAGAAAATTGTTTTACCTCTCCTTGCCGGAAGTTTTGAAAAATTATTTTTTGCGGGGCCGTCACAACCTCGTAGTCACGGGAACGCACGGCAAAACAACCACTACGGCGTTGCTTGCCTGGATTATGGAGAAAGCCGGACGCAATCCCGGTTATCTCATTGGCGGACTGCCGAAAAATTTCGGGCAGGGCGCGCGCCTGAACGATTCCAAGTACTTCATTATTGAAGGTGACGAGTACGACACTGCGTTTTTCGATAAGCGCTCAAAATTCGTTCATTATCTGCCGGAACTGGTGATCGTAAACAATATCGAGTTCGATCATGCGGACATCTTCAAAAATCTCGATGAGATCAAACTCAGCTTCCGGCGTTTACTTAACATCGTTCCGCAGAATGGAATGGTGCTGTTGAATGGCGACGATCCGAATTGCGTAGAAGTCGCCAAAGATTGCCTGGCGCAGATGATCGAGATCGGGTTCTCCAAAAATTGCGCGCAACGAATCCGCGACGTCGCTTACTCTTCCGATGGGTCGAGGTTTAAGCTCGGGGAGCAAACTTTCGAAATTCCGCTCGTTGGGGAATTCAACGTTCGCAATGCTGCGATGGCTGCGATGGCGGCGCGTTTTTATGACGTGCCGGAGAAGAAAATCGAGAGCGCATTCAGGAGTTTTGCCGGTATTGCGCGGCGGCAGGAGCTGCGCGGTGAAGGGCGCGGCGTGAAGGTGGTTGACGATTTTGGCCACCATCCCACGGCAGTCGCGCACACGTTGCAGGCGCTTCGTCATCAGTATCGCGGGCACCGGCTCTGGGCTATTTTCGAACCGCGCTCGAATACCACCCGCCGCGCGGTGTTTCAACAGCAACTTCCTGACGCGCTAAAATTGGCCGACGGAGTTTTCATCTCTCAGGTAGCCAGGCTCGAACAGATCCCCGAAGATGAGCGATTAAATCCAGAGAGAGTTGTGGCTGCGGTTGCTAAGACCGGCCGGCCCGCGTTTTACGAAAGTAACGCCGATGCCATTGTGAACCGAATTGTGTCCATGGTGCAGCCAAAAGACGTGATAGTTGTTTTTAGTAACGGCGGATTCGATAACATCCACGAGAAGCTTCTCATGAGGCTGCGCGAATTGTAGAACATTTCTGTGAAAGGCCAGCGTCTGAGACAGACGTCCTACAAATCACTTCGGCTTCGCAGCCGCCGACGTATGATCGTGCACAATTCGCCAGCCTTCCGGCAGGCGTTTGAAGATGAGGGTGAAGCGCCCGTGCGGATGATCTTTTGCCCGCTGCAAACTCCAGCGGCCGAGCACGACAGCAGCATCAGAAGCAAGCAGCGTAACCTCGGCATCAGAAAAGATCAGCGTGCCCATCTTCGCGCGATCCGCGTATTTTTCGCGATAGCGCTCGCGCACATTTTCCCAACCACGTTTGACCGAATCTTCCGACACGAAAACAGTGGATGCTGAGCGCGAGTATCCATTCATAAATCCATCGATGTCGCCTCGGTTCCAAGCTTCCTGTTGTGACTGAAGGACGGACCTGATATCACCAACTGCGTTTGGCTCTTGCGCCGGCAAAGCGGAGACGTTCGCCGCCATTAGTAGGCAACAAGTGGTCGCGATCGCGCGCGGGAGCCGGCGTATACGGCCGGCCCGCGTTCTGTCGGGATTTGAAGGGCGAATCAGTTGCAGCATCGGCAATCGGCAGTAAGCTACGAGGCTTTGCCGCATCCAGCCTAAGCAGTGAAGGATCGTTTCAACTGAGGGAAATACGTTGACGGGTTTCATAAATCTAATAGCGTCGCCCATCGACCCAGACAGCACTGTGCACCGGCTTCTTTGCATTGCGATACTCGCGCTTGCCAGCGCGACGTCAGTTTCAGCTCAGGGCGCACCGCAGCGTCCCGAGCCATTGCGACCTGTCGAGGTAGCGAATCCGCCACCGAAAGATGCGCCTGCTCCTAAAGTAGCGAATACGCCACCGGCGGACGCGCCTGCTCCTCCGAGCGCGCCAACAACGTCCCCGGTTCGGCTCCAATTTCCAAACAGCGACGTAGTCGATGTCCTGCATCTGTACGAGCAGCTCACCGGTAAGAAACTGGTGATGGATAATTTTGTGCAGGGCAAGGTGAACATTTTCATCGCCAAAGATGTGTCGCGGGATGAGGCAATCAAGCTCATCGAAATGAGCATGGCTCTCAATGGGATTTCGCTCGTTCCGGCTGCTCGTGATATCGTCGACGTCGTCGGGGCCGGTCAGAACCCTCGGAAGGCGCCGGTGCCGATTATTTCTGACCTGGCGGACATTCCGCCAGGCAATCCCGTCGTAAGCTTCCTATTCAAGTTGCAGTACGCCGATCCGCAGGAACTTCAGCAAGTGCTGATGGCATATTTTCAGGGGAGCTCAGGCACCATCAATATTCTCGCCCTGCCGAAATCATCCAGTCTTTTGGTGACGCAGAACGCCGACATCATTCGGCAGCTTGCCGGTGTGATTGAACAAGTGGACGTCGCTCCGGCAGAAGTAGTCAGTGAATTCATCAAGCTCGAGCGGGCCGACGCCAGCAAAGTAGTCGACATGTTGAAGGAGATTTTCGAAAAGGGCACTGAAACGCCCGGTCAGCCAGGCGTTCGCTCAGTGAAGGTGCCGGGAGCCGTGCCGCAACCTGTGCCCGTGGAAGCCGGCGGTGGCGGTGTGCTATCCGAAGAAGCAGTAATCGTGGGCAAAATTAAAGTTACTCCCGACGTGCGCACCAACCGCATTCACATCGTGACGCGGCCGATCAACATGCCTTTTATCCGGCAACTTATCCACGAATTTGATGCCAACGTTGAATTTGGAAAACCAGTCACTCGCTATTTGCGATACATTTCCGCCGGCGACGTTCTGCCGGTGCTGGTGCAGGCATTGACCGAGCCGGGAATGGAAGGAGCCGGCGCGGCCCCAAGTGGCGGCGGGCCGCTGCCTGGTGCGAGCCCTGCACCGCAGCGCGGTCAGCGCGGTACAAGTCCCTCCTATGGTACCAGGGGTGGTGGTGGTCTTTCAGACCTGACCGGTACGAGCGGCACTTCGGGCACTTCTACCGGCAGCGCGCTGAATATTTCTGAAGAACTCACCACGCAGCCTGTGGATACTACCCCCCAAGCGGTCACGATCGGAAACGCCAAGCTCATCGCCGATCAGCGTGCAAACGCCATCATCATGCTCGGCAACCGCGAGGTCGTCGTGAAGGTGGAAAAGAT
>QHMR01000058.1 GCA_003217875.1 Verrucomicrobiota bacterium
CTTTTCTGTTCGTGAGTTCGCATTACGGTCTCGGAGCGGTTGTGCCAAACCGTTCGGCAACTCGCGCTCGCATTATTATGCGAATTAAACTCCCGAATTGCTCAAGCGATTCGAACAATCGTTATGCCGGCCAGGCAAGACCTGAAGGGTCTGCGTGAGATTTTGAATCGGACGTAGAATTGCGGTAGGTCCGCCGCGCTGACGCGAAAGCTTTCGGGGGGCCCGACTTACCGACGGGCTCAACCGCTGGACGGAGACCCGCCAGATATTGCGTATCGAACGCGCGCAAAGCTGCCGATACAGTCGGCCCGATCCCTACGATCCCTTCCTCCACGCTTGGCCCGAGCAACGCAATCCAAAGATCGCTGCGAAAAGACAATTGTGGACGGCGAACGGCCGACGGACTGCCTGGATGAACGACGCAATAAAGCTCCAATTGTTCCATTGCTGCGGCAGCGTAATCCATTGCGTGACGTCCACGCGAAATGTGACCGTTATTTTTCTTCATTGTGTGTAGAACGCATGCCTGTGCGGAATTGGATGTGGTTTTTAGCTGTAGCCGGGATCGGTGATCCCGGCAGATATGAAGGCCGCGCTCCTTTCGCACGAGCCGGGATCACCGATCCCGGCTAGAGCGCTCCCACGCCGGTAAGATTTTCACCGATAGGACAATCCGCCGCGCGCCCGATTGTGCGGCTACTTACAGGGAACGTATATGTTTAAGAAGTGGCGTTATCTCCTCCAGTTACATTGTCCGACGCAGATCAACTGGATGCGCTACGCCGGCTCGATCAATTTCGGCAGTGGCCTTCGCTGGATGAGGAACGTTATTGTCTGGTCTGCGGCAAGATTATTACTGGGCGGCAAATCGAGGTAGCTGGTGCAACACGCGGCAACGGACCGCTACGGCTTAATTGTCCGACCGAGCGGTGTAACTCAATTCCGATGGATTGGGTGCTGCCGACGGATGAAATCATCGCGAAGGTGGAGATGATGGCAGCCGAAGAACGCAAAACTGCGGCGTCGACGCCGGCTAATCACGGCAATGGACGACCTGAGCGCCCCCAAACGGCGCATGACGGAATCGCATCACGATTGCGAAGCTTCGCGTTCCATTTGAAACGGGCTTCTTAAAGGTGTCTCTTCAACTCCTGCGGGTCCGAGCCCTGGGCGGGCCCGCAGCCTGCATCTGCCGCCGTACAGTGTTCGCTAATTTCTTACCCCTGGTTTCGGTTGCGACGAGAGAAGCGAGCATGCGTCTACGCACATTCATCTACCACTAAGAAACTGGCCATTAACAAACCTACCGTCCATCTCGCAGATGCGATTTGGTGCACCGGCATCTCATCAATCTGCAGGGCTGTAGCTATGACGAACAACGACGTAGAGCGCCTCGACACAGCAAGGCGGCTACGATGTTATGAGGTAGCTTCTAGGATTTTACCCGACCACACAATCATCCAGCGGCCTGATTGTGCTCGTCGATGCGAGGAGCAGACTGCTCTTTGCATTATGATCGCTCATCTCAAACTTGATGACCGGCTCGCCGTATTGCGGGCAGGAGATCGAGTTAGAACCTGGCAATCGCTCGATGACGAACGCACTTGCATCATCTGCAAAAGAAAATTTAACGGACGTCAGGTGGAAATCCGCCGCCTGACGAATAGCAGGCATGAATTGCGCTGCCCGACCGACCACTGCAATTCACAGCCGCATCTGTGGATCTATCCAAAAACGCCGCTGGTCTCTCACGTAGTTAGGTTGGACTGGTGGCGGTCCGTGGATAAGAAACAAGAACGCCGCGCGTTTGCATTGGCGTCGGGGGCACAGGGTCATCGCGTATGATTGGATCTACTCTTGATGAGCCCGGCGCAGCGTCAGTGTCCGACGAGGTGCTCATGAAAGATATTTCGCGTCGGCATCCGGACGCGCTCGGCGAGTTATACGGCCGGCATCGTAAAAGATTGCGAGCCACTATTGATGGAGTCGTTCATGAAGAAGCCGAAGCTGACGACGTCTTACAGGAAATTTTTCTTCAGGTCTGGGAAGAGGCGGCTCGTTATTCGCCGCACGCAGGGAAGCCTCTGGGCTGGATGGTTACCATCGCGCGCCGTCGCGCTATCGACCGATTGCGCCGGCGCCAGGATTATTCTCGCGCCAGGGAGCGCTACGAGAAACGAGTAATGCAGGCATCACAAAGTCCGCGTCGTGATGCGGCTCGAGAATTCATTTTGAACGATCTTCGCCATTTTTTGAAGAAGAGCATCCGGGCGTTGCCTGAATTTCAACGCGAGGCCGTAGAGTTGGCTTTTTTCAAGGGCCTAAGCCACAGAGAAATTGCGGCTGCAACGCACGCTCCACTTGGCACAGTGAAGACGCGATTGGAGCTGGGGTTGCAAAAACTCACTCACGCTCTAAAACCACTGCGACATAAGGTGTGACGTTGAGATCGGTCTCCTAACGCACACCTTGGCGTAACGGTTACAACTTGTCGGGCAGGCGCTGCAGATCCAGTAATCTCGCGCCTATGGTGAAGGCGAAGTATTGACGTTTACTTCCGTTTTCTCTTTCGTCGTCGCCGCGGCCGGAGATTGATTTATAATCGTCGTATTACTTTCTTTCTTCTCTGCAGGCGGATTCACGGTTGTTTCCTTTTGCTCACAAGCCGCCAACAGTGCCATGCCGGCGAGCAGACAAATGTATTTTTTCATACCAACGAATCGTTTTTCAGAGGAAACCTTGGTCGTCTCTTCGTGTTGTTTTATTGCTTGGGCCAGCGGGCAATACGAGCCTTACCCGGATCCTGATTTCAACACGTGATATGATCGATTGAGGCAACTGATCCTCCCTCGCCGCGCGAATCATGTATCACTATGACAAGATTGGGATTCAAAGGCAGCTGGAACGAAGTGAAGGGCAAACTGAAACAGAAATACGGACAACTAGCCGATAACGACCTCGCTTTTTCCGAGGGCAAGGAGGATGAGCTGCTGGGCCGGCTTCAGCAGAAACTTGGAAAAACGAAGGAAGATTTGCGACGGGAAATCGAAAATTTGTAATTTCGAGTTCGGTTTCTCTGCGAGAACAGTAGTTGCACGCGCTCTTAAAAATCGGGTTGGAGCAGACTGAGATTACAACTTCGGAATTTGTGATATGTTCTGCGGATGCAAACGCCAGAAATTACCGCATATCTGAAAACCTATTGTGGCTGGAGCGCCGGTGTGCGTGCCGTGCTGGCCAAATACAATCTTCCCTACACGGAAAAAGACATTATCCAGAATCCGGCGTTCCGCTGGGAAATGGAAACCAAGAGCGGCCAGCCGCTTTCGCCCTGTGTCGAAATCAATGGGCAGATGCTGGCCGACGTCAGCGGTGAGGAAGTCGAGCGCTACTTGATCGATAACAAGGTTGTCCAGCCGAGCGACGCCACTACAGATGTTCCGACCAACGCGCCTTGTCCGACCGAACAGCACGAGGGCGTAGTGAAGCTGAATTTGTGATTTGTTAAAAGGGTTACAACGTTAAAGGCGCACATCGTTGAACCGCTGAAAGGTTAAAGAGTCAAAAGGTTAAGCCGCTTTTAACCTTGTAACTCATTTAACTTTTTTAACTTTTCAGCAATGCAATTCTTCGCTCGTCTTCGATCGCGAAAAAAGCAAAGCGGGAACATTCTCTTCCGCTACGGCTGGAAAATCACGCTGCTAATTTTACTCGCAGCAGCGGGCTTCGCCGTTTTTCTCTTTTACGGGACGTGGGCGCAAACCTTCGACATGAAAAACGTCGGAGAAATGCCGGAGCGAAACACCGTTTATGACGTCGATGGAAAAATTTATAGCCGCCTCGCGGGCGCGAACCGCCTCAAGGTTTCTCTGAGCGAGGTTTCGCAGTTTTTCATCACTGCCGTGCTGGCACGCGAGGACTCGCGCTTTTATGCACACAAGGGAATTGATTGGCGCGGAATTCTGCGCGCCTTGGTCCGCGACATCACGAGCGGCTCAGCCAGGGAAGGTGCCAGCAGTATCACTCAGCAGCTCGCCCGAAACAGCCTTCCGCTCGGCGGCCGCACTGTCAGCAGGAAAGTATTGGAAGCAATGGTGGCACTACGCATCGAGCGCCAGTTTACCAAACAGCAGATTCTCGAGCTTTACGTAAATCGGATTTATTTCGGCACCGGCTGTTATGGAGTGGAAACGGCCTCGCAACTTTACTTTGGCAAAAGTGCATCAAAGCTGAATCTCTCAGAAGCCGCGCTCCTTGCCGGCTTGATCCGAAGCCCGAATCGGTTTTCGCCGCTAAAAAATCCGGAGGGCGCGGCGATGCAGCGCAACGCTGTTCTGGATCGCATGGTAGCGTTGAAAAAGATTACGCCCGCGGAGGCCGAAGAGGCGAAACGGACAAAAATCGTGACGCATCCCAAGCGACTACCCCAGATCCAGGAGAACTACGCGATGGACGCGGTGCAACGTGATCTGAATCTGTTGTTAACGCAGGATCAGATCGATAATGGTGGGCTGTCGATCTACACGACACTCGATCCGTCCGTGCAAAATGCAGCGCAGGATGCGCTCGAGACGCAACTCACAAAAATCGAGCACCAATCGAATTTTCATCATCCGCTCAAAGCGAACTACAAACCGCCCGAGAACGGGGAAGGGGATTCGGCCATGCCGTATCTGGAGGGCGCGGTGGTTGTGATTGACAATGCCAGCGGCGGTATTCGCGCGCTCGTCGGTGGTCGCGATTACGCGCAAAGCAAGTTCAATCGCGCGCTGGCTCCGGCAAACCGGCAGGTTGGTTCGGCATTCAAGCCTTTCGTTTACACTGTTGCTTTTAGCCACGGCTTGTTGCCAAGTGCTGCGATCAGCGACGGCCCGATTCGGCCCGGCGAAATCGAAGGCGCGGGAACTTGGTCGCCTGGGAATTCAGACGGCACCTACGGCGGCATCATGCCTTGCTCATACGGCCTGATTCATTCGCGCAACACCATGAGCGTGCGTGTTGGACAACTCGCCGGCCTCGACGCGGTGCAAAAGGTCGCTAATGACCTCGGCATTTCGCAAAGCGTTCCGCACGGCCCGGCGATTTACATCGGCTCGTTCGAGACGGATCTGAAGGATCTCACTTCTGCATACGCGGTGTTTCCCAACGCTGGAGTCCGCAAGCAGGCGTACATCATCGAGCGCATCGATAATCAGCAGCACAAACCGATCTATCTTGCCGCGCATATCTCCGTGCCGACACTTGACCCGGGCGCGGCCTGGATGACTTCGCGGCTAATGCAAGAAGTTTTGACCGAGGGCACTGCCGCCAGCTCGCGATCACTCGGCTTTAAATTGCCGGCGGCAGGCAAAACGGGCACGACCAATGATTACAAAGATGCGTGGTTTCTCGGTTACACAAGCACGTTGACTTGCGGCGTGTGGGTCGGATTCGATCAGCCGACGACGATCATTCCACACGGTTATGGCGCCGCGCTCGCATTGCCGGTTTGGGTTCAAGTTATGAACAAAGCCTCACGGCATTATCCGGCCGAGCCGTTGGAGCCAACCATGCCACTCCAACACGCCACGGTCTGTTCGATTTCCAATCAACTCGCCACCACAGGATGCATGTCGACCGGAACTGCTTACGACATTGATTTACCCGTGGACAAGGTGCCAAACGCCGCGTGCCAGATACATGGAGGTTCACAATGGCCGTTTGCGCAGCAGGCGCCGGGTATTCCCCAAAAGGCCGGAACTTTTCCCGGTCGTTTGTTCAAATCGTTCCGAAGACTTTTCGGCGGGCGATGAATATCATTTCTCTCCATTACAGTTAATTTGCACGAGGATCGCGGCGAGATTATCGGCCGGGGATGCTTTAACAGAACATTGCGCGACTTTGCTGCTTCCGCAGGGTCCGTTCGGTCCAATTATTGCTTTGCGCCGGGAAACAATACTTGTTCCATGAATTCCTGTGGTGTAGGACATCCAAAGGAGGTGGATGGAGGATAAGATGCGGGTCTTTGAATCTCTTGTCGCCGGTCTGGAAAATATCGGCGTCACTGCGGCATTCGGCGGCGCTGGGGAAACCTGCACAGGCATGATGCTCGCGCTCAAGCATTCCACTCAGATCCGAGGTATCATCACTCGCCATGAGCAGGCGGCCTCGTTCATGGCGTGCGGCTATGCGATGTACACTAATCATCTCGGTGTGTGTTGGGCGACGGCAGGTCCTGGGGCTTTTAATCTGTTCTCTGGTCTCGGTATGGCGATGTCGGATTCCTATCCGATACTGGCGATCACCGGCTATGCCAACCGGCACTGGATGGGCCGCGGTTCGCTCAACGAGACTTCTTCGCTGAATAATACGCCCGATTCGCAAAAGATGTTCGCGGCTTGCACCAAGGGCAGCTGGATCATCGATCACCCCGATCAGACCTGCGACATCCTGGAGCTAGCGGTGAATACCGCATTCGCGGGGCGCCCGGGGCCTGTGCACATTGCAGTCCCCGGCGAATTCAACCTGCCCGGGCACGACGTGACCAATCACCGACGAATCCAGCGCTCGGTCGAGAGCCTGTCGCCTGATCCGGCACGGGTCGACGAGATCGCGGTGATGCTGGCTAATGCTTTCGCCAAGGGCAAGTCGGTGGTGGCGCTGGTCGGCTTCGGCGCGATTCGAAGCGGCGCGAACAGCGCCGTGAAGGAGTTCATCGAGCGTTTCCAGATCCCGTTGCTCACGACGCTCGACGGCAAGGGCATCGTGTCCGAAAACCATCCGCTGTCAGTCGGCGTGTTCTGCGACAGTGGCCATGCCAGCGCCTGGAAGGCGTTTATGAACGCAGATGTCGTCGTGGCCATCGGCAACGCGTTCAACCAGCACGCGACATTCAACTATTGGGAAGGCTTGTTCGACGGCCGCACGCTGGTCCACATCAACATTTCGGAGAGCGAAATCGACAAGGTCCATAAGGCCGACTATGCACTGGTCGCCGATGCGCAGCTTGCGGTCCGCGCGATGACTGAAGCGCTTGATGCCAAGACCGGCGCGCGCACGCCTGCAGTCGTCGATGGCCGCGACTATGAAAGCCGGGTCATAACACCGTTGCCTGGCGCGATTCATCCCGCGCGTCTTGCCCAGATCGTCGGCCGATTGCTGCCCGAACGCGGGATCGTCCTCGCCGATGCCGGGGCCCATCTCACTTGGCTCGGCTATTATCTCGAGCTGGAGAGCGGCCAGCATTTCCGCAAGGCTGGTGAGTTCGGCCCAATGGCTGGGTACACCAACGGCGCGATCGGCCTACAGGTCGCGCACCCCGACCGGACGATCGTGGTCGGTTGCGGCGACGGTTGCTATTCGTTGTCAGGCTTCGAGCTGATGACTGCTGTCGAGCACGAACTGCCGGTGATCTGGATTATCTTCAATGACGGCGAATTCAAGCTGATCAAGATTTACCAGATGACCGAATTTTTTGAATCAGGCCTGGTCGATTTCCGCAACCCCGATTTCGCCGCCTATGCGCGCGCGTGCGGCGCGAACGGCTACAGCGTTTCCGACGAGGACGAGTTCGAGGTGGCGTTTAAGGACGCGCTCGCCTCCGGCAAGCCGTGCGTCATCGACGCGAAGATCACGCGCTGGGCGATCCCGCATTTCAGTACGTCGCCGCGCGGAACGATCGCCGGGATCGTCGAACGCATCGAGGAGCGCATGCGCGGAGCCTGACAAGGCACAAAGGAGACGGTGATGTCGTCGACATGGGCGGAGAACAATAGCGGCCAACGGGCCGAGGCGGAGCGTCTGGAGTTCGACCGGCTCGCGATCGACATCATGCGCGCGCAGTTGAAGGCGCGGAAAGCAGCCGGCGCGGCAGCGGTGGACCGCGCCTTTCATGCCAAGGCGCTGCTCGCCGTCGACCAGGCAACCGTGACTTTCCGCGGCGATCTTCCCAAAGGGCTCGCGATCGGCTTCGCCAAGCCCGGTGCATCCTACCGCGCGATCATCCGTATTTCGAACGCTGCGAATCATGCCGGCCCCGACTATCGCCCGGACCTGCGCGGGATCGCGGTCAGGATTCTCGTTTCCGACGACGAGCAGCACGATCTGCTTGCGACCAATTACCCGGTGTCGCACGCTCGGAACGCGCGCCAGTTCGTCCGTTTCGCTGTGGCGACGGCGGGCGGCCGGATGTCGCAGGTCCTCGGCATTGTGGGCCTGATGTTCTCGGTCGGGCCATTCGAAACGATCCGCATGCTGCGTAACATTGCCACCGGCCGCCGCCGCGTTGTGCGCAGCGTCGCGCTCGAAACCTATTGGAGCAGGGGCGCGATCAAATGGGGGGACG
>QHMR01000059.1 GCA_003217875.1 Verrucomicrobiota bacterium
CTTGCGAAACAAGACCCATATCTTTGTGCATCAGAAAGGTCGTGCCTGGACCATTGCTTGTTACGATCCCCGCGCTCTCCTGCCCGCGATGTTGCAAGGCAAACAGACCGTAATAAGTCAGCGCCGCCGCCTTCGGGTGACCGAACACGCCAAACAGTCCGCACTCGTGTTGCGGCAGCACGGCAGACTCCGGCGTACCGTCGGGATCACGTTTATCTGAGGGGGATATCACACGAAACAATCCACCAGATCGTTAAGCATTCAATCGCCTTTTCGTGCGCACTTCACAAACTTGGAATCCGCTCCGCATCTTCTTCAACCACGTGGCGGATTGCATTGAACCAACCGTCGTAAAGATCAGCAATCGGCCAGCGAAACGTTTCCCCGTTTATCGCGATGCGCAGCTCGTCACGACAGACCTTGCCAAGCTGCTCAAACGGGACGCTACTGGCACGTAAGATCGTGATCGTCTTCTTCAAATCAGCAGGCGCAACAGAAATGACGATGCGCGACTGCGATTCATTAAACAATACTGTAGCGGCAGCAGTGTCGCCTGCTTTCAGACTAATCTCCGCTCCAAAACTTTCTTGAGGATTAAAACAGCTTTCCGCCAGCGCGACGCCGAGTCCCCCTTCAGAGCAATCATGTGCGCCTTTTACGAGACCTTTGCGAATTAAATCGCGCACAGCATCTTGAACTTTGATCTCTAGCTCAAGATCGACGCGTGGTGGAGGACCTTCTTCGCAGCCGTGGCAAATTTTTAAAAACCGCGAGCCGCCAAGCTCGTTTCCAATCTCGCCAATCAGAATGATTATGTCGCCTTCGTTTTTGAACCATTGGGTGGTGATGTACTTTTCGTCATCAATTAGTCCGACCATCGCAATTGTCGGTGTTGGATCGACTACGCCAGCCGGGCTCTCGTTATACAACGAGACATTTCCGCCGGTGACCGGCGTCCCGAACGCCCGGCATGCTTCTGCTATTCCTTCAATTGCTTCACGCAACTGCCAGAAGTTTTCCGGCTTGTATGGATTGCCAAAATTCAGGCAATCCGTCACGGCGAGTGGCTTTGCGCCGGAGCAGGTCAGGTTGCGGGCGGCTTCCGCGACGGCGATCTTGCCGCCCTCACGCGGATCAAGCGCGCAATAAGTCGAATTGCAGTCGGTACTGGCTGCCAAAATTTTATTGGCGTAGCGAACGAAGAACACGGCGGCATCAGAACCCGGTTTTACAATCGTGCCTGTGCGAACGGTATGGTCGTATTGCCGATAGACCCAGTTCTTGGATGCAATTGTCGGGTCGCGGAGAACTTGCCGGAGAGATTCAATGACAGAGGATGCAGATAGCGCAGAGATCTTCCTGATAATCTCTGCGTCCTCTGTGATCTCTGCGATGTTTTTTTTGGCTTCTCTCGAATAAAGCGGCGCTTCTTCAGCCAACGCTTTCGCTGGAATCTCAGCAGCAATCTGACCGTTATTTCGGACGCACATGATGCCGTCGCTGGTGACGCGCCCAATTTCTGCGCACGGCACGTCCCATTTCTCGAATACTTCACGAACAACGTCTTCTTTTCCGTGGCGAGCAATGATTAGCATTCGCTCCTGTGATTCGCTCAACAGGATCTCGTACGGGGTCATGCCCGGTTCGCGCTTCGGCACCTTGGCCAGATCGATTTCGATACCGCTGCCGGCGCGACTCGCGGTTTCGCACGTGGAGCAAGTCAAACCGGCCGCGCCCATGTCTTGAATTCCTGCGACCGCGCCGAGGGCGAGCAGCTCAAGACAAGCTTCCAGCAATAACTTCTCCTTAAAAGGATCGCCGACCTGCACTGCGGGACGATCTTCGCGCGATTGTTCGGTCAATTCGCGTGACGCAAACGCGGCGCCCGCGAGACCGTCGCGACCTGTTTCAGCGCCGACGTAAAAAACAGGATTGCCAGCGCCTTCTGCCGTGCCGCGCGCGAGCTGTTCGTGACGCAATACACCGAGGCAAAAAACATTTACCAGAGGATTGCCTTCGAAGCTCTCATCGAAATAAATCTCGCCGCCGATAGTCGGGATACCGACGCAGTTTCCGTAATGTGCAATGCCACTTACCACGCCAGTAAACAATCGGCGGTTTGCAGCGATCTGTTTTTGTCGATCTTCTGTGGTGGCAGGCGTGTCGCTTGCGCGGCCGACACGGGTGTCGCGACACTTTTCTGTTATTGGCCCAAAGCGCAACGAGTTCAGGCAAAACTCTGGGCGCGCGCCCATGGTGAAAATGTCACGGATGATACCGCCCACACCGGTCGCTGCGCCTTGGAACGGCTCGATGGCGCTGGGATGATTGTGGCTCTCCATTTTGAACGCCACTGCCCAGCCATTACCAATATCCACAACACCGGCATTCTCTTCGCCCGCCTTGACCAAAATTTTCGGACCGGCGGTGGGAAATTTTCTCAATTCTTTCCTCGAATTTTTGTACGAGCAGTGTTCGCTCCACATGACTGAGAAAATTCCGAGCTCGGTGAAATTCGGCTCGCGACCGAGGATTTTTTTGATCCGCTCAAACTCTTCCGGAGTGAGACCGTGCCGCCGGACGAGTTCGGCTGTAACAACTGGATCGGCAGGCACTTTGCGATTCATCGAAATCGAACATTAATGAATTGGTCAGGCCCGCTCAACCACGCAAAACGCAAATAGTTCGAATACCGCTGCTGGGAAGGCAGTCAAAAACATCACACGGACGGGAGCGTCCGTTCAACCCTTGAGTCGCGAACTTGGGGGTAAAATTAACCATAAACAGGGAGGATCAGAGTGAAGAAAACAATCATTGGTTTGATCTGCGCGCTGGTAACGCCGTTAGCTTTTGCGCAAACCAGCACGACGACGACCGAGGAAACTACATCGACAAAACCAGCAACTACGACAGAAACGACTACTTCCACAACTTATACCGCCGGTACGGTAACCACCTACGAGCCTGGCAAGACTGTTGTGGTTAGGAGTGATCAGGGACCTGTCAGCTTTGCTCTCGGCACAGCCGCGCGAGTTGTTGACGCTGCCGGCAAGGTGGTGACAGCCCCGCTGCGAGCTGGTCAAAAGGTGCGTGTTTACTACACCGGTCCGACTGAGAGTCGGACGGTTGAGCGCGTGGTCGTCGAAGAGTAAAAATCAGTTCGCAAAATTAAAGCTGCAGGATCGCTTCTGATCCTGCAGCTTTTTTTCTGTAGCGATTTCGGCTTCGCACTGGACAGCAGGGTTCTTATAAACTCTAACGCGTGGACCTCTCGACTTTGGCAAATGTAGCGACGGCATTAGCTGTTTTGACTGCGGTCGCATTCGGTTTGCTGGAAGCGCGTCGTGCACGGAAAGAGCGCGCGGAACGCGCGGCGTTTGCCGCCGTCCAAGCAATCCTCACTCCAGAATGGATGAAGTCGATGATCGTCGTGCAGAGTATCCCCGACGGATCGACCGCGTCGGAGATCGAAGGGGACGCCCGTGTGTTCGCTGCAGTGCAGGCGGTGGGCTGCATACTGGAAGGCCTTGGCTATTCTGTGTATGCGCGAATTGTACCTTTGACCGTAGTCGGGGACCTGCTGGGTGGCACAGTTCGTTTGGCCTGGCGTAAAGTCCAGTCCTATGTCGAAGAAGAACGACGCCGCAGTGGGTCACAGAAGACTTTTGAATGGTTCCAATGGCTTGCTACGCAGCTGGAACGATATTCACCGGGAAAAACCAACCTGACGAGAGGCGCCCATCAAGCTTATCAGGATTGGAGGCCGTAGCAGTTGCGTTCCCAGCGACTTCGCAGAACGTTGCCCAATGGCTTTTGATCTGAAGGAAATCGTAGCGGCGCGGCTGGGTGAAAACTATCAGCTGCACGAGCGCCACGTGAACCCAACCCTGGTGGCTGCTCAGCGGGTCATCGGGTTCGACAAGGTATATGCGCGAGCGGAGGGCGCGTACCTCTACGACATGGATAATCAGGCATATCTGGATTTCCTGAGTGGTTACAGCGTATTCAACATCGGTCGCAATCACCCGATGGTGCAACAAGCGATCCGCGACGTTCTCGATCTCGATCTCCCAAACATGGTGCAGATGGATTGCTCGCTCCTGAGCGGATTGCTGGCTGAAGCGCTTGTGAAGCGGACGCCCGCGCACTTAAACGCCGTTTTCTTCTGTAACTCCGGGACTGAAGCGATGGAAGGCGCGCTGAAGTTCGCGCGTGCTGCGACCGGCCGAAAACGGGCCGTGTCGCTGGCGAGCGCGTTTCACGGATTGAGTCTTGGTTCACTCTCGCTCATGGGTTGTGAAAGTTTCACCGACGGATTCGGCCCGTTGATGGAAGGCTTCGACGCACGGGTAGCGCTCGACGACATCGACGAGTTAGATCGACAACTGCGATCGCGCGATGTCGCAGCGTTTGTGATCGAAACCGTTCAGGGAAAAGGCTGTCAAACTTCCAAGACTGATTTCTTTGTTCGCGCGCAAGAACTTTGTCGCAAGTACGGCACGCTCCTGATTTCAGATGAAGTGCAGACCGGGCTCGGTCGCACAGGAAAAATGTTCGGATTCCAGCATTGGAATTTAGAGCCGGACATCATTACGCTCGCAAAAACGTTGAGCGGCGGATACGTGCCCTGCGGCGCCATTGTGACCAGACGCGAGATTTACCAAAGAACGTTTTCGCGAATGGATCGCTGCGTGGTTCATTCGACAACTTTCGGGCGCAACAACCTTGCCATGGCCTGCGGTTTGGCCGCGCTTGAAGTGATCGACAACGAGAAGTTAATCGAGAACGCGGCGAAGATGGGCGCGCTGCTGATGGAAAGGATCGATGCGCTGCGCGCGAAACATTCCTTCATCAAAGAAGTTCGCGGGAAGGGCTTGATGATCGGAATCGAATTTCACGAGCCGAGCGAGCTCAAGCTGAAGATGGCCTGGAAACTTCTGCACAAAATCGACAAGGTGCTGTTCGCGCAAATGGTGGTAACCCAAATGCTGAGCAAACATCGCATTCTTACCCAGGTAGCCGGGCACGCCATGGACGTGATGAAAATTTTGCCGCCACTCATCATCGGCGAAAAGGAAGTGGACATGTTTGTGAACGCTCTCGACGACGTTCTCACGGAATGCCGCAAATTCCCCGGCCCGATGTGGGAGCTCGGGAACAATTTCGTCAAAGCAGCGATCGGTTCGAGGAGGGCTGTTCAATCCCGGTCGACAGTTTCTGCCAAACTGTAGGGACGCTCTACGAGCGTCGACATCTGAGCATGTACGCGGCGGTCATCGAGCGTCCTTACAGATTTTTGATTGTCGATATTTATTCGAGGCGTACGTTTTACGGCTAACCCCAATGGAGGATTCATTATGAGCACTGCTATCGCCGAAGAAAAGAAAACGAAACTGAATCAACTCGAGCAACTGAAGAAGTTCACGAAAGTCGTGGCCGACACCGCCGACTTTGAATCGATCAAGGACTTCAAGCCGCAGGACGCAACAACGAACCCAAGTCTCGTGTATGCCGCCACGCAAAAACCAGAGTACGCGCATTTGGTGGAGGAGGTGATGGCCGATCGAAAGAAATCAGGTCTGAGCGGACACGAGCAGATTGAAGACATTTGCGATCATCTGCTGGTCCAGTTTGGCTGCGACATTTTGGAAATCGTGCCGGGGCGCGTCTCGACCGAAACCGACGCGCGTTTGTCGTATGATGTGGAAGGCTCGATCAAGAAAGCGCGGCGGCTGATTCAACTTTACGAGGAGCGCAAAATTCCACGGGAACGCGTGTTGATTAAGATCGCATCGACTTGGGAGGGATTGAACGCGGCCGAGCAACTACAAAGGGAAGGCATCCGCTGCAATCTGACGCTGATGTTTTCGCTGCCACAGGCGGTGCGCGCAGCGGAAGCAAAAGTGCAGCTCATCTCGCCGTTCGTCGGCAGGATTTACGATTGGTACAAGAAAGAATACAAGCGCGATTACAGCGGTCCGGAAGATCCGGGGGTGCAGTCAGTTACTGAGATTTATACGTATTATAAGAAGTTCGATATCCCGACCGAGGTCATGGGCGCAAGCTTCCGCAACGCTGGTCAAATCCGCGAGCTGGCGGGGTGCGATTGCCTGACGATCAGCCCCGAACTAATGAAAGAACTTTCCGAATCGACCGACCCGCTCGAACGCAAACTTGATCCCGAAAAAGCGAAAGCGACGAAGATCGACAAGCTCGAGTTCGACGAAAAGAAATTCCGCTGGCTGTTAAACGAGAACGCAATGGCCTACGAAAAAACTGGCGAGGGAATTCGCAAATTCGCGGCTGATGTGGTGAAGCTGGAGAAATTTGTCGCCTCGAAGCTGTAGCGAATCTTCCTCTAGTTCTGTCTCTCAATCGTTCAGAGGGAGATTAAGACTAAGCGGAAGAGGAAGCGTTCGTGTTTAACATCGTTCTTGTTGAACCGGAGATTCCGCCGAACACCGGCAACATTGGTCGGCTTTGTCTGGCAACGCGGTCAACCCTGCATCTCGTCAAACCGCTCGGCTTTTTCCTCGACGATCGAGAATTGCGCCGGGCCGGCCTTGATTACTGGAACGAAGTGCGTCTCCAAGTGTGGGATTCTTTCGACGCATTGCGGCGTGCGCAATCGGCTGGCGCGCGCTACTTTTTTCTGACGACAAAAAGCAAACGCCCTTACTATGAAGCGAGATTTCAGAAAGATGATTTCCTGGTCTTTGGTCGCGAAACGAAAGGCCTCGCGGAGGATCTACTCGCCGCCAATGTTGATAGCTGCATCACTATTCCGATGCACGGGACGCGAAGTCTGAACCTGGCTACAGCGGTTGCAATTGTGTTGTTCGAGGCCGTGCGCCAACAGCGCTGAGGACTGGAGCATTTGAGCGCAATAGCCAGCGCGTTTTTGTGGCAGGGAAGGCATCCAAAAACCAACGCTGCACCGTTGAATAAATAGAGGCACTAAAAGGTCTAACAACCCCGAATGAAAAAACTTATGAAAATATTTGTTGCTTTGATTTGCAGTCTTGGGCTCGTGAGTGTCGCGTACAGTGCGCAGCCAGAAGAAAACAAACCACAAAAGAAAAAGCAGGCGCCAACGGCGCAGCACGCACCTCAGCCTACGACCGGACATGTGACGGGCGCTGGAGCAGGTCCCAAGAAAACGTCAATGGGAGCCTATGAGGGCAAGAAGGGCCAAACCTCGATGGGGGCTTCTCAGGGTCAGAAGGGCAAGAAGAGTCAAACCCCAATGGAAGCTTCTCAGGGTCAGAAGGGCAAGAAAGGCCAAACCCCAATGGAAGCTTCTCAGGGTCAGAAGGGCAAGAAAGGCCAAACCCCAATGGAAGCTTCTCAAGGTCAGAAGGGCAAGAAAGGCCAAACCGCAAAGGAAGCTTCTCAGGTGCAAACCGGCAAGGCGGCAAAGGGCGGAAAGGTAACAGGACCGGGCAAGGCAGGCGAGGCTGCTACGGCGACGACAACAGGAAAGACTGCGGCAGCCGGTACGGCGAAAGCAGGCAAGCCACTTAAGGCGCAGAAGTTCAATCTTCCAAAACAGCCAAACACGGCAAAGGCACCGCCCGTGAAGTTCCAGCCGAACAAACACATTGAAGGAAGCCAAAACTGGCAGGGCCAGCAATATACTGTTTTCCGCAACTATAAATCAGAGTGGCACGATCAGAACTGGTGGCATAGCCATCATAGCAATATTGTTTTCGTGTTCGGTGCACCGTATTACTGGAACGCGGGGTATTGGTTCCCAGCTTGGGGCTACAATCCTAACGCGTACTACGCGTGGGATGGTCCCATCTACGGCTACAATCATTTGCCGCCCGACCAGGTAATTGCCAATGCGCAGGCGGCGCTGCAACAGCAAGGTTATTATCAAGGCGAAGTGGATGGTCTGATTGGTCCGCTTACGCGTGCTGCGATCGCAGGTTACCAACGTGACCACGGACTTTACGAAACGGCAGCGATTGATCGACCAACTCTGGAATCATTGGGAATGGCCTAACCATTTGGCAACAAGCGCGGTCCGAAGAATGGTAGGGACGCCGCGCTGCGGCTTCCGAACAGTGCGGCGTGCCCGTCCCTACCAATTGCGATGATTGTTGTGCGATGTCGATCCTAGTGAGAGATAGTTGCCGTGCAGCCACCGCAGTTGATAGCTCGTGATATTTATCAGTCGTTTCGAATGGGCGCGCGCCGGATCGAAGTCTTGCGCGGCATCTCCATGGAAGTCGAGCGTAATGAAGCAGTGTTTCTTTCCGGCGCTTCCGGCGCGGGTAAAACGACACTTCTTTACACTTTAGCCGGTCTGGAGCGTCCCGAATCGGGAACCGTCGAATTCGAAGGCCGGCGACTGTATTGTGGCGGCTCCTCCGCAGAGGCGCGTTTGCGGAATAGAAAAATGGGTTTTGTTTTTCAGGGTTACTTTTTGCTGCCTGAACTTACCGCATTGGAAAACGTCCTGCTGCCAGGAATGATTGGCCATAGGGCAACAAGACAACGGGCCGAGCAGAGCCTTGCCGCGGTCGGTCTCGCTGATCGCGTCCATCATTTGCCAGCAGAGCTTTCAGGCGGGGAACAGCAGCGTGTCGCCATCGCGCGGGCGTTAACGAACGATCCCGACATCATTTTTGCCGACGAACCGACTGGAAATCTCGATTCGAAATGGCGGCGCGCGGCGATCGGCAATTGCACATCAAGGATGGAATGTTGCAGTGAGCGGAGACGTGAGTCGTAAATCCTTACATCGCGAATCCATTGGCGGCTTACGCTTCAACGATTCAATGGTTTAACGATATAACGTCTTCTATTTTTGCTGCTTGAATTACGCGATTAAACATCGAAGATTTTTTTGCGACTATGAAAACCACGGATGCAGCGGTATTAGACGAACCCAAAATTCACGAGCCTACCGCAGAAGCGGCAGTTGAACCGGCAATTGAAGGTCGTCCACGCCCCACCGCAGTGGGCGTCAAGGACGCGAAGATTTACATTGACGGAAAATTTTACTCCGAAGCGGACGCGAAAATTTCCGTGTTCGACCACGGCCTCCTGTACGGCGACGGAATTTTCGAGGGGATTCGTTTTTATGATGGGCGTGTTTTTCGGCTTGGCGAACATCTGGATCGTTTGTGGGATTCGGCTCGCTCGATCTGCCTTGAAATTCCAATGACCAAGGAGGAGATGACGGAAGCTCTCCTCGAAACAATCCGGCAAAATCATTTACGGGACGGTTACGTCCGGCTGCTGGTCACGCGCGGGATTGGCAATCTGGGTTTAAATCCGATGCAATGTAAATCGCCGAGCGTGATCATGATTGTGGCAGCGATCACCCTTTATCACGAGAACCTTTATCGAAAAGGTCTAACGATCGTCACATGCGCAACCCGCCGCTGCAATCCGGGCGCACTAAATCCGGCAGTGAAGTCCCTCAATTACTTGAACAACGTGATGGCGCGGCTGGAGGCGAATCTGGCCGACGCGGATGAAGCGCTGATGTTGAATGACGAGGGCAACGTTGCCGAATGCACGGCGGACAACATTTTCGTTGTCAAGCGCGGTCAAATTGTTACTCCGCCTGTTACTGCGGGCGCGCTTCGCGGCATCACGCGGTCTGTAGCGTTTGAAATCGCCGCGGAACTCGGTTTCAAAACGTTGAAGGCCGACATTACACGCCACGACGTTTACGCTGCCGACGAATGTTTCCTCACGGGGACGGCTGCGGAGATCGTTCCGGTGGTCAAAGCCGATGGACGCGTCATCGGTAACGGCAAACCCGGCCCCATTACTACCCGTATAATTGCGCGCTTCCGGGAAATGACACGCGAAACGGGCACACCGATTTTCACCTAGCGTTGACCGAAGTCACTTCTGACGCAGAGGATGTCGGGGAAATATTCGGGGTTGAATGTTTCCAAAATATCAGGGTCTAATTAAGCGAGATGTTGTGCGACGTTTGCAAATGCAATGATGCTACGGTGTTCCTGACACAGATTCTTGAAGGCAAGATGCACAAGGTGAATCTGTGCGAAGCCTGCTCGAAAGAAAAAGGTGTACAGGACCCCACGAGCTTCGCTCTTGCCGATCTGCTGCTTGGCATTGGAGCAGCGGAAGAGATCGAAAAGGGAGCGCCCACGCAAAAATGCCCGGTATGTGGTTTTAGCCAGGCTGATTTCAAAAAAACTGGACGCCTGGGATGCAGCGAATGCTACGTCACGTTTGCAGAGGGACTGAACTCGCTTTTGAAAGCAATGCACAAAGGTACCGAACACGTGGGGAAATTGCCGGAACGCGCGCAGCGCGCCGTGGCGCTCAGCCACCGGATGCGCGCTCTGACGGAAAATCTGCAAAAAGCCGTGGCCGACGAGAACTACGAGACGGCCGCGTCGTTGCGCGATCAGATTAAACAGCTTGAAAGCGAACTCTCCAACTCCCCATGAAATTCTCGAATATGCTGGCTACTGCTGGAGAATGGCTGCGCGGTGAAGGGCCACATCACCGAGTTGTAATCAGCAGCCGGGTGCGCCTCGCACGCAATCTCCGGAACCGACCTTTTCCAGGCTGGGCGAAGAAAGCGGAACGGAATTCAATCCTGGAACTGATTAGGTCACAGGTGGAAGCGCTTCCGGAGATGCAGGAGTCATTCTCGGAAAGCTTGCAGGATCTTTCGGCCTTGGACAGGCAGGTGTTGGTAGAGCGTCATCTGATCAGTCGCGAGCATGCGGCCAAAGGTGGGGGCAGCGCTGTAGTGGTGAATCGACGGCAAACCGTTAGCATCATGATCAACGAAGAAGATCATCTGCGGATGCAATCGATTCGCTCGGGGCTGCAGTTGAAACAGGCATTCAAGCTGGTGGACAAAATCGACAGCGCACTCGAAAGCAAACTGGACTTCGCTTTTGATTCTCGGCTCGGATATCTGACTGCGTGCCCGACGAACGTTGGCACCGGGATGCGCGCCTCCGCGATGCTCCACTTGCCAGGCCTTGTTCTGAGCGAGCTGATTAATCAAGTGATTCAAGCCGTAGGTAAAATCGGCCTCGCAGTGCGTGGACTTTACGGCGAGGGAACTGAAGCGATGGGCAACCTCTTTCAGATCTCAAATCAGACCACCCTTGGCGAGAAAGAGGACGAGATCATCAATCGTCTGAGCAAAGTGATTGAAACGATCATCGAAAAGGAACATGACGCGCGTCAAATTTTGCTCCAGAAAAAGCCGAACACGCTTTGTGACCAGATCGGTCGCGCCTATGGGGTTTTGACATACGCGCACGCCATGGCGTCGAAGGAAGCGCTCAACCTGCTGTCGATCATTAAGCTCGGCATGGACTTGGGCGCGTTTCCAGAAGACCAGCGCCTGCAGATCGATGAATTGTTTATCGAGACGCAGCCGGCGCATTTGCAAAAAAGCTCCCAACAGAAACTGAATGCCGAAGAACGCGACCATCTGCGCGCCCAGATTATCCGCGAGCGTTTGAAACTCTTTCCCAAACCTGATATTAGTAAGATGGCAAGGGAGTTGGGCAATGGCTCGACTAACGCGCCATCGAACAATGAATAATTTTACACCGCGGGCTCAACAGGTCTTGGCGCTTGCTCGCAAGGAAGCCGACCGGTTTAACCACAACTACGTCGGCACCGAGCATCTGCTTTTGGGACTCATCAAACTGGGCCAGGGAGTAGCGGTGAACGTCTTGCAGAAGATGGGTCTGGATCTCGAGACAGTCCGCATGGAGGTGGAGAAGCAGGTCGGCTCGGGACCGGAAACCAAGATCGTCGGTAACGTTCCCTACACGCCCAGAGTCAAAAAGGTGTTGGCGCTAGCAGGCAAGGAAGCCAAGGCGCTCAATCATTCTTACGTCGGCACGGAACATATTTTGCTTGGACTTCTGCGCGAGGGCGAGGGGGTTGCCGCCAGAGTGCTCAAGAGCCTCGAACTCGATATCGAACGCACTCGCAACGAGATTCTTAAAGAGCTCGATCCAAACTTCACGCCGTCTGAATCGGAGCAGGAAGGTGGCGAACCGGCGAAGAAGGACGTCAAAACTCCAGCGCTTCGCGCATTCGGCCGTGACCTGACTGAATTGGCGAGGAAGGGAGAACTCGATCCCGTAATTGGCCGGCGCAATGAAATCGAGCGCGTAATTCAAGTGCTTTGCCGGAGGACCAAGAACAATCCAGTCCTGATCGGCGAAGCAGGCGTCGGCAAGACGGCCATTGCCGAAGGATTGGCTCAGGAGATTGCAAACGGCGACGTGCCCGAATTGTTGCGCGACAGACGCGTGATCACACTCGATCTGGCGTTGATGGTCGCCGGAACAAAATACCGCGGCCAGTTCGAAGAGCGCATCAAAGCCGTAATGGACGAAATCCGCCGTTCCAAGACCGTCATTCTTTTCATTGACGAATTGCACACCATCGTCGGAGCAGGATCGGCCGAAGGCGCGATGGACGCATCGAACATCATCAAGCCCGCGCTGAGTCGTGGCGAATTGCAATGTGTCGGCGCGACCACGATGAACGAATACCGCAAGTACATCGAGAAAGACGCAGCGCTGGAACGCCGTTTCCAGACGATAAAGGTGGATGCGCCGACCGTTGACGAAGCCATTCAAATCTTGAAAGGTCTCCGACCCAAGTACGAGGCCCACCACAAAGCAAAACTTACGGATGAGGCGCTGGAGACTGCCGTCAGATTTTCCGATCGCTATATCACGGGACGATTTCTCCCCGACAAGGCGATCGATGTAATGGATGAGGCCGGCGCGCGTGCTCGTATTAACTCCATGACGCGGCCGCCAGACGTGAAGGGCATCGAAAAGGAAATAGAAGAGATCCGGGTGGAAAAGGAAGGAGCGATCAAGGCGCAGGATTTCGAAAAAGCTGCAGCCCTTCGCGACAAGGAGAAGCAAACCAAGGAAAAACTCGATGCCATTCTCAACAAATGGCGTGAGGAGCGAGAAGAAAAACAAGTCGTGGTGACGGCCGACGACATGATGCACATCATCTCGAAAGTCACCGGCGTTCCTCTCCAGCGGATGGAGCAGGAGGAAACACAAAAACTTCTCATGATGGAGAGCGAGATGAAGCAGCGCGTCATTGGCCAGTACGAAGCAGTGACCGCCATCAGCAAGGCTCTGCGCCGCTCACGTGCGGATTTGAAAGATCCAAAACGCCCGATTGGGTCATTTGTCTTTCTCGGTCCGACCGGCGTCGGCAAAACGTATCTCGCGCGCACTCTCGCTGAATTCATGTTCGGTGACGCTGACGCGTTGATTCAAATCGACATGTCGGAGTACATGGAAAAATTCACCGCGTCGCGTTTGATCGGTTCGCCGCCGGGGTACGTCGGTTACGAAGAGGGCGGACAGCTTTCCGAGGCTGTGCGGCGCCGGCCGTATTCGGTTGTGCTTTTTGATGAGATCGAAAAGGCGCACCCCGATGTGATGCATCTACTTTTGCAAATATTGGAAGACGGCAAAATCACCGACTCGTTGGGGCGTAAGATCGATTTCAGGAATACAATCATCATCATGACTTCCAACGTCGGCGCCGAGTTGTTGAAAAAACAAACAGTAATGGGCTTCGGCGCGCCCATGGAAGGACATGATTACGATTCGATGCGTGACAAAATTCTCGACGAGACCAAGCGCGTCTTTAAACCCGAGTTTCTCAACCGGCTGGACGAGATCATCGTGTTTCATTCGCTCGGCAAGCCGGAGCTGTTGCGCATTGTTGATCTGGAAGTAGACAAAGTGCTCACGCGCATCAAAGCCAAGGAAGTCCACATTGAGTTGAAGCCAAGCGCGAAGGAATTCCTCATCGAGAAAGGATACGATCCGCAGTATGGAGCCCGGCCAATGCGCCGTGCGGTGGAGCGTTTTCTCGAAGACCCGCTCGCGGAAGAATTGCTTCGCGGCGGCGTCAAACCAGGCGACAAAGTCGAAGTTGAGGCCGTCGATGGGAAGCTGTCGTTCCAGGTTCCCGAATCGCAACCACAGAGTAACGCGGCTGCGCCAGCGAACTAAGGCACGTCACAAATTAGGCCCGCGGATGGGCGTCTGCGTAGGCTTTCTTCAGCCGTTCGACTGTGACGTGCGTGTAGATTTGTGTTGTCGAAAGGCTGGCATGTCCAAGTAACGCCTGCACACTTCGCAAATCGGCGCCGCGGTCGAGCATATGCGTCGCGAAACTATGTCGCAATTTGTGCGGGCTGATTAAAATTGGAATGGATGTGTAGCGCACATAACGCTTTAGAACGAGCCAGACTGAGCGCACGGACATTCGCGTTCGCGCTTTGTTTATGAAGAGCGGGCCTGCATGTACATTAGCAGCGGCGCGATAGCGCGAGATCGCTTCGAGCGCGGGCAAGCCCACTGGGCAGACGCGCTCCTTGCGGCCTTTGCCGAATACGCGCACAGACTCGGTGTAAGGATCGAGGTCGGCTACATCGAGCCCAGCCAGTTCGCTCAATCGTAAGCCGCTGCTGTAGAATAATTCCATAATAGCGGTGTCGCGCAGCGGCATCCAAACCGGCGCGGAGCGTTTCTTCGTCTCACGCATTGGCGCGGTAAGAAGCTCCTCAACCTGCTGACGTGTGAGGACCAGCGGCAGTTTTTTCTCAATTTTTGGCAATTGCACTTCTTGAATGGGATTGCCGCGCAGCCGTTTTCGAGCTGCCAGAAACTGATAAAAAGTGCGTAACGCGGAGAATTGCAGTCGCACGTAGGAGCGCGCTTGCCCGCGCTTCATAAGCGCGAAGAGGTAATCGCGAAAATCGTCGGCCGTGCATTTTTTCCACGACGTTTTGCTCTCCGCACCGAAAGCAGTCAGCGCCTGGCGATATGCCTTGAGGGTGCGCGGCGAAGCGTTTCGCTCGTTCGCGAGGTAACGTAGGAATTCTTCGACCAGAGGGTCTTTTTTATCCGAAGCGCGCGGCATCTTTGTCATGTCGAGCGGAGCCGAGACATCTCTACCTGTTCAAATGACGCGCATTCCATAAGTGATAGTTAGAGATTCCTCACCTTCACTCGGAATGACAACCACAAGGGTATCATTCCGGCTTTTCCACCACGTAACGAAGGTCCGCGGCGCTGGCGTTACCCCGAAACTGGCTTCTAAAAATCGGCGGCGGGTTCATGGAAATTAATTCGTAGCCCTTCAAGACAAATTCCGGATAAATTCCGTTGCTCGCAGGCTCATAGACTTTGTCGCCGCTGAAATTGCCGTAGAGTTTGTATTCGTAATTGTTGTCGCTCCCGAACTCGAGGCGTTCGCGGTCCGGCGCAAGCTTCTGTTTTTCATTTAACATTACCAGCTCTGCTGTACTCCAGGGCTGACCGGGCTTCCGAATGTACCCCCAGAATTTGTAATCGGGCTTATAATAGCGGCGACCAATAAAATAATCGCCGGTCGGCTCGGCCGCGATGTGTTGCACCATCTCGATTCTTGCTTGCTGAATTCCCTGGGGGATGGTTTCACAACCCCCGAGGAGCACTGCGCCCAACAACAGATTCCCTGCGAACAACAACTGGGCGGCGCGTCTCATTCTTTTGATGGGCTTCTTTTATCGCAGCTTTCCGCAACGCGCAATTGCAAGCTCCTTCGGATACAATTGGTAATGAATTACGCTACTCCGAAAAACAACAACGTGTTTCGTCATTCGGATTTACGGTTCGGCTCAGCATTCGACATTCGTGCACTGCCGCGTATAAAGAAACGTTAAACGGGGAAGCAAAGTTCGTGTTTTACACGGCTTCGTTATTTACCTTTCATCGGTCAGTCCCTGACTGATCAACTGAGTTGCTAATGGTCCGATTTTTCAACACTCTGGGCGCGCCGCTGCTCTCGTTTGTTCAATACCTGGGCGAGATCGTGTTGCTGGCAGCCGACACCTTTCGTTCCATTTTCACGCACAAGCTCCGATGGAAATTATTCCTCAACCAGGTTGTCGAGGTGGGATTGCTTTCGCAGCTCGTGGTCATAATTACCGGTGCGTTCACTGGTGCGGTGTTCTCGGCACAAACATTTTTCCAATTCAACAAGCTGGGAATGGGCTCCGCTGTGGGCGCGGTAGTTTCGGTGTCGCTCTGCCGAGAACTGGCTCCTGTTCTGACAGCACTAATGGTTGCGGGGCGCGTTGGGGCGGCGATGTGCGCTGGCCATGATGGTCTCGATGCCGCTGCTGGTGGCGGAGTGCATCGCCGTTGGCATCGCCGCCGGTTATCTCGTGGCGATTTTCATGCTCGACATTAACGGCACTTACTACATGGCGAACATGGTGAAGTGGACGCGCAGTCGCGACATCATCATGGGGCTCTCAAAAGCGTTCTGTTTCGGAATCCTCATCGTGTTTATCAGTTGTCAAAAAGGATTGACCACACACGAAGGCGCGGTCGGCGTAGGTCGCGCCACCACTGAGGCGGTCGTCAACTCATCGCTCGCGGTTCTGATCTGCAATTTTTTCCTCACCATGATGTTCAACATTATTTACCCGGCTGGGTATCAGTGATGCTGCGCAGTTGAGACTTGCAGACTGAGAGTCGAGAGTTTGAGCGTGCGATGATCGAAGCGCCTCCATCTCCAAAAATGTCCACAGAACCTCAACTGGGTTCGGATGATTCCTCGCCCATGATCGCCTTGCGTTCGTTGCGAAAGACAATCGAGCAGCAGAAAATTTTGCGCGGCGTCGACCTTGAGATCAGCAGCGGTGAGACGCTGGCCATCATTGGGCGCAGCGGCGCTGGCAAGAGCGTTTTGCTGAAGCACATGGTGGGGTTGATGGAGCCCGACGCCGGTGAAATTTGGGTCCAGGGCCAAAACATCATTGGCCTGAACGAGCGCCAGCTTGGGGCGATTCGCAAAAAGGTCGGCATTCTCTTTCAGGGTGGCGCGCTTTTTGATTCCATGACGGTTGAAGGCAACATTGCTTTTCCGTTGCGCGAAGCCGGCGAACGCGATCCGAAAGTTTTGCGCTCAAAAGTTAGTGAGATGCTTGAGGTGATGGAAATGGAAGGGCAGGAAGATAAGATGCCGGAGAGTTTGAGCGGTGGGATGAAGAAACGGGTCGGCTTGGCGCGCGCCATCATTCGCCGGCCGTTGTGTGTGTTGTACGATGAGCCCACATCCGGTCTCGATCCCGTAGTGGCGGATAGCATCAATCGATTGATCCGCCGACTGCAAAAGCGCTTCGGAATGACCAGCGTCGTTGTCACCCACGATATGAAAAGCGCATTTGATGTAGCCGACCGAATCGCCTATCTGCATGAAGGCCGGATTTATTTTAACGGAACGGCGAATCAACTTCAGCAATCGACCGATCCATTCATTCAGGATTCCCTCCTCGGCCGATCTGACGGTAGAGGCGATTGACCTCAATTGCCTGCAGCCTCGGGATTCGAATGTGAAAGGCGGTTCGGGCGAGCCGCCCCCTAACCTTGCGAAAATCAGCAGCAACATCGACAATAAACACTCAAGATGAACCGGCACGAGCGAGGTTTGGAATTTAAGGTTGGCATTTTTGTTTTTCTGGGGTTGGCGATGCTAGGCGCGCTGGTCGTCCAATTCGGCAGATTGGGAGAAGGTGTTAAGACATACTATCAGCTCACTATTCGCTTTAACGATGCCAGCGGATTGTTGAAAGGCTCCGATGTC
>QHMR01000061.1 GCA_003217875.1 Verrucomicrobiota bacterium
GCACCTACGGTCTTGCCGCCTTCGCGAATGGCGAACCGAATCGTCTTCTCCATCGCGATGGGCGTGATCAACTCCACTTCGATTGAGATGTTATCTCCGGGCATGACCATCTCCACGCCTTCAGCCAGTTTAACAGTACCGGTAACGTCCGTGGTGCGGAAATAAAACTGCGGCCGGTAGTTGCTGAAAAACGGAGTGTGACGTCCGCCTTCCTCTTTGCTCAGCACGTAAACTTCCGCCTTAAACTTCTTGTGAGGTGTAATGGAGCCCGGCTTCGCGATGACCTGGCCGCGTTCGACCTCCTCCTTCTTCAAGCCGCGCAACAGAACGCCGACGTTATCACCCGCACGCGCTTCATCGAGAAGTTTGCGGAACATCTCGATATCGGTAGCAACGGTCTTCGCCGTTGGACGAATACCCACCAGCTCGACTTCCCCCATTTTCTTAAGAATGCCGCGCTCGACACGACCCGTAGCGACCGTGCCGCGGCCTTCAATGTTGAACACGTCTTCGATCGGCATCAGGAATGGCTGATCAATCGGCCGCTCAGGCACAGGGATGTAGTCGTCAATCGCTTCCACCAGTGCGAGCACCTGCTTTTCCGCGTCCGCATCGCCATTGAGCGCCTTCAGGGCGCTGCCCTTAACAATCGGGATCTTGTCTCCCGGAAATTCATACTGCGTAAGGAGATCGCGCACTTCCATCTCAACAAGATCAAGAAGCTCCGGATCATCGACCATATCGACTTTATTCAGAAAAACGACAATGGAAGGTACACCAACTTGCCGCGCGAGCAGAATATGCTCGCGGGTTTGCGGCATCGGTCCATCTGCCGCGGAGACCACCAGGATAGCGCCATCCATTTGGGCCGCGCCCGTGATCATGTTCTTGACGTAGTCGGCGTGACCGGGGCAATCGACGTGCGCGTAGTGGCGTTTATCGCTGGAGTACTCGACGTGCGCAGTGTTGATGGTGATTCCGCGCTCTTTTTCTTCCGGTGCGTTGTCGATTGATTCGTATGCGCGTACTTCGGCCATTCCCTTCTTTGCCAGCACCATCGTAATTGCTGCCGTCAAAGTTGTTTTGCCGTGGTCCACGTGCCCGATCGTGCCGACGTTCACGTGCGGCTTATCGCGTTTAAAAGCTTCCTTAGCCATTTCAATTCTCCTGTTAAACTAAACTTCGTCTTTTCTTCTAGTTTTCTCCACTGCCGGTCGCGAGTTCTTACGAGCCCATGACCGGGATCGAACCGGTGACCTCGTCCTTACCAAGGACGTGCTCTACCAACTGAGCTACATGGGCCTGCTTTTCGCCAGCCCAGCACCTCCGCGGCGAGCCGAGCGGCAAACCGGTTTGCTTTCTGCCAGAGATTCAAAAGTCCCAAAGCCGCGTCAAATTTGCAATTTGAACGACCATGGGACCGCCTCGTTCCAGCAAAAAGCGCCCGCAAACTAACCGCGCCCATGGTCGTGTCAAAGAAATTTTGGAGTGCAACGACGCTGTAAAGTGCGCTGTCCTCAGCGCATTACGGCAAGGGCCGCGTGAAACCAATTCGTTGAGGACAGCGGACGCTACAGCCGCTCTTCGACTACCGGATAATGCTGCTAGTTTCTTCCGGTTTCCCCCGCGTGACCAGGCGCACGATTACCGCGATGACAATCAACACCGCGATCGCGATTCCGATGTTAAGAGGAGTAATCAGGCTGGGCTTTTCGGGCGTCGGACTGGGCGTTGGCGAAGGAGGCGGTGGAGGAGATGCATTCTTTTTCGCCAGCATCGACTGCGCATACTGCAAGCGCTGGAACGTATCGTTGTCCTGCGGGTTTACCTTTAGCGCGGCCTCATAATCGGGAATGGCCTTTTCGTACTGCAGCGCCAGACTATAAGTGTAGCCACGCTTCGTCAACGCCTCCATATCATTCGGATTTTTGCTCAGGAGAAATGTGTAATCGGCAATGGCTGCGTCGAAGTTTTTCAAACCTCGATATGCTAAAGCGCGCCGATCATAACTCTGCAGATCGTCCGGTTTTTTCTGGATGAACGTCGTGAAATCGGCGACCGCCTTATCCCACTGGCTGAGTCCGAGCTCAGCGAAGCCCCGGAACTTAAGTGCGGTAAGGTCATCGGGTTTTAGTTCCAGCGCTTTGTTCAGATCAGCCAGGGCCGGATCGTACTGTTTAAGCTCGATCTGCGTCTCACCGCGTTCCAGATAACCGGAGGCATCTTTCGGCGCAACTTCGATGTATTTTGAAAAGTCCGCCATTGCGGACTGATACCTTGTTGAGGCGCCTTCCTGGTCACCTGCCGCAACGGCAGCCCGTGCCGCCTGGCGGTACGCGGTCCCGCGATTTGCATATCCACGAGGATCCTTTGGGTTCGCTTGAATCGCCTTGGTAAATTCGGCAGCTGCCTCATCGAAATGTTTTTGTTGCGCAAGTTCGATTCCGCGCTGCATGTGGTTCCCCCCGCCCCCCGCTGGCTTCTTTGTGAACGCGATGTGAGCAGCTGCAAGCGATAGAAATGACGCTGTCGCGATGGTGATTATTTGCTTGTTCAACATATTCATTTTCCTTCCGGCCTACTTTTTGAGCGATTTATCGTTTCTATGCGAGCAAATTAAAACGCGCCGAAATAGGAAAATGATGAAGCAACCAAGTTCCCCCAGCCAGACTGCGGAGCCGGGCCCGGGCCCAAATCTGTCGAGAGGTTACGCCGCAGTCTTCGCAACGGTCGCCATCTGGTCACTACCGTCGCTTTTCATGTACTATTTGAATCGCTTTTACGATCCGTGGGCGCAGAATTTTTATCGTTATTCAGTGGCGTGCATCGCCATCCTGCCGCTGGTGCTTTGGCGGATCCGCCGCAGCGGGCCGCGAATCGACATGCGCGCGATCGGGCTTTGCCTTGTTCCATGCGTACCGAATGTGATTCATCAGATCACTCAGGTTATGGCTCTTTCCTACATCGGCCCCGGCGTTTATACGATTTTCACCCGGTCTTCCGTAATATTCACAGCGCTATTGGCGTTGGCATTCTTCCCTGAGGAACGATTCGTCATTCGGCAATGGCAATTTCAAGTTGGCACCTTGCTCGGCCTGATCGGCGCGTTTGGCGTGATCTGGTTTCAAGCAAATGCGGAGTCGCACGACCGGCACGTCGCGTTGCTCGGATCGATCCGGAGTTTCGGCATTGTCAGCTTCATTACTTCGGCGTTGTTGTTTCCCCTCACCCTCGCCTTTGGCAAAATCGACACGCCCATTCAAGCCGGCGCGGAGGCGAACCTGATTCTGATCATTTCCGCTGTGACCTGCATCACGCTGGCACACGTTTTGTATTACGTAGCGATACAGGAAATCGGAGTCGCGCTGGCCCAAACTCTCCAGCTTCTTTGTCCCGCCATCGCGATGGCGCTCTCCGCCTGGATTTTTCACGAACGGCTTACGCACGCTCAACTTTGGAGCGCGGCTGTTCTGCTCCTCGGCGCATTCCTGGCCATGCGCACCAAGCCTGTCGCAACTGCAGAAACAGCCGAAAACATCTGAGAAGCCAAAATTCCGATACTGCATTCCGAAGCGAAATATTAGAATAATCATCCGCGCCGTATCCATATCCGGCATGGAGCATCCCGCATCGTGAACCTCAAAACGTATCTTATCACTCGCCAGAAGCTGATCGACCGCGCGCTGGATCGCTACCTGCCAAGAGCGAATACCAAGCCGGTTACGCTTCACAAGGTGATGCGTTACAGTCTTATTGCGGGTGGCAAACGATTGCGGCCGATTCTTGGTATCGCTGCAGCCGAAGCTTGTCGCGGCAACATTGACGACGCGCTCCCTCTCGCCTGTGCACTCGAGTGCATCCACACCTACTCGCTCGTGCACGATGATCTTCCCAGTATGGACAACGATGATTTCCGACGGGGCCGTCCCACCTGCCACAAAGTGTTCGGCGACGGCATCGCTGTGCTGGCCGGAGACGCTCTACTGACCGTCGCGTTCGAAATTGTCTCCAAGGCGAAACCGACTCTCAGTTACGATATTTCAACCTTGCTGCGCGAGATTGCGGTTGCGGCGGGAAGCCAAAAACTGATTGCCGGTCAAGTGGCAGATCTCGAAGCCGAAGGCAAAAAGGTCAAACGCGACCAGTTGCAATTTATTCACGAGAACAAAACCGCAGCCATTTTGAGAAGCTCGGTGCGGCTCGGTGCGATGAGCGCCAATGCGGATGCCAGGAAGCTCTCTGCTATCACACGCTTCGGCCAGCGACTCGGCCTCGCGTTCCAAATCATCGACGACATTCTCGATGTCACGCAGACATCAGAGATACTGGGCAAAAGCGCCGGCAAAGATGTGGTCGCAAGAAAAGCGACTTACCCCGCAGTGATCGGCTTGGAGAAATCCCGTGACGAAGCCAGACGGCTAACCCGACAAGCGCACAATGCTCTATCGGTTTTCAGTAGCAGCGACGCCGAACCGCTACATGCGCTGGCGAATTATCTGCTCGAGCGCGAGTACTGATTGGTAGACGGCTCGGCCAACCGGCACGCCCGGCCGTTGCGCCCTACGTCGCGAGCGCCAAATTGGGGTCGATCTCCTCGGTCAAGTGCGATTCAAATCCCGCCCGCAATCGCAATAAGGCAGCGAACCCGATCATGGCTGCATTATCAGTGCACAACCACGGCTCAGCGTTCTTAAATGCAAATCCGTTGCGACCGCATGCCTCGTACAACTGCCTTCGCAGTTCCTCGTTGCAACTGACCCCGCCGCTAACTGTCACGAGATCGACGTCGTATTTCTGCGCCGCGGCGATCGTCTTCGTCACAAGCACGTCGATAATTGCTTGTTGGAATGACGCGCAGAGATCGGCCAATACGCGCTCATCAAACTTGTAGGGCGTTTGTGTCAGACGCCATTCCTCTGGCGTTTCATAGAAAAGCCCTGCAACTTTCGGCAGCAAATACCGCACCGCAGTTTTTAAGCCGCTGAAACTGAAATTCTCCGAGCCGAGCATGCTGCGGGGCAGATCAAAACGGTTTCGATCACCGTTGCGGGCGAGCTTTTCAATTTCCGGACCACCCGGATAACCGAGCCCGAGCATCTTGGCTACTTTATCGAACGCCTCGCCAGCGGCATCATCCACCGTGCGCGCAACGACCTGGTAATCGCAAAGCGCATGCACGCGAACCAGCATGGTGTGCCCGCCGCTCACAATGAGCGAAATGTTCGGTCTGATTTCGTCCTCGTGATCTACGCCACGGAAAAAGGGAGACAACAAATGGCCTTCGAGATGGTTGATCGCGAGATAAGATTTGCCAAAGCCGATCGCCAATCCCTTGGCAATCGATGCGCCTATCATGAGCGAACTAGCCAGTCCAGGTCCGCTTGTCGCCGCAAACGCATCGACCTTTGACAAGTCGATCTTGGCTGCGCTTACAGTGCGATCGAGCAGCCGCGGTGCGTACAGCAGATGATTGCGCGACGCAATCTCAGGCACGATCCCGCCGTATTTCTCGTGTGCAGCGATTTGCGATGCCACTTCGCTGGCCAGCAATTCGTGGTCGGGGTTGTTGTCGCGTCCACGCAGGATGGCCACGGCGGTTTCATCACAGGAGGTTTCGATGGCCAGAATCGTTTTCATTGGTGTAGCGGCGGTTGTGGCAACCGCCGTCGCGACAAGACAGGCGCTTGGCACAAGCGCCTCTACAATTATTTCTTTACCGCTTCCGCTTTCGGCGCGCTCTGTTGCGCGTAAATCATAACGCCCTTTAGTGCGTCGATTGCGCGCAACATCTGCGGATCTTTCGTCTTGATAATGGTTTTCTCGTCCTCAGGTTTGATATTTCCAGCATTGCGCAATGCAAATAGAGAGCGCTCCTGCTCGGCAGTCATGGTGACTTTAATATTTGGAGTTACGCCATTGCCCTGAATAACCTGTTTGCTCGGCGTATAGTATTTTGCCGTGGTCAGACGCACCGCGGAGCCGTCCGGCAACTGCATCACATTCTGTACGGAACCCTTTCCGAACGTGGTCTCGCCAACAAGCACAGCACGATGCAAATCCTTGAGCGCTCCGGCGACGATTTCCGCGCCGCTTGCGCTGCCTTCGTTGACCAGCAACACCATCGGAAAGGTGGGACGCTCTTTTTTCACGCCCGAAGTCGAGTAATCATGCTGCTGAGACGCGACGCGTCCCTGCGTTGAAACGATCTTTGTGTTAGGAGGCAAAAATTGAGCGCATACATCGACCGCGCTGTTCAATAGCCCGCCTGGATTGTTCCGGAGATCGAGAATAAGCGCTTGCATGCCCTGCTTTTGCAAATCGTCGAGCGCCTTTGATAGTTCCTCGGCTGTAGGTTCGTTAAACTGAATCAGCCGGATATAACCGATCTTGAACGGGCCGGTCAGCTCCGCGTCGAGCAATCTTGCTCCTTTAACACTTTGAATTTTGATCTCCGCCCGTTGCAGCGTGTATTCCTTGATTTCTTTTGTCAAAGGTCGCAACAGGGTAAGCGTTACTTTCGCGCCGGCAGGCCCACGCAAAACAGTGATCGCATTCTGGAGATCCATTTTTTCCGTCGAAATACCGTTGATGCGCAAGATCTGGTCTCCCGATAGAATGCCTGCCTTGGCGGCTGGTGTGTCTTCCATTGCTGTGATGACTGTAGGCAGGCCATTTTTCATGGAAACCTCGATGCCCAGACCATTGAAGCGGCTGCGGGTGTCATCCTGCATGTCTCGAAAGTCGTTCGGGTCCATGAACTGACTATGCGGGTCCAGCGAAGAAAGCATGCCCTTCATTGCCGCAGTCATGAGATCGTGATAGCTCGTCTTATTGCCATCCACGTAATCCTGGCGAACCAATTCCAGAGCCTTTGCGAAAATGGAAATCTGCGCGTAGCCGTTATCCTCTTGGGTCTTTCCTGGCGGCGCTTCCTGCGCGAATACATTCGGAGAGACGCCGATTACGAGACAAACCAGTAATGGGATAATCACCAGGCGCCTCATAGTTCAAACGAAGATTGCAGAAACGTCACCATCGCTCATGAGGAATTTTTAGCAACGGCCAACCCAAAGTGCTGTCTTAATTGAGACCCGTAAAAATGAGTAAGCGCTCTTCTAAGCCCATTCACACCCGGCTTCAGCCGGGGGCGGAAAGCCAGCCGAGCATCAGCCGTTTTAACGGCTTTCCTGCGGCACGCAAACCGTTGAAACGGTTTCTGTCCTGTTCGTGTGTCCGCACCGGGCAGAAGCCCGGAGTTAATCAGAATGCGCTCCGGCAAACTTTCTCCTTTGGCGTTATCCTACTAACGCTCTGTTTCTCCAGCGCAGGCTTCGCTGCCCAAACAGAGGACGCCGAGTACGAATCGGTAGCCGAGGAATACATCAAAACTTATCTGGCGGCCCATCCGCTTAAGGGGACTGCTCTTGGCCTGCACGAATATGATGGAAAAATTACCGACTACAGCCGACTCGCTCTCGATGCCGAACTTAATCGCCTGCAACGCTTCGACGATCGTCTCAGCAAGTTCGACCCAAGCAAACTGAGCTCCCGGCAATCCATCGATCTGCGAATTCTTCAGACTGCCGTGAAGAGGGATCTCTTTGAAATACAGGAGATGTCGATCTTCGAGCGAAATCCCATGGTTTATGCGCGCGCAGCTGATGTGAATGTTTATATCAAAAGAAATTTTGCACCACTTGAGGATCGTGTTCGCAGCCTAGTCGCAATTGAATCTCAAATTCCAAATATTCTCATTGCGGCGAGGACAAACCTTAATGAAAAGCTTCCCAAACCATTTGTAGAACTTGCAATCCAGATCGCGAGAGGGTCTGCGGATTTTCTGAAAAAAGATCTCGTAGCAGCAGTCACCGGACTTAAGGACGAACAACTCCGCTCTGCATTTCAGGAAGCGAACCGCAAAGCTGCAAATGCGCTCAACGATTATGCAGCGTGGCTGGAGCGGGAAAAACTTCCGAAAGCCTCACTCGACTTCGCGCTCGGCGAAGAGAAATTCGGACGCTTCCTGGCCCAAACCGAGCTGGTCGATCTTTCACCGCAGAAAATTCTCGAGATCGGAATGGCGCAACTAAAAGCAGAACAGGACGCCTTCGCGGAGGCCGCGAAAAAGATCGATCCGAATAAGTCACCAATTGAAGTCTTCAAGCAAATCCAGAGCGAACACCCAACGCCGGACAAGCTCATCCCCGATGTCGCCAAAGACCTCGACAAAATTCGTAAGTACGTTTTGAGCCATCATTTGGTTAACATCCCCTCGAACGTTCGCGCAAAAGTAAAAGAGACTCCGCAGTATTTGCGCGCCACGTCTTTTGCCTCGATGGACACGCCCGGTCCGTTCGAAAAGCGCGCTACCGAGGCATATTATTACGTCACGCCGACGGAGAACAATTGGCCGGAGAAACAAAAGCAGGAATGGCTCACCGCGTTCAACTATTACACTTCCGATGTTACCTCAACTCACGAAGCTTACCCAGGCCATTACGTCCAGTTCCTGCACTTGAACGCGTCGACGGCGAGCAAAGTCGAAAAAATCTTCGGCAGTTACGCGTTCGTCGAAGGGTGGGCGCACTATTGCGAGAAAATGATGCTCGACGAAGGCTTCGGCAACCCGACTAGTTCAAGTCCTAATGAAGAGGATGTGAAACGCGCGGCCAAATATCGAATGGCTCAGGCTGACGAAGCGCTGCTACGTTTATGCCGGTTGTGCGTGTCGATCAAAATGCACACGCAAAACATGTCGCTCGATGAAGCAACTAAATTTTTCCAGGACAATTGTTACTACGAAGAAAAACCGGCACGCCAGGAAGCCATGCGCGGCACTTTCGATCCCGGCTATCTCAACTACACGCTCGGCAAATTGCAGATTCTGAAACTGCGTGACGATTACAAGACGCAAGAGGGTAACGACTTCTCATTACAAAAATTCCATAACGAGCTGCTCAATCACGGCATGCCTCCCATCCGTCTCCTCCGCGAAATCATGCTCAAAGATCAAACGAAATGGAACGAAGTGCTGTAGGTTCTCCTCTTCCTTTTCGTCTTCCTCTTTCTCTTGCTCGTGCTCGTCTTCGTGCTCGATCCCCGACGCTGTAGCCGTCGCCTGTGGCGACGCACCTTCGACGCCGCGTTAGCCTGCTTCTCGATCAGTGCCGCGCTTCGCGCAGCGAAGCGGCTACAGAAACAGACTCACCAGGGAATTTCCTTGCGGTCGCGCAAGAATTTACCCGTAAGGTCCTGCGGTGCTTCGCTGGCGAGCCAAACAATCGTGTCCGCACCCTCTTCTACTGACCTTGTTGCACTCCGGCCGCCCATATCCGTGCGTACCCAACCCGGGCAGACAGAGTTTATCGCGAACTTCGGTAACGCCGCGGCGAGCTGCGATGTCACGCCGTTAAGTGCAGTCTTGGAGATGCAATAAGCCGGCGACCAACCATCCGCGCCACCGGTCAACTGCCCACCACCGCTGGAGACATTAATCACGCGCGGCGCTTTGCTCTTAGCGAGCAATGGCACAAACGCGCGTATCACCCGCAGCGCACCAAGCGTATTTGTCTCCAACGTCTTTCGTAATAATTCATCGCCGATCTCCAAAATCGCATGATCCCCATCGACAATGATCCCCGCATTGTTGACCAGCACGTCGAGATGATCTGAGGTTTTGACAAACTCTCGCGCCGCAACGGCGACGCTATTGTTATCGGAAACGTCGATCTCTAGAAAGGCTGTCTTTCCGCCCTTCTTCGCAATTTCATCTGCCGCTTTACGGCCCGCACTGCGATTGCGCGCACCAATGAACACGTGAAATCCTTTAGCCGCGAGCTGACGCGCAACTTCGCGCCCGATTCCCTTATTTGCGCCAGTGACCAAGGCGATTTTCATGTGCGCTTGGATGCCGCTCATTCACCGAGACCTTCCTCTTCTTCATCGGGCAAAAGATCCCTCAACAACGGCTGTGGATTCGACGGCAATTCCTCCACATCGCGCAATTTCTTTGTGATCGCGCGTGATCGGACATCGACATCTTCTATTTTCCGTGAGGCCTGATCGATTTTCTCCTTAACCGCCGATAACGCTTCACCAAATTTACCAAACTCCGTTTTCACCTCTGCTAGGCGGTTCCAAACTTCGCTCGAGCGCTTCTGGATCGCGAGTGTGCGAAAGCCCATTTGTAAGCTATTGAGCAACGCGGCGAGCGTGGTCGGTCCGACAAAAGTGACACGGCAATCCCGCTGCACGTTTTGAACGAGGCCAACGCGCCGAATCGCCTCCGCGTAAAGCCCTTCGCTTGGCAGAAACAAGAGCGCAAAATCGGTCGTCTTTGGCGGGTTAATGTATTTCTCGCAAATATCTTTCGCACAGCGTTTCAACTGGGTCTCCAGCGTTTTGATGGCTGCTTCTACTGCCGCAGGATCGCCATTTTCCTGCGCGGCTGTGAGGCGCTCGTAATGTTCCATCGGAAATTTTGCGTCAATCGGCAACCACACCGACGCGCCGTTCTCGTCGCCGGGCAACTTGATCGCGAACTCGACGCGCTCATCGGTGTCGTCGCGCGTTTTCATATTTTGGGCGAACTGATCTCGCGTCAGCATTTCTTCCAACAGCACGCCGAGCTGCCATTCACTCCAGCCGCCGCGCGTCTTCACATTCGTAAGTACGCGCTGCAATCCGCCCACGTCACTCGCCAGTTGCTGCATCGCGCCTAGCCCTTGATGCACCTGCTCCAGCCGGTCGCTCACCAGCTTGAACGATTCGCCAAGGCGTTTTTCGAGTGTGCCTTGCAATTTTTCGTCGACGGTGGCCCGCATCTTGTCGATCTGTTTCGCGTTGTCCTCCTGCAATTGTCTCAGTCGAACGTCGACAGCAGATCGCACACCTTCGAGCGACCTGGTCAATTCTTCCCGCTGATTTTTCGCGGCCGCGCCTGCTTCCTCGCGATTGCGGGAAAATTCATCGCGCAGGCCGCGATCGATCACTTCCAATCGTCGGACGAGTTCCATCTGAACATCAGAAACGCTGCGGCTGCTAGTACGCTTGGCTAAGAAGAAGACGGCAACGGCAAGCACGCCGCCGCCAATCAATCCGATCACGAGGTAAAGCAGCGGACTCATGTTAGACATCTAGAGATTCCGCGACTTCGTTCGGAATGACAAGCCGACGACGCGCACGACTATTTTTCAAACAGCAGCTCGCCGGCGCGGCTCGTGGCTTTCACGACCGCCTTGATGAGCGTGACGCGGAGTTTGCCTTCTTCGAGTTCGAGAATGCCGTCGATGGTGCAGCCCGCCGGAGTAGTCACGGCGTCCTTGAGAAGGGCGGGGTGATCGCCGGTTTCCAACACAACACTTGCCGCGCCTTTCATCGTCTGCGCTGCGAGAAGGGTCGCTACGTCGCGCGGCAAACCGACTTTCACGCCAGCTTCGGCCAGCGATTCCAGAATGATGTATGCGAAGGCAGGGCCGCTTGCAGAAAGACCCGTGACCGCGTCCATGTGCTTCTCATCAAGGACAATCGTGCGGCCCACCGCATCGAATATCGTGCGAGCAATGTCGAGATGATGAGGGCTGGCATGAGTCCCACCACAGATTGCCGTCATGCCACATTGAACAGCGGCCGGAGTATTTGGCATTGCTCGCACGACTGGCACTTGGTCGCGCTTGCCGCTTGTGGCCGCGGCAAGTTGCTGCTCGACGAAGCCTGCCGGCACAGAGGCCGCGACGGAGACAACCAGCGTGTCGGCGGCAATTTCGGGAGCGATCTCCTGCAACACTTCCGCAACGGTTTGCGGTTTTATTGTCAGCAAAACGATGTCAGCGCCTTTGACCGCTTCGCGATTGTCGGTGGTCACTGCAATGC
>QHMR01000060.1 GCA_003217875.1 Verrucomicrobiota bacterium
TCGACCTGCCAGTATTCCAGTTCCACCGGGGTAGCGCGACCGAAAATGGTGACGGAGACACGCAGTTTGCCGCGCTCGGGATCGATCTCTTCGACGATGCCGGTCTGATTTTGGAACGGACCATCGGCTACCTTCACCGATTCACCCACCTCGAAGCTGACCTTCGGCTTCACCTTTTCTTCGCGCTCTTTCATTTGCGCGAGCATGTTGTCCACTTCCGATTGGCGCATCGGAATCGGTTTGTCCTTTGTTCCGGCAAAGCCGATCACGCCGGGTGTGTCGCGGATGAAATACCAGGTGCGCCCGACCAGCTGATTATTTTCGTCGAGCAAGTGCATGTTAACGATGAGATAGCCGGGAAAAAATTTCCGCGTGGTCTCACTCTTTTTTCCTTTCTTGATTTCCGAGACGCGCTCAGTCGGAACGAGGACATCATAAATTAGGTCGCCCATTTCCTCTGTCTTGACGCGTTTCAAAATATTCTCGCGCACCTTGTTTTCCTGCCCGGAAAGCACGTGCACAACGTACCATTGATCTTTGCCTGCGAGTGTCTGTGCCATAAATCAGTGTATTCGAGTGAAAAAGTGCACGACGTTCACCAGAACGAAATCGAAGAGCGCGACGTACCCGCCCAGCAATAGCATCGCGATAACGACCACGAGCGTAGAGTCCATGAGCTCCTTGTAACGGCGGAATCCTTTCTCCTTCGGGTCCCACGGCCACGAACATTTCTGCAGCTCGACCTTCACTTCGCTGAGGAAATTCTTTACTTTGGTGATCATTTAAAATGTAATCGTGATTCGTTGCAGCGTTGAACCGCACAAATACGATGCGGTTTCGTTTTTTTGATTTAACGCTTTAACGATTCAACGTTGTACCGCGGCGATGGCCGCACGCCAGGAGGGACTCGAACCCCCAACCAACGGTTTTGGAGACCGCCACTCTACCAATTGAGCTACTGGCGTATTTTTAATTGTCATTCTGAGCGAAACGCGTCTCAGAGTCACCAAATCAGAGATGTCTCGACTTCGCTCGACATGACAACAATTTAATCCAGAAT
>QHMR01000013.1 GCA_003217875.1 Verrucomicrobiota bacterium
TTGATAAAATCGTCGATCGCCGTGGGAACCTTGAATGGCTAAGCGGACATTTTGCGAAGAGCCCACTGGCTGGAATCGTTCCCGCGCTGCTGATCTGCATCACGATCCTGGAAGTCCCCGCCGGCGCGCTGAGCGCCGTCGGCTGTGTGCTGGTAATTCTTTTGAAAGATTCTACGATCGCGTTCTACGGGGCAATTATTTCGGCCGCAGCCATCACGGCACTGTTTTTTGGGCAACGAATGGCGAAAGATTATGCAGGCGCGGCAGTGCTTGTTCCCTACTTTCTGCTCACGCTGGTCGCAATTTATCTTCTCGCACCGCAGTGATCCGTGAGCGCTCAGCGCCAAGACTATTTCAAATCAGAACAGCTATTTCGCAAAGTGGGACCTCATCTGATTCTTTTCCACCGATTTTCCTCTGGAGAAAAGGGCGTCCTGTGCTTAGCTAAAATTTCAACCCATCCTCACGATAAATCCTCTGAAGCCCAATATCCACCAGACAATAGTCCGCGCTTGTGGGAGTCGCCTTACGTTGCGACCGCAGCCGACGCGATGAAGAATTATTCAGGGAACGCGACAAGGACTTGGTATAAGGACGGTGCTGAGCCGAATGATCCGTCTGGCAAATACGCGTTTCAGCGACTGCGCGAGACCTGGTTCACGCCTCGAATTAATCCCAAGTTTAAGCTTCACCGAGACGATAGATTTTATGCGATCGGCTCATGTTTCGCCCGTGGTCTTGAGCACTCCCTGGCAAAACACAACGTTGCTGTTGAAAGCGCCGCGCCGGAATTTGCGAACTTTCAGCCGGCCAAGAGGGGAGTATCAGCACTCGGATTTACAAACAAGTACAACACATATTCAATACTAAACGAACTTCGCTGGGCGCTTGATCCAGACGCAGAATTTCCTCGAGACTCTGTTGTTCAATTGACAAACACAACCTGGTACGACCCACACACAACCCCTACTTTAGACTTCGTGGGCCTGGAAGAGACTTTGGAGCGCCGCGCGCTGATTCAAGCGGTCACGAAACGTATACAGAGCTGCCGCGCAGTCATCGTGACCCTTGGTCTTGCAGAGGTGTGGCGCGATGTTCGCGCAGACGTGTTTGTCAATTGCACGCCCATCCCATCTTTGTTCAAGACTCAACCGGACCGATATGAATTTCATCTAACTAATTTCGCTGAAAACTGGGCTAATCTGGAAGCCATATATAGATTATTGTCTCACCGCGGGCATGCTGACTTTCGCATTGTGGTCACAGTTTCTCCCGTGCCTTTGATGAACACGTTTTCAACTATGGATATTGTGGTGGCGAACGCTTGGGCCAAGTCGCTTTTGAGAGCAGTCGCCCAGGAGTGGGCCAGTGCGCATCCCAACGTGGATTACTTTCCAAGTTACGAAATTGTGCAAAACTCCGATCGTGCCGCTGTGTGGGAGCGCGATCTGAGACATGTCAGAGGCGCCGGAGTGCAGCACATCATGGACTTGTTTCTGAAGAACTATCTCGAGTAGGTCGTCAGATTCGACTAGTGGAGAACGGAGTCACGCACCGGATGCCGGTGCACGGGACATGAACAAGTAAGGCCATATAATGCCTGAAGCGGAGGTTTAATTTATTCGTGAGCGCGGACAAAGCTGGCGAGATCGTTAGACGGGCGATGGCGGACCGGAGCATATACGACGCCATGGCGGCACGCGAAAATGAAGTGTGGGGGAAAATCCTGCCGGATCGGGAGCGGTCCGAAGCTGCAATCGAGGACACAAAAGCGAGTATCGAACTCCGTGTTGCTCGTCATTTTTCCTCTCTGTCAACGCTTGCGCAGGAAAGAACACTAAAGTTTGAACACGGCCTGACTCTCGGATGCGGCGCGGGAAGGTGCGAACGCGAACTCCTCCGGAATGGAGTCTGCCGGACTTTTCATGGAATCGATATTTCAGAGGATGCAATAGCCGCGGCGCGCGAAATTGCGAAAGAGCAGAACTTGCCGCTGACTTATGAAGTGGCCGATCTGAATTTCTTAGAGTTACCGGAGAAGACATTCGATTTGGTTGTAGCTCAGACCTGCCTCCATCATATCCTTTTTCTCGAGCGGGTTGCGGAACAAGTATGGCGCTCACTGAAAGCCGATGGTTATCTCTGGATTCATGACTTCGTTGGGGAAACGCAGGGCCAATATGACCTCAAGCGCATCTCCATCATGAACCAGATTCTGGCCATTCTCCCTGAGAAATTTCGCAAGAATAAAATTACCGGCCGACTGGTGACAGAAATTAAACGTCCTGAGCCAGGGCATCTCGGCTCACCATTTGAGTCGATTCGATCCAGCGAGATCGTCCCAGTGTTTCAACGCTGGTTTACCGTCGAATGGAAACTGGAGTTTGATGCTTTCCTGCGCCTTGTTGTGCCACAGGGCACTCGCGCGGCCTATCTGGAAAATAAGGATACGAAGGCCCTGTTCGAAATTTTAATGTTGCTCGATGATTTGTGCATCAAAGAAGAGATTGTGCGACCAAGTGGCGGCCAATACCTCCTGTGTCCGAAGCCTCCTAATGAGATTCAGGAGAAGACCACTGGAGGTGGGTAATCAGGACGGCCACGGCGAACCTTATAAGTATATCGACCGAATCGATGTCGCCATCCTAAGCCTAACGCCATCGGACCGATCGTGCCTTTTCCTAATCAGGGCGGGCCTTCGATGCGCTGCCATTATTAAGCAAATTTCCAGTAGCAAATACTGTAACGCGCTATGGTCCTGAGCACGCAAATGCCGAATGAGCCAGGTTTGACCGTCGTTAGAATTCTATGAGAGAAGTTATCAAGGCGAACTTCACTACCGTGCCGTTCGCAGGTGGTGCCTTGTTGTTTCTCTGCGCGTTGACGTTTTATTACTTCGCGGTTCTTAGAATCGATTATAGCAAGACAATGCTGCTCGATCTTGGCCCGCACCCGGACGCGACAGAATATTTTGCACAGGCTAAAGCGCTCGGGAGGAATGCATGGCCTTACATTCAGATTGGATACGATAAGCTGCCGTCGAGGTATCCGCCTGGATATCCAGTGCTGATGCTTCCCTGGCTGAAGCTGCTGCCGGGAGGAGATGTTGTGCTGGCACCGTTTCGGACAAATCAAACGCTGGGTCTGCTACTCCTTTTGGCAGTGTTTGCCTTTTATGCGTACCTCGCAATGCCGTTAACCGGCGGTTTTGCAGCCCTTCTACTCGCGACACTGCCTGGCTTCTTCACTTTCTGTCGTTCGTCACTGAGCGACATCAGCGCATCCGTGCTCGTCGTCCTGGCCTTCATGTTTAGTTACTTGGGGGTTAAGCACGAACGCCGCTGGAAAATCTATTTATCAGCGGTTCTCCTCGGTCTTTCAATAAACATTCGAATTCAGTCCCTTTTCTTCGCACCATTACTCCTGGCCATAGCTCTGCTTCCAGTGAGAGGGAGGCGCACGCAGTGGTTTCTTCATTGCGCTGCAGTTCCCGCTGCGTTCGTGTTGGCAGCCAGCCCGGTGCTGGTGTTGAACGCAATCCAGTTCCATTCACCGTTTAAAACGGGCTACGACTTTTGGATTCCATATTTTAGTGAGAACCACCTTTTCTTTTCTCTTCGCTACGTTCCGAAGAACGCCGCCGCGCTATGGAACGAATTCAGTCTAAGGCCGCTCGGATATCACACTGCGAATATTTTTGGCACCGGTACTTCCTTTGTCCCGGCCTTTATTCTTCTAACTTGTGCAGGATTGTTCTTTATTCGGTTCGACCGGTTCGTTATCTGCGCCTTTTTAGCTTCGCTGGCCTTCCTAGCTGTGATCCTAAGTCATAATTACAGACTTGTTGATGCAAGATACTACCTGCCTCTTCTGATCCTTGCAATCGCCGTTGCGGTGCTGCCAGTAACGTGGGCCGCAAAGAATCTCTTTATCGGAAGGCGAATTATTATTGCTCTGGCCGTTTTTGTCTTATTTGGTGCTGCCTGCCTCGGTTATCCGTCGCGTTCCAGTTATAACACACGAGGCTTTGACCGATCGCAAGCGTGGGATGCGCTTCATTTTGGTGATCCGCCTCGTGCCTCTCTACAGTTTGCCGCGCAGAGAGATTTCGCCAGACTGTTGAAGCGGCAGCCCGGAATCGTTCTCTCCGATATTGATCCTGTTTACTTGAATGCCCTCTTCCCGCGTTCGTTCGTCGCCGCTCCAATCGATGGAAATCACCAGTACAAATGGAGCTACACGTGGCGGTATGATCGGCAGCAGGCTCAGGCTCTGGTCCACAACGGCTTAGAGCAGTCCATTCCGGTTTACGCTCTCTTCGTGTCGCGAAACGACATGGTTACCAAACAATCGCGCCTGCCGGCGGTTCCGGGGTACGAGTGGCATGTTTTAAACAATTCGCCCGGGAAGACGACAATTCTAAAGCTTGGTCCGGTCGGATCAGAGGGGGCGGCACTGCCATCGAACTAATGTGCTTCCCAGCTCTCTTTCAACGTGTCGCCTTCGGATAACTGGATTGACCTGGGGCCTGGGCAGCGGATATGGCCATGACCGAAACTTTCACCCGGACGAATTCGTAAGCCTTAGGGGAGTTCTTCAGGTGGATTTACCAGCCGGCCGTATCAAGGCCCCTGGAGCATATTTTGAGGGTACCTTCAATTATTATCTGTGGGCCGTGCCACAAGCAGTGCTTAAGATCGCCGCTAATAAAGACGCACATCTTAGCAATTCAACAAACACGACAGATCATTCTGATCTCCTGTATATCTGCAGGTGGATGTCGGTCCTGCTCGATCTCTCCACAATGGTTATTATATTTCTCGCAATTAGGGAAGCGACTCAGACCTTCTATGCCTCTCTTCTCGGCGCACTTTGTTACGCTGTTGTGCCAATTCAGGTGATTTACGCGCATTTTATGCGGACGCACATATTGAGCAATTTATTGTGCGCCCTCGTCGTTTGGCTGTCCCTAAAGCTTCGGAAAACCGCATCTTGGCAGCTGCTCCTTTGCGCAGGACTAATTTCTGGTTTCGGAGCAGCAACTCGCTATCCGGTTGGAATCGTCGTGATGGTACCGTGCCTTTATTTGTTATTTGATGGCAGGAGCAACTTGCGAAACTCGAAGGCCCGACTTTGGGAACGGCTAAAAAACTTCGTTGCAAGGCAAGTTTGGTTGATTGGATTGGGATTCGTGATCGGTCTGTTTCTCGGCCATCCGATGCTGTTTTTTGACCCGTCGAGCGTTATAAGGGCGATCACCGGGGAAACGCTCAAATACGCGTCGCTCCAACAGTTTACCACGAGCAAACTGCTTAATTTATCCGTGGTCTGGAGCTATATCACGTACGTGCTTCCATTTGCGATGTATCCCTTGCTATGGCTGATCTTCTACTGCGGAATCGTATACGTTCTTTTCAAGCGCAGCCTCTATTCCCTCACCGTGCCCATACTGATTTTTTCTCTTCTGTATCTGTACTTCATGGGAAAAGGCTACCTTGGGCCATATTTCGCTCGCGTGACAATGCTCTTGTTGCCCGGATTTTGTGTACTCGTTGGAATTGTCTGCGCCGATTTACAGTTGCGACTAAGAAACAACCAGCTACTTGCTACTGTATTGACCGGCGCGATCGTTTTCATTCTTGTGCCATCCGTAGTCTTCGACATCGCATACGTCCATGCCATGCAGCAAAAGGATGCTCGCCAGGTTCTTCGGGAGGATCTCCAAAAGGCAATTGGCGACGCGGCAGCGACCGTTGGCGTTTGGCACTACGGACCTTCTTTTTACACTGTAATGCCTGCCGCTAAGCCACTAAGCAGTCAAAAAATAACGGTTCAGTTACAGGAGAGCCCGGGGCAAAATGCTGATTTCTTTCTAGTGGGATTCCCCACTGAAATTGGGCCGGCGGAGATTAGGGCAACTGTTCAGCAGGTTGAGGCGCAGGGAAAATTTCAATATGCAAGAAGGTATCGCGTTCCGGTAAAGATTTTTGGACACGAGTTTAACCTCCGGCACTTTCCTCAGGACATGACCTATCCTTTCCCAACGATTCTGCTTTTCCGAGCTCGAGCGCCAACGTGAGACTAATCACCAGATTTGAAACGTCTCTACGACGTCGACCTTCTGGAAGCCGCTACGAAGGAGTGAGGATGAAGTCGATGCCGATTTCCGAGACCCCTACCGACTCCCGAGCCGGCGATGTTCTACTACTGCCGATAGCCGGACTCGCATTTTGGACGCTCGCCTATCAAGTTGTTCTTGTTCTGAGATGGCCGGCGAAAACAATCACGTTGTGCTTCTTAGCCATAGCCATTCCCAGTTTATTTCTGCTAAGGGGGTTATGGAAGAAAACAAACACGACTCCTGGCAAATATTATCGGTTTCATTTCTCTCACATCCTGCTGGTAATTCTGGGTATCGTCTATGCAACTACAGTCCTGTTCGTGCGGCGGCCGAATCAAGATGACGTGGTCTATTTCCATAGAGCTCTGACTCAACTCTTGGACTTAAATCAACCCATCTACCTGCGTCAGACCAGTGTCGATATGGACGCGGCTGCATTTTCGCCAGTTCACCTGTCAACCAGCTATGAGATGCTCATGGCCTTTTTGGGTCACTATCTTCGAATCGATCCTCTTTACTTCTACCAGGTAGTTGGTCATGCATTTGCTGCATTTTCGCTTCCATTTGTTTTCTATTGGTGCGCCCGAATTTTTGGCTTGAACCGCTGGCTGGCAGCGGTCGGCGCCCTCCTTGGAATCGGTTTTCTACTTCTCGCTGACAAGTCATCGTTTGGCGCATTGCTTGGAGCTGTTAAGTCGTTACAGTCGGCCGATCCTGCTGGATGGGTCGGATTTTCGACTCTTTCCGGCTACATCTGGCAAGGCAAGCCGATCGTGTTGATCTTGTTTTTGCCAATGGGTCTGGCGCTGAGTTACCGATTCCTCAGCCAAGGTAAATCGAGTGACCTGGCATGGCTTACGTTATTGGGCGTCGCCGGCGTCGGTCTCAGTAATCCGTCCCTTTACTTGCTCCCCGCAATTATTGGCTGCTCCTGGATAGCTTTTATCACGCTTGAACTATTCGAACACAGGTCACGAGAATCTTTATGGAGGCTGATTCGTCTTGGCCTTTTGCTCACAATTCCACTCGCGTATCCAGTCGCGATACTGGCCCTACTGAAAATAGATATAATCCCAAAGCCAGTCGATATCCACATGTTAGGACAAAGATACATGCCGTGGGGGGAAGCGGTGGACTACGCCGTTGGTGGACGTGCTGAGTACTTGCGTGACGTGGTGCTAATGATTGCTGTCCCACTGCTAATCGTGAGAGGACGCAGCGGATTTTTTCTCTTTTTTTATCTTTGTGCTGTATGGCTGTTTTGTTTGAACCCGTTGCTGGCGCGCATGTGGATGGCAAACATTCTTGCGCCGACTTATTTTCGGCTCGTTTACCTTCTACAACTGCCTTTGTTATGCACGTTGATAGCGGGTGCCGGTTCGCAGCTGGCGCAGAAAGGCAGGGTTATGAATGCCCGAGCACAAACCGTGCTGGCGCTGTCGGCGATCGTTGTCGCGTTCGTTGGCAGCTATCACGGACTTTCGGTCCTACCCAGATACGCAAGGCAGGGTATCGGTTGGAAGTCCCCCCGAGAATGCCAGTTGCTTCCCGCCAATCTTGATTTTGCTAAGGCTGCCGGTCCATACATTGCGCACGCCAAGCTGCTTGCACCGAACTGGACCGCCAGCTGTGAGTTACCGCTTCTCTTCCCAGAAATGAAAGTTGTAGCTCCTCGGCTCGTCGCCCATTATTTCGCGAACGCCGGCAATCCTGACGAAGGTATATTGCGCCGCCAGGCGCAGGCTTTTATCGAGGAAAACCCTCCTGAGAATGCCAGGCGCCTTCAACTGTTAGAGCCGAAATTTCGCCATGTGATCGAAACCGATCGCGCAAATGCAGTTGCCGTCCCCGAATCTGAAAGCCAGCGAGTCCTGGCGACGCTCAAATCAATAAACCCCGGCTGGCATCGCGTTTTGAAAGCTGGCGGGCTGGTCTTGATGTTACCCGGTAACACTGAACCAAGAGGCTAAAACCAGAAACCTGGAATGCGACAGTGACTGCCAGGATGTTACTTCGATGATGCGAACACATTCACATACCAATCCGGGCTTTCGCTGACTGACTCGGGGCGGAAGGTTACGAGGCCATGCTTCGTTACCTGATGCACGGCCATGTTTTTACTCTTCAGATTGTCTATAAGTTCAATCCAATTCGCTCCGGCCTGCTTGAGACCGTATGGCCAAAATTCAAGGAGCAACTTAGCATTGGGATTGTCCGCCAAGACACGATTGGCCCCTCGCAAAGCATGAAGCTCATATCCTTGAATATCTATTTTGATCAGGTCAACGCGCTGACCCGGTTTGAAATAATCGTTGAGCGTTACCATTTCAGTGGGAATGGCCCGGCGTGAATCTTTATCGGCCTGGTACACCCTATGATCGACATTTAGCTTATTGGAAATGTAAAGCTTAGACTCGCCGCTACGCTCTCCGACCGCAGCTTGAGAGAGCCGGACATTTGAAAGATTACGTGTGGCAACACGCAACCGCCTGAAATTGTCCGGCGAAGGTTCGAAAGAATGAACCAGCCCGGTCGGGCCAACACAGCGGGAGAGAAATTCGGAATAAATTCCAATGTTAGCACCCACATCTACGACAACAGCGCCCGGAAACAATATCTGCTTCAGTAGCTCTCGCTCCGCGCGATCAGCGCGGGTTTTATAGGCAGCGTAAAGCAGCCGATAGATGGGAAAGACGTATTGGTACAGCTTATTAGCAGCGCTATGTAGGACTGAACTCGTCGACATCAGCGTAGTATCAGGTTGCGGTAAGGAAAGATTCCAGCAGAATCAAGAAACGCGATTGGGAGTCTTCGGATAACACACGCATCAGGAAGGTATCGTATTGAGATCAGTGTTTCCTATCAGGCATTGATGCGTCCATGGCGATACAACGTTGGAAAAGGTATTGAGAAGCGATACCTTCGTCCAATGTGGTGTCGCTGGAAAGCGTTGTTCACGTCGAAGATAGAAGGAACGCTGCGGTGGGATCGATGGGATTTTGTTGCTCTTGCGCTTGCTGTTCTCACTGTCGTTTTGGTCTTCGCACTTAAACTTAAGACATTCTACGATCTCGGCTACTCATCGGATCTATTTGTCAGCGTTCAGGCTGCGCGGAGTTGGCTCGAGGGCCGGGGGTTACTCCATGACAACTGTTTTGGGAACGTGCTTACTATTCACACCTATTTCTTGCTTCTGCCGCTCGGACTGATTGCAAAGCCTTTCGGCGCTCCCGGCTTGCTATTCGTGCTTGCTGTGTCGGTGGGAGCGGCTTACTTCTGGGCAACGCGTATCCTGCGTCTCCTCGGAGTTGGTGGGCGCGCCGCAGTAGTCGCGTCCGGGGTACTTCTTATCTCACCGCTTTCGGTTGCCTTCTATCAAGAGTGGGCATTCGGGTTCCATATCGAGGTTCTGGCCCCGGCGTTATGTTTAGTCCTGTTTTATTTCCTGCTTCAGCAGCGGATGATCCCCTCAATCGTGACAGCACTCGCTGTCATCAGCATCAAGGAGGATGCGCCAATTGCAGCAGCAATGGTAGCAATCGTCGCAGGTGTTGAGACATGGATTTCGTCAGAAGGCAAACGCGCGCGCTCCGGCTTTAACTGGCCTGCGGCGATCATACTTCTCCTGTCGGTTTCCGCGGTTCCGCTTTTGCTCGCGATTTCCTGGTCGCAGTCTCCGACGATCTACGCTCGTCACTCGCTCGATCGACTCGGTATCGTGGCAGCAGGAAGTTTATCCAGTCCCGGAGCGCTATTCGTTTTTGTCGCCTCCAATCTTGCTCATTGGCTCGGCAGCGGCATTGTCCGTCAATGGCTGTGGGTCATGATCGTGGGCAGCTTCGCAACAATCTTGTTGCGCTCATACTATCTGGTCTTTGGTGTCCTAACAACGGTGGTTCCATGGCTCATAAACCGGAACGATCTCCTGTGGGCGCCACGATTCTTTTCGACCGAGGCACTGCTTTGGTGTGTCACGTTGGTTGGTTTTGCTTCGATTGCGCACGCTGTGCCGTCCTGCGGCAAAGGGGCGCGGATCGCAGTGCTTGCGGCAGCAATTGCTGTGGTGGCATTCTCGGCGTGGGCGCAACTCGCTCTCGTGCCGCCAGCATACAGCGCTTACCTGCTTCGTTCCGGCAGCTTCTACTCGCTGGCGGAGCGGCAGCAGGCCGACGCGGTGTTCGCGCGCTATCGCCGTGAAGGTAAGCCCGACGAACCTGTTGTTGCCTCAACGATGCTTTTCCGCTACGCGCACGACCGAAACCTCTTCTGGCTCAATCGGCTGCATGACCGGCCTGCACCGATCTGGATCCTTGGCGATAGCGCCGACTTTTACGCCCCACTTAGAATCAGCTCAGACACGATAAACCCAAGGTCTGGAATTCATATCGAAGACTATGAAGTAATTGACCGCCGCGGTCGTTTCGTGTTGCTGAGGAAGAAGGGGTAGCGTCGCAAAATGCGAAATGCGATTGGGATCGGCAAGTTACGATGGAAATCAGTCGCGCAGTTTTCGTGCAGCAGCGTGACGAGAACCAAGCACGCCGACATTCAGCGGCGCGTCAGAGTTACAGTAAAAAAGGAGGCACACGTGTGCGGAAAATAGCGGCTGAACGCGAGGTCCATAGGAAATAATGTTCGATAAAGAAAATGTGGGAGCGGCAGCCTGCGCGAGATTCCACCCGTAGCCATGTAAGATAGGGCGCTAAAAGGCCGAGTGGAAAGGGTCGCAACATCGAAGTTCTCTTTCAATCGTTGCAGCCATTCACGCCGCCGGAAGAAAATCAGCCAGGGTAGCGCGATGTTGGCCGATGCCAGCGGTCCCTGCAGTTCGCCCAGCTCCGGCGCGGAAACTCGGAAATCCACGGGTTCGTGGTGCACGTACTTAAAGATGAGAGTTGATAGGACGGAAAAAAAAGGCTCAGTCGCGATGACTTTGCCGCCTGGCTTCAACTTGCCGGCCGCACGGTTAAGAAACGCAATTGGGCTCTTCAGATGATGCAACACATTTGTGAGCGTAATGACATCAAGGCTGTTGTCTTTGATTGCGTCCAACTTGTCGATTTCGTGGCAGTCAAACACAAGGTCGAGATAATCCAGATTAAGCACGTCGCTCGTAACAACGTTTGAGAGAAATTGTTTCAGGGGCGAAGTACCGCTTCCTATTTCTAATATCGACAGCGCCGCCGGATTGGCAAAGTCCTTAAACTGATCACGATAAAGTTCGCGATACCAGCAAAGAAGATTTTTATTGGCGCCGAGACGCGCCCGGTTACGCAATGTTGCGGCACGATCCTTCGCCTCCTCGCTTTGCACAATGATCGTGCTACTCATTTGACGGCGCGGATATAGAGCGAGCCAGCAAACTCCGAAATCACTGGCACATTCTCGAGAACGCGGCCCAGGGAATTCAATCGATCAACTAGGGGAACCGGCGTTTTGGGATGCAAGAAATCGAACGGATCAATTCGAACTTCACGATATCCTGTTACTTCGAGCAGATGCCGAAGCGGCCATCGGAAGAATGCGGTCTCATCCGGTGAGTCGCCAAGTTTTCGCTTAACCCAGGGGACATTCTTCTGTATCGCGATCTGAGGGTTCAGCATGTTTGGTTCTGTAAAGTAAATTGTGCCGCCTGGCTTTAGCACCCGATAAATTTCGCGTAATGCGGCTTCAATCTCGAGGTGATGTAAAACCGAGCTACCCACGACAGAATCAAAGACGGCGTCAGGGTAGCTCATTTCATAGGCGTTCTGGATTTCGTAATGAACATTTCGCGCAGAACAGATGGCTCTCGCGACTTCCAGTAGCTCAGGTGAGACGTCAATCGCGACAATGTCTGCTCCAGAGCGGGCCAGCTCCCGAGTGAAATAGCCAGTGCCGCATCCCAGCTCGAGCACTGTCATTCCCACCCCCAAATGACCGCTGAGCATCTTGACCCGCCGCGCCCAGCGCAGTTTACCGGCTGGGCTTTCCCAATTCCAAATCTCGCCTGCTCCATGTTCCGCCAGGAAGCGGCCGTGTTGAACTTCTTTGGCAATGCGTTCTTGCATTAGAAAATTTTCAGGTAGCGTGAATTTGAAGCTCGCACGGCCTTCGTCGGCAGGTCTGAACATTCGCGACCTAATACCGACTTAATATCCGAGTTTTAACTTCAAGAAGCCGTGCCAGCACATCTTTAGCATTACAAGTCCGTTCCGAAAGACCTTGGTCATTTTCGTGGAACCATAGATGCGTTCCTGGTAGTGGACGGGCAAGTCCAGAATTTTAAGGTTTAACTTTGCGGCGCCAAATAACAGTTCATAGTCTCCCCAGTGGTCCTCGGTTCCCCAGCTTCCGAGCATTGGTTTAATCCGCTCCCAGTCGGCTCTCCAAAGGACTTTTGTGCCGCATAGCGTGTCCTTTACCTGTTGCCCGAGCAGATAGGTGAAAGTGACGCTGAAAAACTTGTTACCCAGCATGTTTGCTCCGGTCATTGCTCCTTTTGGAACGGGATAGACCAAGCGCGATCCGTTGACAAACTCCGCCTGGCCCGAAACGATAACATCGATGAAGAACGGCAGCTCTTCGGGAATCGTCGTCAGGTCGGCATCGAGGATCATCAAAATATCGCCTGTCGCTGCGTTGAAACCAGTCCAGACGTTTCGCGACTTACAGACTCCCGGCCCGTGCTCAAGACGAATGTTCTTCTCCGGATATAACGACTGCACCCGCAATACTTCTTCAGCGGTACCGTCGGTTGATTGATCGTCACAGAAAATTATCTCTGTGCGGCCCGCTAAGGGCGGGATGCGCCGAACGGCGTCTTCCACATTTCCCCTCTCATTTTTACAAGGAATAACGACTGATACGGAAAGCTCTTTTGACGCAACCGACGGTGGCAACATTCGCGCGACGACCACCTGCGTCATGCAGAGTTTGCTCAGAAACGGCAAGCGCGCACAAAACCGATTAAAAAACACCGACAGTAACGGAAAATATTTCGGCAAAATGACGATTCGATGCGTCTCGAGAGCCTCAAAACCGGCGAGTTTCAAGAGATTGCGAATATCCGCTGTGGAAAGCCAATTCTGCTCGGTACGCGGAACCTTCATCCCGACCCACTCGGCAAAAGTGACAAGCGGTTCCCAAAGATGATTGTAAGTTGTTACTAACACGCGCGTCTGTCTTTGACAAAACGGCTTTAAATTGCGCAGGGCTTGAAGCACATCCACGGTATCGCCGATATCGTTGAAGAGGATGTAATCAAATTTGTCGCCTGGTCTGAAAGCCTCCTGGAACTCTTCCTTGTCTGGGAACGCGACCGCGAATTCGAAGGATGGATTTCGTTGCTGTGCGATTTCCACAATCTCAGCGCAGATGTCAATGCCTTTGCCCGTATTTGGCTGGACAACAGCCAAAAGATCGCCGGTGCCGCAACGAACCGAGAGGACCTTTTTGCGCGGCTCTACCAAAAAACGAAGAAGCCTGCTTTGCAGTTCATAATAATATCTGTTGCGGTTGATCCAATCCTGGCGGTGCGAGGCGATCTTCGCCAAATGGCGCCGTGTTCGCTCGCGCCTCTCCTCCAGGGCGGCTGGTCCCCAGCTATCCGTGCGAGGTTCGCACTGGTTTAGAAAAGCGCCCATACTGCCGGTATCATTTAATCGCGAATTGACTTTCCCTGAGCCCGCAGCAGCGTTTTGCACAGCAGCTTCCTTCAAGTTCGGCGTCACTCCAAGTTGCACTTAAAGATCGCGTAAATCGCTCACATTGGTATCTCGCCAAATGGCCTTTGCACTTTCTTCGTAAATCTGGCCGCTGTAAAACATTCCGACTCCATTGATGACCCTCGGCTCACGGTAATTTTAGATCGTGGGGATTCTTGACGGCGAGATAGGCCAGGCGTTTCAACTCCCATCGTCCCCGCGTCACTGTGTCGAGAATCAGTCCGCTTGCCAGCGAAAGAAAGGCCAGAAGCATCAACCCAGTCGAAAGAACAGCAGTCGGCAAACGCGGGACAAGCCCAGTCTTTAGGTATTCAAGCACCACGGGAACTCCAAGTCCCAGCGAGAGTAGCATTAGGAAGGCGCAGATCGCTGTGAAAAATACCAGGGGCCGTTCTTCTCGCACGAGTCCTGCAATTGCAAAGAGAATACGAAGCCCATCGCGCCATGTATGAAGCTTGCTGATAGACCCGTGGGGTCGTTCCTTGTAACGCGTGTTGACCTCCGCGACTGGCATGAGAAGGCGCCCTGCGTGTACGCTCAACTCCGTCTCGATACTGAAGCCTTCGGCGGTGACAGGGAAGGATTTGACGAATCGTCGGGACATTACCCTATAGCCAGTCAGCAGATCCAATACTTTCAGTCTAAACATCATCACAGTAAGGCCCGTCAAAAGCCGATTGCCGATCACGTGACCGGTTCGATATGCGCTGCCGCCAACCGCAATTCGCCGGCCGGAAACCACATCGAGTCCATCGTTCACGAGCGTCAGGACGAGCGCAGGTGCAGCCGTCGCGTCATACGTATCGTCGCCGTCTACCAGGATGTAGATATCCGCCTCGACATCGGCGAACATGCGCCGAACAACATTGCCTTTGCCCCGCCTCATTTCGCTGCGGACAATGGCGCCAGCGGCGCGAGCCACCTCAGCTGTTCTGTCTTTTGAATTGTTGTCGTACACGTAAACGTCGGCGCACGGTAGTGTCGCTTTGAAATCGCTCACGACCTTGGCAATTGCCGCTTCTTCGTTGTAGCAAGGAATGAGCACTGCTATACGCGCGAGTTCGCTCATTGCTCGTGTTCTATTGCCAGTTTGATTGGACCCGACCGATGCCGGCCGCTCAGATACGCTTTCATGTCAAGGATTCAATCGGTCCGTCGCAAGATGGTGATCATGAAAATAAACTCAGGCCGTATTCGATGCATAGAACGAGCTCTCGAAAACGCAATTTCGTCAAAATTCTATTGCCGACCCACCTCGCGGTATTCGGTTCGCGCTGGCTTCAAAGAGCGTCCACGCGGCCGATATCATTTAATGGCGAATCGCTGAGCGCGCTGCAGAATTTTGCACAGCGGCCTCCTTTATACTCTGCGGCGCTCAAGGTTGTATTTGAAAATCGCATAAACCGCCCTGACGCCGTCTTTCCAGTTGACCTTCTTGCCCTCCGCATATGTGCGTCCGCTGTATGAGATCCCCACTTCGTAAATTCTGCAGCCCGTGCGGGCGAGTTTAGCGATAATTTCCGGCTCAACGCCAAAACCATCTTCTTCTATCCGAATCGATTTGATAAGCGGGGCCTTAAAGGCTTTATAGCCTGTTTCGACATCGGTCAGATTGATGTTGGTGAATATATTGGAGAGTAGCGTCAAAAATTTGTTGCCAACCATGTGCCAAAAGAAAAGGACGCGATGCGGTCGCCCGCCCATGAAACGGGAGCCAAAAACCGCGTCCGCTTTGCCTGACATAAGCGGCTCAAGAAGAACAGGATAATCTTCGGGGCTATATTCGAGGTCTGCGTCCTGCACCAGAATGAAATCGCCAGTCGCAGCTGCGAACCCACTGCGCAAAGCCGCTCCCTTGCCGCGATTCACCGGATGATAAATAACCCGATCAACCATCTGCGAAACCCTCTCCTGCAGCACGGCCTGCGTCCCGTCTTCTGAGCAATCGTCCACCACAATGATCTCTCTGCTCTTCAACGGTGCGTTGCAAACTGCCTCAACGATCTTCTCGATCGTTTCCTTTTCATTGTAGCAGGGGATTACGATTGAGACTTTCATCTTTGCAACCCAAGCGGAAGTTCGCCGGGCAGGCACTCTGCCGTACTCTCGATAAACGCAATTTCGCTGGAGAAAAGTAACGGCCGTGCTTGACTAATAGGTTCGACATTCCTCGTCAGAATGGCTGCGCAAGTTATCAAGATTAGTGGTGCCCGCCAGCACAATCTCAAGAACCTCAATGTGGAGATTCCACGGGAAAAGTTAGTGGTCATTACCGGTCTCAGTGGCTCGGGGAAATCCTCGCTGGCTTTCGACACTCTTTATGCCGAGGGGCAACGCCGGTATGTCGAGAGTCTCTCCGCCTATGCGCGGCAATTCCTCGATCAAATGGAAAAGCCAAATGTCGATTTTATCCAGGGACTGTCTCCTGCCATTGCCATCGAGCAGCGCAGCGCCGGCGCCAATCCAAGATCGACAATCGCGACCACCACTGAAATTTACGATTATCTGCGGGTCTTGTTTTCTGCTGTCGGTGAGCCGCATGATCCGCTGACCGGTCGGCCACTGAGCCGGCAAACACCTCAGCAGATTGTCGATCAGATCCTCGCGTACGAAGCGGGGTCCAAAATAATTGTGCTGGCGCCACTGATCGAGAACCAACTAGGCGAGTTCCGCGATGTGATCGAAAAGCTCAAGCGTGAAGGGTTCGTTCGAGCGCGGATAGATGGTCAGCTTATGGAGCTGGATCGCCCCCAGCCAATCCGGCTTAAAAAGACCAGGCGGCATACGATTGAAGCCGTGATTGATCGGCTGATTATTCGCGACGGAATTCGCGTGCGCCTGACAGATTCAATTGAGACTGCACTCAAATTGGGCGGCAATCGCATTGGGGTGTTAAGGGAAGTTTCAAAAACCCCCGACGTTCAAGGCTCAATGCTCAAGGCTGAGCATAATGAAATTTGGGAAGAACTCCGTTACTCCACAGATTACGGAAATGCGGAGACCGGATTCACGTTAGGCAATCTAACTCCGAGACACTTTTCTTTTAACAGTCATCTCGGAGCATGCCCGGCTTGCCATGGTCTCGGCACACAGTTGGTCTGCGATCCAGAGCTAATGATTTCCGATCCTGGCAGAACGCTGGCCGAAGGAGCAATCACGCCTTGGCGACGCGGGACAAAGCGGATGCAGGCATACTACCGGCATCTGCAAAAGGCGCTGGTAAAACATTTTCACATCGATGAAGACGTTCCTTTCAGCGATTTGCCAGAACGATTTAAGCAGGCGCTTTACTTCGGCACGAATGGGACGCCGATTGAAATGAGCTTCAGCGATAACGGAGAAAAGAAAGTCGCGAAACCTTTCGAAGGGCTCGTGCCGCAGATGCACCGGCTTTATGAACAAACCCAGAGCGAATTCACTCGTAACCGCGTTCGCTCTTTTATGACACGCGAACCGTGCAAAGTGTGCAACGGAGCGAGGCTTAAGCCGGAAATCCTTGCGGTCACGATTAAAGATCGAAATCAACGCGAATTGAATATCCACCAGTTCAGCGAACTTACGATCGAAGCGGCCGCCCGGTTTATTGGCGCTCTCGAACTGACTGCACAGCAACATACCATCGTGACGGATGTGGTGCGTGAAATTCAATCGCGCTTGCAATTCCTGATTGAAGTCGGGCTCGGTTATCTCACGCTCAATCGGCAGAGCGGAACACTCTCAGGCGGCGAAGCGCAGCGAATTCGATTGGCGACACAGATCGGTTCCGGTCTTGCGGGTGTGCTTTACATTTTGGATGAACCCAGCATTGGGTTACACCAGCGTGACAATGGGCGGTTGCTGGGCACTCTGCGCCGTCTCCGCGATCTCGGCAATTCCGTCATTGTAGTTGAGCACGATGAGGAGACAATCCGAGCGGCCGATCATATTATCGATCTTGGCCCGGGGGCGGGCCCGCGCGGGGGCGAAATCGTGGCACAAGGGAAACTCAAAGACATCGTGTTCGCGAAGAATTCTTTAACCGGCGATTATCTTTCCGGTCGCGCGCGGATCCCCGTTCCCAGGCAGCGCGTTCAACCGCGACTTGGCAATCAGTTCGAAGGCTGGCTAACGGTCGTTGGAGCGACGGAGAACAACTTGAAACAAATTACGGTCTCTTTTCCGCTCGGCTGTTTGACTTGCGTCACTGGCGTCTCCGGCAGCGGCAAGTCCACTCTGGTGGACGATATTCTGCGACGCGTGTTGTTTCGACGTTTTTACAATGCGAAAGAAAAACCGGGCACGCATCGGGCTATTCGTGGAGTGGAACAAATCGACAAGGCGATTGTTATTGATCAAAGTGCCATTGGCCGAACGCCGCGCTCAAACCCCGTCACCTACACGGGCGCATTTACACCAATCCGCGAGCTATTCAGTCAGCTGCCTGCGGCGCGGGTGCGGGGTTACGACGCCGGGCGCTTCAGTTTCAATGTTAAAGGGGGTCGCTGCGAAAACTGCGAGGGCGGCGGATTGATTAAAATCGAGATGCACTTTCTGCCGGACGTGTACGTCGAATGCGAAGTGTGCCGTGGGAAGCGGTACAACCGCGAGACACTTGAGATCACCTACAAAGGGAAAAATATCGCCGATGTTCTCGAGCTGACGGTGGATGAGGCAGCGCGCTTTTTTCGTAACGTCCCCAGCATTTCAGACAAGTTAAACTCATTGCTCGATGTAGGTCTCGGTTATTTGCGACTTGGCCAAGCCGGAACAACTCTCTCCGGTGGGGAAGCCCAGCGCGTAAAACTCGCCACAGAGCTTGCTAAAAAGGCAACCGGGCGCACCCTTTACATTCTCGATGAGCCGACGACCGGATTGCATTTCGCCGACATTGAGAAATTGCTTCAAGTGCTGATGAAGCTGCGCAACGCGGGTAATACGGTGATTGTTATTGAACACAATCTCGAGATGATCAAGTGCGCCGACTGGATTATCGATTTGGGACCTGAAGGTGGCGAAGGAGGCGGCGATCTCGTCGGGGCCGGTCCGCCTGAGGAGATCCCCGCGCTTCCCGGTAGTCATACGGGACGATATTTGCGGCCAATGCTGGAGAAGAAATGAGCCTGAGAAAAATAGGACTTAGCTGTTTGCTCGGCTTACTCGCGCAATTCGCCCGGGCGGATATTTCCGTCGAGATTGCTGAAGCGAGCGCGCCGCTAACAGAAGGTGTTCCGGAGGTGGCGGTAGCGCGGTTGCAGGCGTTGCTGAATAAAGATTTGCCCGATGCGGACTGGCAGATCGTTGCCGAGAAACTTGCCGAGGCCCAGGTGGCTGCAAGAGAACCAGAAGACACTCTCGTTCTGCTAGCAGGCCCTCGACTACGCGGATTGCCGTGGGCCAAATTCTGGCGTGCCCAAGCCTTGGCCGCCCTGAGCCGATGGGCTGATGCCCTGCCGCTGTACGAGGAGCTGACAAGGGACCGAGGCTCGCCTTTTGATGGAGCAGCCACATTCGGCACGGCGGAGATGCTACGCGCGTTAGGAAAGCGGCAACAAGCATTGAGAAAACTTGATCTTCTATTCAATGACAAAGAATGGATTACCCGAGCGCAGTTACGAGCAGCCGAACTTTCCATTGAAATGGCCGATGCTCCTAATGCGCGGCGCCTCCTGGCAGAAATGCGGCCGACATTGGTGGCGGAGCGAAGAGAACGGCGGGTGTTGCGCGGGCGACTCGAGCTGATCTTACAGCGGCCAGAGAGAGCAATCGGAATGTTCCAAGCGCTTCTAAAAAGGCCGGAGGGAGCTCCTCATGCCACACTAATTGCGGCGCTCTTCGGCATAGCGGATGCACATGTGCAACTAAAGACGCCAGAAGCTGGAGATGACGTCCTTGAACGATTTATTGACCGTCACCCTGCGGACTCAGATCTCGCGCTGCTCTTCGAAAAATTGGATTCTCTATATCGCGCGGAACACAAGCCGTCGCGCAATGAACTAGAGAAATGGGTGCGCAGGCCGGAACAGCCTCGGCGAACCTTTGCCCGATGGTATCTCGCTAGGATGGAAGTTCGCGCCGGGCGCACGGAACGAGCCCGGCAATTGTTTTCCGATCTGCGACGCACCAGCATCAAATCTCCGGCGATTGCACAAGCTTTGCTGGAGTTTGCACAATTTGAATTGAATGACCGCCATTTCGATGAGGCGATTGCTGTTTTGGATGATGCACGTCTGCTGCGTCCCGATCCGGCTTTGCTGACCCGGATCAACTTTTTGTCCGCGAACGTGAATTATCTGGCGAAGCGATTTGCCACAGCGACCGCGGCTTTTGAACAGATCGCGTATTCGAATTCACCCTGGACGAAGGTCGCGCTCTTTAATGCATCCAGCGGCTGGCTGCAACTTGGCAATCACGCTCGTTTCCTGGCTGATTACAGTCAGCTGGAGAAGCAAGGCGGTGACGAACAGGCGCGCGCCAATTTACGATTGGAGGAAGGTTTGATGCAGGCGGCCAAGGGCGATAAGACAGCGGCGGCATCGTTGCACCAGTTCATTCACGATTTTCCCAAAAACCCGCGCGTGTCAGAAGCCTGGGTCGGCCTTGCCGAACTGGCCTTTCACTCTTCGCCGCCGCGGTTCGATGAAGCGCGAAAAAATCTCGCTCGTGCAACGGAGTTGAGGCCAACCGCCGCGGCCGCCGAGCGCGCTGATTATCTCACCATATGGGTAGAGGAATCAGCGCGCGGAGACGAAACGAAAGTCATCGACCTGGCAAAGCGCTTTCTGGAACAGCACGGTCTTTCGCCATTCGCTTCGGAAGTTCGAATGAAATTGGCGGAGCTTTATTACCGGCGCCAGGATTTCGCAAATGCGCAGACGCAGTTTGAACTTATCGCACAACAAAATCCTGACGACTCTCTCGCAGAAACAGCACTCTTTTTCGCAGCAGAATCGGCCATGTCGAGCATGGGCCAGCATTCGCTAGACCGGGCGATTATTCTGTTTGATCAGGTCGTGCAGAAAAACGGGGCGCTGCGGTGGGCCGCACGTAATGAACAGGCCGTAATCGAGCGCAAGCTGGGCAAGTCGAAGGATGCTCTTGCCTTGTACGATGAGGTATTAAAGAGCGACGCTGCCCCTTCCGATAAACGCGAGGCGCTTTGTGGCAAAGGCGACATTTTCTTTGAGGCGGGCGCGACCGACTCTAACAGTTACCAGCGCGCGATTGAAACCTACGACCAACTAGCCTCCGATAAGAACGAGTCGATTGACTGGCGGAACCAGGCGCTCTTCAAAAAGGGATTGTGCCTGGAAAAGAAAAATGATCGAGCCGGCGCCCTTGCGGCGTTTTATAAGATACTGGAGAACGAGGCCCGCCCGGATCAGCGGCGCGAACTGTTCTGGTATTACAAAGCGGGATTTAATGCAGGTCGATTGTTAGAGGAGGATTCAAAGTGGGAATCTGCCGCTGCTATTTACGATAGCCTCGCTGCCGCCGGAGGCAGCCGAAGCGAGGAAGCAAAAGCGCGTCTCAACAATCTGCGTTTGGAACATTTTCTTTGGACGGACTAACCGTAGAGATTTCAGGGCGGCGCAAAATGTCGGATTTGTGTCTTAAAACGACGGACGAAATAGGCTTGCACGAAATCCGAAGCGGCATCACAATTACGGCGTGAAAACAGTAAGCAGACCAAGTCGCTTGGGCGGCTGGTCGGTCCGGTGCGCAAGCGTCGCGCTCGCGTTCGCGTTTTGCGCATCGGCATTTGCTGCTGATCCGAGCAAGGACGTAGCTCTCCCGGCACAAGGACAGCCGGTCGTCAAGACCACAAAGAAGCTGTGCTACACTGTGACGGGAACCTCCAGGATCCCGCAACCTTGCGATCGGCTCGGTGCAATTCCGACTACGGCCAACCACATGACTATTTACGGGCATCGTACGGGGAGATAATCAAAAACTCCGACGATTTCGCCGGTGCTGGCGTGCTGCCGCCGCGGCAGTGCGGAGGCAGGTTTATATTTTTGCAGGCCAAGCCATCATGCTGCGCAGTCGCGCGCCCACCTTTTCGATTGGATGTTTGTCCGCTTCCCGCAGCAACTGCGGGTAGCGTGTCCGACCAGTTTTCATCTCGTGAATAAATTCACGCGCAAATTGGCCGGAGCGGATCGTTTGGAGAACTGATCTCATCCGCCTTCGCACAGTTTTATCGATGATTTTCGGAGCGACCGTCAGCTCGCCCCACTTGGCGGTATCTGAAATCAGTTTCGCATGCCCGAGAGTCCTGCCTCATGGACAAGGTCGACGATAAACTTGAGTTCGTGCAGACATTCGAAGTACGCGAGCTCAGGTGGATAACCGGCGGCAACCAGCGTATCAAAACCAGCCCGAATCAGCGCGCTGGTGCCGCCGCAGAGCACTGCCTGCTCACCAAAAAGATCGGTCTCCGTCTCCTCTCGAAAAGTCGTCTCCATTACGCCGGCACGCGTGCATCCGATTCCCTTTGCCCACGCCAACGCCATTTGTTTGCCGTGCCTGCTGGGATTTTGATGAACTGCGATCAAACCCGGCACGCCGCGCCCTCGCACAAACTCCCGGCGCACCATCGGCCCGAGTCCTTTGGGAGCCACCATCACAACATCCACATCTTTCTGCGGAACAATCGTCCGGTAATAAATCGCGAAGCCATGTGCGAAGAGCAGAGTCTGTTCCGCGCGCAGGCTGGGAGCGATCTGTTCCGCGTAAATCGCGGGCATTTGCGAGTCCGAAAGTGCGACAAAAATAATGTCGCCACGCCGCACTGCTTCCGGCGTATTGAAAACTGTCAGACCGTTACGCCGCACGCGCAGTCGCGATTTACTGCCGGGATAGAGGCCAACAATTACGTCCATCCCGCTGTCCCGAAGATTGAGGGCGTGGGCGTGGCCTTGCGCTCCGAACCCGATCACCGCACACGTTTTTCCCTTCAGCGAGCGTAGGCTGGCGTCTTTGTCAGTGTAAACGCAGACGGCCAAGATTTAGCTACGCGGCGTGGCCAGGCAGGAATCTGCCGTCGCAAGCACCGATTTGTCGTCGTTATCCGTCAGTCCCGCGAGGAAACCGCGAATTCGACGAAACGATTGACGCAAGAACAGATCAGCGGCGGAATGATCGGGTGCAGCCGCGTCGCCGTTTCGACGGCCAAATTGGATTTCGCTGTCCTTACGGCTCAGGACACAAGTCGACGCGAAGAGATCCATCGCCGCGTTCGCGATCCTTTGCTGAACAAGCTGCATATCCAGAATCGGCTCGCGATAGGTAATCAACGCGCGGTTCACGGCGAAATTAAAACGCCAGATCAAGCGGCCGAGCTGCCGCGCGTGCCCGCGGAGCTGCTCGCTTTGCACCGGCACATCAGGCACGCGAATCGTCGCGCCAAGCCGGCTCTTCCCAGCGGCCCACGCTTTGCTCATCCGATCCCGCGACGGTTTCATCATCGTATCGTAGATTTCCTTGAACTCCATGCCCGGCCCGCGCATCCCCACCAGCGCTATAAACGAAGTGAGCACTTCGTTCGCGCCTTCGCCGATCTGGTTGATCCGCGCGTCACGCAGCATTCGCTCCAGCGGAAGATCCAAAAAGTATGCCGAGCCGCCGTAAATTTGAAATACGTCGTTGATGCACTCCCAAAGCCGCTCGGTCGTAAAGACCTTCAGCATCGCGGTTTCCAGCATGTAATCTTCCAGACCCCGGTCGATGAACGACGCTGTAACCGTCGTCATCGCTTCCATCGCGTAAGCATCCGCCGCGATACGCGCGATTTTCTTTTTGACCAGATGAAAATTACCGAGCGTCTTGTTGAATTGCTTCCGCCTATTTGCGTGCTGGATCGCCAACTCCAAACACGTCTTGGCTGCGCCGGTGCAACATGCGCCGAAAGTTGTTCGGCCAAAATCGAGTACCGTCAGCGCGACCTTGAGACCTTTGCCCAGCGGTCCCAGAATGTTTTCCTTCGGAACCTTTACGTCGCGCATCGCGAATCGCCCGGTGGCAGTGCCGCGGATTCCCATTTTAGGCATCCGCGCTTCGAGGATTTCGAACCCGGGCATGTCAGGTGTCACAAGAAATGCTGTGATCGCAGTTTTGTCCTTCGCAGGCACTGGCGTCCGCGCCATCACGGTGAGTTCATGCGCGATTGCCGCGTTTGTGATGTAACGTTTTTCGCCGTTCAAAATGAAGTGCGAGCCATCCTCGCTCGGACGCGCTTGCATCTGCACATTTGCCGCATCAGATCCAGCCTCCTTTTCCGTAAGCGCGAATGCGCCCAGCTGCTCGCCAGTCACTAATTTTGGAAGCCATTTCCGCTTTTGCTCGTGTGTTCCAAAAAGCAGCAACGCGCGAATTCCGATCGAATGATGCGCGTTTACGAAAACCGACGTCGATGCGCAACGGCAGCCAATTTCCTCCAACACTTTGCAGTTGGCCATCTGCGAGAAACCGCGTCCGCCATATTCCTTCGGCGCCGTCATACCGAGAACGCCAACGCGCCCCAGACCGTCAATTACGCTACGGGGAATGTCTGCCTGCCGATCGATCTCCACAGGATCGAGATGTTCATCTAAGAATTTGCGAAGCTCGGTGAGCGTCTCGTCCAATTCGGTTTGTTGCGCCGCTGGAATGCGCGGATACGGCATCACCCAATCGGAAACGAAATGTCCCTGAAACAATCCCTTGGCAAACCCAAGCGCCTGCGGACCTGCAAAAAGCAACTCCTCGGCTTGTTGAATCTCTTTCTGTCGCTCCGCGTCGAGTTTGTTCATTCAGGTGAGTTATTGAAAAAGGGGCGACGCATTGTAGCCGTGCGTGCCCGCCTGTCCAATCAGGTGCAGCAGCTGCGGTTTGAAAACCGAGCGTCAGCAATGCCGAAAATTTGGATCGCGGAGCTTGGGCTTTGAAGCTTTGTCCTCAGCTGCAGCCCTGGCTGGTGCCGCATTCGGTGCAGACGCCGCAGGCGCCTGCGCGAATGACTTTGTCGCTGCCGCACACCGAACAGGTGATTCCCATGAAGATGCTGCCGAGTGCGACCATGACGCGGTCGTCATGGCCATTGCCGTTTCCGCTTTGTCCCGCGGCGCCGGGATCGTTCGATGAACGGCTGGTGATCACGTCGAGAACTTGTTTGTCGGCGGTGTGGGCCAAATCCGTGACTGGCCGATTCACAGCTTTCTTCTCGATCTCGCCAATTTCTTTCAGCGGCAGATCCGGCTGGGCCCGATTGGGCGACGTTGCTTCCTTGTAGCCTTTGATGAACTGGCAGGCCAACCAGCGGAAAACGTAGTCCGTGATGCTCGTCGCGTGCCGGATGTCGGGATTTTTTGTGAAGCCGCTCGGCTCGAATCTCTGATACGCGAATTTTTTCACCAAGCTCTCCAGCGGCACGCCGTACTGCAGAGCAATCGAAGTGAGCGTGCCGACAGTGTCCATCAACCCGCCGATAGTGCTGCCTTCCTTGGACATGGTGATAAAAAGCTCACCCGGTTGCTCGTTTTCGTACAAGCCGACCGTGATGTAACCTTCGTGACCGGCGATCTCGAACCGGTGGGTCATGGAATTGCGCGTGTCCGGCATACGATGCCGGACTGGTTGATCAATCCGGCTGCGCAACGTTGCCAGTTCTTGTTCGAGTTTGAGAATGCGCTTTTGCAGTTGTTCGGGTTCGGTCGCGTCGGGAAAGCCGTCCTCAACGCCAGCGGCTACACTGCCCATATCTTTTGTCTTGCGCGTGTTCAACGGCGCGGAGCGTTTCGACCCCTCGCGATAAATCGCGATCGACTTCAGGCCGAGTCGCCAACCTTCGACGTACGTGTTCATAATGTCGTCCACCGTGGCTCCTTCCGGCATGTTAACAGTCTTCGAGATCGCGCCGCTCAGGAATGGCTGGGCTGCAGCCATCATCTTGAGGTGCGCCATGTAATGCAGCGCGCGCGCGCCTTTGAACGGTTTGAATGCGCAATCGAAAATTGGCAAATGCTCAGGTCTCAGGCCGGATGAGATTTTGGTGCCGTCGGTATCTGTCACGTCCTCGATGGTGTCGAACGCATCGATGTGGGCAATAATGCGTTCGACATCTTCCGAATTGTAACCGAGTTTCTCCAGCGCAGGCTTGACCGTCTGATTGACAATCTTGAGCATGCCGCCACCGGCCAGCAGCTTGTATTTCACCAATGCGATGTCCGGTTCGATTCCGGTGGTGTCGCAATCCATCAGGAAGCTGATCGTGCCGGTCGGCGCGAGCACTGTTACTTGTGCATTGCGATAGCCGTAGCGTTTGCCCAGCTCCGCCACGCTATCCCAAACTTTTGCGGCTTCTTCTTTCAAATGCGCGAACTCTTTCGCCTCTGGAATCTCGCGCACCGCGTCACGATGGAGCTCGATCACTTCGAGCATCGATTCGACGTTGTCTTTGGCGACCGGCTTCGGCACGCCGCTGGCGCGAGCGTCGTGATAACCCGGAAATGGTCCAATAGCGCTCGCCAATCGCGCGCTTTGTTCATACGCTTCACCGGTCATGATCGCAGTGATCGCGCCACAGAGTGCGCGGCCTTCGACGCTATCGTAACCGTAGCCGTAGCTCATGATCAACGAGCCGAGGTTCGCGTAACCAAGCCCGAGCGTGCGGAAAATATGCGAGTTCTCCGCGATTTCTCTGATCGGATAGCTTGCGTTGTCGACAATGATCTCCTGTGCAGTGATGAAAATGCGCACCGCCGCCTTGAATCGCTCAACATCAAAATCGCCGTCGGCGGTCTTGAACTTCATCAAGTTGAGCGACGCGAGATTGCAGGCGGTGTTGTCCAGGAAGAGGTACTCCGAGCATGGATTCGTGGAATTCTGCCGGTCTGTGCCTTTGCAGGTGTGCCATTTGTGAATCGTGGAATCGAATTGCATTCCCGGATCGCCGCAGATGTATGTGCCCTCGGCGATCTTGCGTAGCAGAGCGCGTGCGTCTTTCTTCTCGCACGGCTGGCCGTCAATCACCCGGCGCGTCCACCACTCGCGCCCTGCCAGCCCTGCTTCCATAAATTCATCGCTTACGCGTACGCTCACGTTTTCGTTCTGATACATTACGGAGCCGTACGCATCGCCATTGTAACTTCCGTCATAACCCTGTTCGATCAGCGCCCACGCTTTTTTCTCTTCCTTTTGCTTGGCGTCGATGAACTCTTCGATGTCGGGGTGCCAATCCTTGAGCGTGTTCATCTTCGCGGCGCGTCGCGTTTTGCCGCCGCTTTTCACCACATTCGCTACCTGATCGTAAACCTTCAGAAAAGACAGCGGCCCGCTTGGCTTGCCACCCCCGCTCAATTTTTCTCTTGTCGACCGTAGCGAAGAAAGATCGGTGCCGGTGCCGCTGCCATACTTGAAGAGCATCGCCTCGCTCATGGCCAGTCGCATAATGTCTTCCATCGTGTCCTCCACACTCTGGATGAAGCAGGCGCTGCCCTGCGGATACTCGTATTGCGAAGGAGCGCGTTCAGCTTTGCCGGTCGCGCGATTGTAAAAATAATTTCCCGCGCCGCCGTTCTTGCCGACGCCGTATTGATGATATAAACCCACATTGAACCAAACCGTCGAGTTAAAAGCGCCGTGCTGGTTTAAACACAGCCAGGTTAGTTCATCGTAGAAAATTTCCGCAGCGTCTTTCGCGATATCGCCGTAGAAATATTTTGCGACCGCAATTTTGGTCGCGAGCGCGCTCCAGTTTTTCGGAACTTCGATATCCTCCTGTTTGAAGATGACCTTGCCGCTGTCGTCATTGATTTCCGCAGTGCGCCGTTCCCATTCGATCTGATCAAAAGGCGCAACGGCAGCATCGCTGAACACGCGCTCAAAACGCACGCCGGCATTCGTCTTTTTCTCAGCCGTGTGTTTTCCGCATGTGGTTGATCGAGATGGTGCATTAAGTGAAGCGGGCAGAATTCCGGGTTTTAGTTGAATCATGGCGGTGAGGAGGGTTGAGGTTCTAATAAGGTGCTAATATTGGTGAACAGCGGCGCCAACAACCTGTGAATACCAGTAAACAACAAGTAATAGCGTGGCTGTCATTGCGGATATACAATATGCAGTAAGCTGGACGGCCATGGCAAGCCTAAAATTGTAACATTTTTTGCGCAAGTCTGTCGATTCGCCTTAATCAACCACCGCCCTGGTCAAAGCGTCGATGTAACGTTCGTCGGTTCCGCAACAGCCGACCCAGAATGGTGAGATCGAACTCTCGCGCGCACGCCAATTCGTCCCGCACCCAAGTCTGAACGTCGGTGGCGGCCAGATGGTTCAGTTTGTCGAGTTCCTCGGGCGAAAGCGGTGAAGTGTTCGCTTTTAATCCGCGAACTCGCTTAACTAGATCCCGCTGCGAAGCGCGCAATGCCTGCAAAGCAGTTTCCGCGTGCGTGGGATAGAGGCAGCCGATCATGTAGTGATGCGGAACTGGAGAGATCTCAGCATCGATGCGCGCGATCGTTTCCGCCAGTGGCGTTCCGTCGAGCATCGTGCCATCGGGATGCAGCATGGGCGCCAACGCATATGGGCGGCCCGTTCCTGCCATCGCTCGGGCAACGCCATACAGTTCCGAGAATGCCGGAAAAGTTGGCGCGTAGAGAAGATCGACATCGTTCCTAGCGAGGACGTCTGCCTGTTCGCGATGGTAAGCGAAGGCATCCTTCGTGCTCAGTGCTTCGTCAGCTGCGTAACCATCCGAAGCCGGCCCGATAACCCCTGCGAGAATGATCCGCGTATTGACGATCTGCCGTGCTATGTTCCCCAGCAATTCCACCGCAGCGGCGTTCACGCCCTCGACATTGCTTGTCCATTTACGGCTTGCACGCCACGTGGGCGTCCCAAGCTGGATCGGCAATCGGTATCGAACTGCTACCTCAGCGTAGCTTTGGTAAATGCGCCGAAGGATCTCACGTCCCGGTTCGTCTCGGAGCAGCTGTAGGCCTCGAAGTCGCCAATCGAGCGTCTGAATTCATAAATGATCCGCGTCTCAATTCCGCCGTCGGTGAGTGTGATCTCCATCGCCATTTAACGCTGGCGTGATGCCTTGGCTTTGCAAATTCAGACCTGGCCTGACAATTGCGCATCGTGAAATAACACCGACAATGTCGACCGATTGGAAGGGTGGCTGAGTCCGGTTTAAGGCACTCGACTCGAAATCGAGCGTGGGGAAACTCACCGTGGGTTCGAATCCCACCCCTTCCGCGCCTTGTCTTTAATTGGGCGCGCGGCAAACCGCTCCTCTTGTTCAGACAAAATCGGCAATTAGCGGCGTCTTCATTATATGATCGCCTGCGTGCCGGCAACGGGATGAAATCAGAGTTGCATCCCGTTTGTTCAACGGCAGCTTCCTCACTTCGTCATTTTTCTATGAACACGTTCTTTCGGTTTGTTCTTTTGTCTTTGATCGCGTTGGGCGCATTTCCAAGTCCGAGAGTCTCAGCGCAGAAATTACCGGAGACAACGCGATTACTGCGTTTCCCAACGACGAATGGAACACAGATCGTTTTTTGTTATGCAGGCGAGCTTTACACGGTCGGCAAAAACGGCGGCACGGCGCGCCGCTTGACGAGCGGCCCGGGCTACACTTCGTTTGCGCGCTTCTCGCCGGACGGAACGCAGATCGCGTTCACTTCAGAGTACGACGGCAACAGGGAAGTTTATGTAATGCCGGCCGAGGGCGGCACTCCGAAACGCCTGACAACTTCGGCCACACTCGGACGCGACGACGTTTCGGATCGCATGGGACCAAACAACATCGTAATGGCATGGGAAAATACTAAACCATTGGTGGTGTTCCGTTCGCGCATGAAATCGTTTAACGATTTCATCGGTTCGCTGTTCGCGGTCGGCCTCGACGCAGAATTGCCGCAGCAATTGCCCGTCCCGCGCGGCGGCTTTGTCTCGTTTTCTCCGGATGATTCGAAGCTGGCCTACAACCGAGTGTTCCGCGAGTTCCGCACATGGAAACATTATCGCGGCGGCATGGCAGATGATGTTTGGATCTACGATTTCAAAACAGGCGCGACGGAAAATCTGACGAATAATCCAGCGCAGGACATCTGCCCGATGTGGGGTCCGGACAACAAAATCTATTTCATCTCCGATCGCGACAATCGGATGAACTTATTCTTTGTCGATCTGGCGACGAAAGAAACAAAGCAGCTCACGCACTTCACGGATTACGACATCAAGTTTCCATCCATCGGCAAGGACTCGATAGTTTTCGAGCAAGCGGGGTACATCTGGCGCTACGATCTTGCCACGGGTCAAGCCACGCCTGTACCCATCGAGATCAAAGAAGATTTCGCGCTTGGCCGTTCGGCGCTGGTTGATGCGTCCAAGCATCTCGAATCGGTGAACCTCGCGCCCGATGGCGAGCGCACCGTCGTGATCGCGCGCGGCGATCTTTATTCTGTGCCCGCAAAGAACGGCACGCCGCGCAATTTGAGCAAAACCTCAGGCGCGCACGAACGCGATGCGGTTTGGTCGCCGGACGGAAAATGGATCGCCTACAATTCGGACGCGACCGGCGAGAACGAGTTGTATGTACGTTCGCAAGACGGCAAAGGCGAGCCGCAGCAAGTCACGAATGGCGCCGACACCTACTACTACGCGCCAAAATGGTCGCCCGACAGCAAGAAGCTGCTGTGGAGCGATCGGTTGCAACGATTGCACTATGTCGATGTTGCGAGCAAAGGGGTGACACTCGTCGATCAGGATAAATACGGCGAGATCGAAAGTTATAACTGGTCGCAGGATAGTCAGTGGATCACTTGGGTGCGCCCCGAGGAGAATGGGATGCCGCGCGTTTATCTTTATTCAGTCGCAAACAAACAGCAGACCGCCGTAACTGACAGCTGGTACGGCTCCGGCGAAGCAGTCTTCAGCGACGGCGGAAAATATTTGCTGCTTAGCTCCGCCCGGGATTTCAAGCCAACTTTTGGCGACGAGGAATTTGCAAACGTCTATCGCGACATGGAGCGGGTTTACCTCGTCACGCTCGCGAAGGAGACCGCAAATCCGCTCGCGCCGAAGAGCGATGAAGTCGGCAAGGCTGAGGAAAAACGACAAAAGGAAAAGGCGAAGGAAGCTGAAGAAAAAAAGCCGGAGGCGAGCCCGAGCGCGGCAAAAGCAGAAGAAAAACCAAAGAAGCCAGTGGTGGTGAAAGTTGACACGGACGGCATTCAGAATCGGATCCTCGGTTTGGAAATCACGCCCGGAAATTATCGCAACATCCGGATGCTCGGTGACAATCGCATCTTCTACCTGCGCCGCACGGCCGCTGATGAAGTGGGTGAAGAAGAGGAAGACCTATTCGGCGACAAGGACAAGAAATCGCATCTTTGTGTCTACAACATCGATGAGCGCAAGGAAACCGTACTCGGAGACGCGAACAATTATCAGATCACCTTCGACGGCAAAAAGATGCTGGTGAAGATCAAAAAAGACTACGCCATCATCGACGTGCCGAAAAACAAGCTCGAAACCAAGGATCACGAGCACAAGATCGAGGGCCTCGACATGCAGTTGGATCGACACGCCGAATGGCGCCAAATCTATTTCGAGTGCTGGCGCCAAATGCGCGACTTCTTCTACTCGCCCACCATGAACGGGATCGACTGGAAAGCAATGCGCGATAAATATGCCGCGCTGCTGCCGTTCGTTAATCATCGTAACGATCTCACCTACATCTTAGGCGAGCTCATTAGTGAATTGAATAATGGCCACGCGTACGTCGGCGGCGGCGAACGCCCGGACACGCCACGCGTTAAGCTCGGCCTACTCGGCGCTGAGTTTTCGCGCGACCCGGCCACGCGTGCCTATCGCATCGATCGGATTCTACCGGGCGAAAATTGGAACAAGCAGACGCGTTCGCCGCTGACCGACATCGGCGTGAATGTGAAACCGGGTGATTACATTCTCGCGATCAACAACACGCCCGTTTCGAGCTTGCCGAATCTTTACGACGCGCTCATCGGCACCGCCGGTAAACAAGTGATTCTTCGCGTGAACTCAAAACCAACCGATGCTGGCGCGCGCGACGTCACCGTGGTGCCCACCGACAACGAAGCGCCGCTTTACTATCTCGATTGGGTGCAAAAGAACATCGATTACACGAACAAGAAAACCGGTGGCGAAGTCGGCTATCTACACATTCCCGACATGCAGCAGCCGGGGCTCAACCAGTTCACGAAGCTTTACTTTCCGCAAATCCGTAAGCACGCGCTCATTGTCGATGTCCGTGGTAACGGCGGCGGCTTTGTCTCGCCACTGGTCATCGAACGATTGCGCCGAGCGCTCGTGATGATTGGGATCGCGCGCAACGGCATGCCGCAAACCGACCCGCCACAAACGTTCACGGGCCCGATGGTGACGTTGATCAACGAATTCTCCGCGTCCGACGGCGATATTTTTCCGTATCGCTTCAAGACACTCGGGCTGGGCAAACTTATCGGCAAACGCACCTGGGGTGGCGTCATTGGTATTCGCCAATCGCTGCCGCTCGTCGACGGCGGCCAATTTTTCAAACCGGAATTCGCACCCTATTCAAAGGACGGTAAACAATGGATTGTCGAAGGCTATGGCGTGGATCCCGACATCGTCATCGATAATGATCCGGGAAAAGAATTCAGAGGCGAAGATCAGCAACTCGATCGCGCGCTTCAGGAAATCCAGGAAGAATTGAAGACCAAACGATATGACCTGCCTCCGATTCCGCCTTATCCGGACCGGAACCCAGCGAAGACTAGCTAACCTCAGTGCGTCATTGGCCCGGCGTAAAGATGTGGTGCCAGATCACGGGCGCGGATGCTAGCGGAAAGTCAATCCCTGTCGGATCGGGCACGGCTGCGCAGCCTGTCAACCACGTACCGGATCGAATTGATCACAAGCTGCGGTTGCTCGGTCTGTATGTAGTGGCTCGCGTGTGTGTCGAGGATGAGCCTGGCATCCAAGCGCTCTGTGCCTTGGGTGGCGAGGGACTTCAGATTGTAGGGCTGATCCGAGATAAGGATGATGACCGGCATCGGTCCCTGTTAAACACGCTCAGCGCTCAATCGAGCCGCGAAATTCTAAGAGAACAGATTTCCGCGTTTCAGTAGCGAAATCCATAAAGGAAGGATTTTTACGCCTATGATTGAGCAAGGTCTTGAAAAAGTGATCCATAGTTTTCCGCACGATATGCAGCCGTTGTTTCCTGCGATCGCGTCGGCAGCTTAAAGCGGCGCGTCCAGCTGTATGGAACGAGTGTTCGAAAATCGAGCAGAGGCCGGCCGGCAACTGGCGGAGAAGCTCGATAAGTATGCAGGGCGCGACGACGTGATAGTTCTCGGTTTGCCCCGAGGCGGCGTGCCCGTTGCCTACGAAGTTGCAAAACGGCTGCATGCGCCGTTGGACGTGTTCATTGTGCGTAAGCTCGGTGTTCCCGGTTTTGAAGAACTTGCTGCAGGCGCGATCGCCTCAGGCGGCGTGCGCGTTTTAAACGAAGATGTCATGCGCGCCATACCGTATGCTGACGAAGCGATTGAAGCGGTAACCGCCAAAGAGACAGCCGAACTCGAACGGCGCGAACAGATTTATCGGGAGGGACGTCCCCCACCCGAACTGCGCGATCGGATTCTCATCCTCGTCGATGACGGGCTGGCCACCGGCGCAACCATGCGGGCAGCAGTGAAGGCGCTGCGACAGCGCGGGGTCACCAGAATTGTGGTAGCAGTACCGGTCGGGCCGCCAGACACTTGCCGCGAGCTCGAAGAAGAAGCCGATGAGACAATCTGTC
>QHMR01000206.1 GCA_003217875.1 Verrucomicrobiota bacterium
TGGGGAAAACTAGCGACTGATTTCGGATTTCATCCTCCGGGTTGAACCTGACCCTCAAGCCGCCTGCCTTCTGCGGGTAAATGGGAACCGTCTCGATTGTCGATCTCTCAAGCGCTGCGTTATGATCGTGCCCCGGGAAGCTGACAATTAATCTCTGATGCGCCGGCACGCATTCTTTATTGGGTTGTTTGTAATTATCGCGGTCGCGCGGTTTATGATTCTGTTGACGTCGCAAACTCACGTGCATAGCGACGAAGCGATCATTGGTCTGATGGGTAAACACATCCTGGAAGGACGCTATTTCCCTTTTTACATGTATGGGCAGCCATATAACGCAGGCGCAGCTTGGGAGGCATACCTCGCCGCGATTGCTTTCGCAGTGTTCGGCGTGAGCGTCATTCCACTGAAGAGTTGTATCCTCGTGCTGTCATTGCTCTGCCTTGTTCTATTTTATTGGATGTGCTTGGCGCTTTACGACCAGCGCACAGCTCTCTTGGCCGCGATTGTATTTGCGGTCACTCCTTCACTCCTCAAGTGGCATTTTCAAGTGAGGGGTTACTCTTGGTATTTCCTGTCGATCCCAATACTGACGATGCTTTTTACATCGGTCGCATCAGATTGGGCTCGGAAACAAACGACGTTATTTTTCTTTGGGCTGGCGTCAGCTGTGAGCATCTGGTGCCTGGAACTTGCGATCCCGATTGTTGCCGCGTTTTGGATGCTGCTGATTTTGCGCCGTAAACTCTCGCTCAACAATGCGGCTCTCGCTTTTGGCGGGTGCGTGCTCGGTTACCTGCCTGTAGTTGCGTGTAATCTCATGCATCATTTCAACAATTGGCGATATCTTTTTGTTGAAAGGCCCGGAGGCGGATTCCAGTCGCTCCTTCAGCTTTCCACTTACGGACGAATCCTTCTCGATGAAATGCCAAAGTTCTTCGGACCGGACACTGTTCTCTGGTATTATTCCGACAAGCCGGCATCCGGCTACGTGTTTTACGCGATCGCTCTTTTGGCGGTGGTAACAGCGATCTGGCCCTTCGTGAAATCACCGTCGAAAATGGTGGGGGCGCTCCGCGGCAATCTAGCGGATTGGCGGCAAGAACGGGATTTTGACATGCTTCTACTCACAGCGGCTTCCTTTGTTCCGTATCTGACTGTGCGGCCCGGCGTTCCCAGCTATTTCTTCGGTGGATGTTTCTTTCTGTCGGTGTTGACAGGGCGAATGCTGGAACGTTCCTTTTCTTATTCGAAGGCACTGCCGCGCCTCGGTGGTGCCGTTGTGCTTAGTGCGATTTTACTGACCGGGACTGTTGTCATTGTCGGGGTCGGACAGGAAAATCAAATCGAAACACTCTCCTCCTGCGACGAGGGGAAGAGTTATTGTATGACACGAATTCCGGCCGTTGATATCGAAGGCGTTGAAGATTATCTGCGTCAACATCACGTGACGTCCGTCTGGACCACGATCTCCTTTATTTATCCATTGCTGTTCGAGAGCGGTGAGACATTGGCGGTCTCCAATGCGATTTTTGAGGATCCCTATCGCGTCTACCCACGCGAAATTCCGTGGCGGGAGCCGAGCGCGGACCGGGACGCGGCATTCATCATCGAAACGGTCGCCCCCTTTCGTTCCGGCTTGGAGATGCGTTACGCACAGGCCTTCGGAAACCACGAATGAACCCGACTGCGCGCGTTCTCTAGCCATTACGACTTCTTCCATCTGCGTCAGCCCTTGTAACGATTTTACTCGGATCAAACGTGTTGCACGGTTGTCATGTCGAGGGCCTGAATCGGTTAAGACTTTCTTGCAAAGAAAGTTGCATTAACGCTCATTGCCGCTGCCACCAAAAAATGTTATCTCCCCAATCACCGCTCTCTCCATATCGCACCGGTGTGTATCCCATTGAGCGCATCGGGATTTGAGGCAGACCCGGCAGCCAATCATTGGTCAAGAAAAATCCCCCCGGCTTGAGAAGTGTCGAGATATTCTGAAGCGCTAGCGCTTGCTCCACTGTGTCGTAATAGAGGAAAACATTTGTGGCGATGATCAGATCGAATCGTCTTGTGTCCGATCGATCGACCTGTTCGAAAACGACATTCAAATCGACCGGTTTACATGAAAGGATGACGTCGGGACGAATCGCGACTGCGCGCGTCTCAAGACCCTTGAGAGCCGGCGGAGGTTGAACCGGAGCGGCGGGCTCACCGATCTCGCTGCCGAACGAACGCCAGTACTGAACTGCCTCCGCAACCCATGGCCAAGACTCGCGGGGCAATTGCACGACGTAGTTCTCGCCCGCTTTGGCGCGGTCATGCGCGCTGCGCAAATGCTCGAGAACCTCCCGACTAATGTCGAAGGCGGTAATATCGATCTTTCCAGGTTCGGCGAGTCCTAATCGAATGAGCGAATCGTAAACCGCGAACGGTTGCAGCGTCTGGAGCGGATAAAAGTCGTAACCGAATCCTTTATCGGTGAAATCCAAACCAGGGCCGATCACCGCGACGCGAGTAATCGATCTGACTGGAAGCATTGCCCGGTCCTTCATGTCGCGCAGCGCTCCCTCAATGCCGAAGCTCGAGAGAATGGTTGTATCAAGCGAGATACCGCGATCGTGAAACATCCGCGAGCGCTTGGAAAGCTCGGCCTGCTGGTCGCTCTCGTGGGTTGCCTCATCAAACTGTTCGCGAAAAGTGTTCTGCTCCTGGACAACACGCCGAAGATTTTCGAGGACGAAAGTTTTTGTCTTCTCGTCTCCGGTCGAACTGTCGGGATCCATTCCGCTGCGTCGGAGGACGTTTCGCAGAAAGATGAGTCGCTCGTTCCTTCCCGGATTGCGAAGGCCTTGTAAAAGATCATCCACCCGCGACTGCACGACCGGATCGTGGAGGTCGTGCATCGTTATCACCCGCGGTTGTGTCGTGAAGGAAGTGCCGAACAAGAGCAGGTTGATCATGGAATCGAGCGCCCCTTGCTCGAGACGACCACGAACGACGTCATCCTCGTGCTGGGCCCAAGTCTTCCACTTGGCTTCGTTCGGCTCCCTTAATTGCGGCGGCAGTTTGTCACCGAGCGCCTCCAGCACCGGCTTAACTGTCGCGAATGAAATGATTGGTCGATGGCCAGCATCTGTTTGTTTGTCGCGGCAATGGGTGAAAAGCCAAACGCCGGCAACTCCCACCATCAAAGCGAGGACCAATCGCAGCGGACGTTGAGATCTAAACTTCATTTTCTGTGCTGGCATACATTCAAATCGAATAACCCCGTCGGAGGTGATCCGAATCATCCGCTGGCAAAATCCCGGCGCGCGTGGCCTAAAAAAAACTTCAAAAAAACTGAGAAAAAAGCTTGCCAGCCGTTGACCTCTTCCGCTAGACCGGAACTTCGAGCGACAAACATCCCTGTTTGGCCGTGCAAAAAAACATCAAAAAAAGTGAAAAAGAAGCTTGTCAGTCCTTTAGAAATTGAATAACCCTGCCGAAACCTAACCAAACCAATGGAGAAACTAATGACTAAAAACGCACTGAAAACGTTTAGATTCGTTCGACTCGCACTCATGGCGGGCGTCGGATTTCCATTCATTCTTGCATCCAATGCCTTCGCTCAGTTGCCGGCTCCGGCTGCGCCGCCCCCCCCGCCGCCCGGTGGATACCTATCGTCCGCAAGACATCGAGAAACTGGGTATCCGCAATGCAACCGATCTTCAGGAATTTATCCCGCAGGAGGCCGGCGGCACCGTGAACCTGAACATCGGCAACGGCGGTGATGGCACGGTCCAGTTTAACCTGCGCGGCTTGTTGGCGAAGGAAACCTTGGTTTTGATTGATGGCAAACGCGTCGCCTATGGTTCGCTGGGTGTCGCCGGGTTTAGCGGAGGCCCGGACATTAACCTGATACCGTTTTCGATGGTCGATCACGTGGACATCCTCAAGGATGGCGCCTCGGCTGTGTACGGATCCGATGCCATCTCCGGCGTGGTTAACTTCTTCCTGGTTCACAAGTTCCGCGGTCTGGAAATCGGCGGGACTTACGGGAACACGAACTTGGGAGCCTCAAACGAAATGGGCGAGTGGGAGGCTTGGCTGAAAGCCGGCACCGGCGATGATAAGACTGATATTGTCGTCGTTGCCGATTTCTGGCAGCGCCTCGGTGGCGTTTTTAGCCGCGACCGGGACATTTCCTCCAACGGCTTCTTTATTCCTTTTGGAGGATTTGATGCCCGCAGCGGAAATTTCCCTGGCCGCGTTCAGGGCCGCCGCTTGCTTCCAAGCATGTTCTTCGGTCCCGGCGGTCTTCCGCAGTTCGGCGTGAACACGCCGCTGCCGCATTCAGCGCCCAATGCCGCAACTTCTCCATTTTATAAATTCCCCGGTGTTGCCTTTGGTACCCCCGCGGCTAATAACATGCCGCCTGTACTCGGCCCATTCCCGGATACAAAGGGAGGTGGCGACTACTTCTTTTTTAACTTCGCCGCTTTTACGCCGGCGTTGCCTCCGGGAGATCGCCAGGTGTACTACGGCTCGTTCACCCGCGACATGTATGCGCGCTCGTTTTTCGATGCGTCCCTGGCGGCGGTGCCGTTTACGCCTGATCCATTTAAGACTCCAGGCACCAATGCATTCTTTAGTCCCACCGGCATCAGTGTGCCGCTCACGAATCCGTTTAATCCGTTCACTGTTGCAGATGCAACTCTTCCAGGTTTCTTCCCTCCGACTCCAGATAATCCCACCGGTGGTCTCCCAGTCACGACCGGGGTTCGGTTCCGCGGCATTAACGACACAGGTCCACGGAGCGAAAAATTCACCTATTGGGATCAGCTGTTCGACGTTGGGTTGAGGGGTGAGATGGGAGAATTTGCCGATTACCTCAAGACTTGGAACTGGGTGTTAGGTTTCCGTTACTCGCGGAATGAGGGACAGGACCTCTCCATAGGCGAGGTTAGCCAGCCCGGATTGCGGCAGGCGCTCTTGGATACGGACCCGGCCTCAGCATTTGATCCGTTCCTGAATTTCAATGGCCATAACACGGGGCTGGCCAGGCAACAAGTTTATGTCACCCTGCATAACTCAGGTGAATATGAATTGCCGATTGGCTATGCGACCATTAACGGCGACCTGTTTAATCTTCCGGCCGGGCCAGTCTCATTCGCCATTGGCGGTGAGTACGACGCGCCGAGATTTACCCGCGATCGGGATGCGCTCAATAACACGTTTCAGAGCATCGGCTCAGTGGATGGTCAAAGCTTCCGTGTGAACCGGGATGTGTGGGGAATTTACGAGGAAATACGGGTCCCTTTCACGAGCCCCACGTGGAACTTCCCCGGCTTCTACAGCTTCGAAGTGGACTTTGCGGAGCGCGAGGAATGGTACAGCAACAACACCTCTGCTGTGCTAGCCTCTGGCCTTTTCCCAAGGGTGAGGGCGTCGCACAGCAGGTATAATGCGCAGAAGCCAAAGGTTTCTGTGCGCTGGCAACCGCTTGATCCGAAGTATATCGGCGCAGTGACCCTGCGCGGCAGTTACACCGAAGCGTTTCACGCGCCAACACTGGGTGAGCTTACCCCTGCAAGCTCGCAAAACTTCCCAATCGTAGCGGATCCGTTTTCCACTCAGACTGAGCCGCAGATTGAAGAACGAGTTATAGGAAACCCTAATCTGCATCCGGAAGTGGCCTACGAGTGGACCTACGGAATTGTTTACAGCCCGAAATGGCTCAAGGGCCTGACACTGAGCGCCGATTGGTGGCATATCGACATGCGCGACATCGTAACAGCAATCGGCGCGCAAACCATTATCCTGGAAAATCCCCCGCCGAATAATGGCGCGTCAACCGTTGTTGGAGGCACCGGGGCGATAGTAGTCCGTGGTGGTGGTGATAATCCCAATGAGCCGGGGCCAGTCTTGCTGATAAACGATCCCAGCAACAACCTCTCTGGTGCGGTCTTCGAAGGTCTGGACTACGAGGGAATCTACATTCTGGATTCCTCGATTTTCGGTGCCGGGGATTTTGGAAGGCTAACGACCACAGTGAACGGCACCTGGCTGTCTCGAGCTGAGTTTCAAGCTGCCTCCAACGTGAAGCGGGTCGGTATCGCTGGCGAATTTCTGCCGCCGGGATTTGCTCTAACCAGTTCGTTGCCGTGGCATCGGGCCAACTTCAGCATCTTCTACGATGGCCCGGCGGATACGTGGGCGGCTGGTCTCGATGTGGGTGCGGTAGTTCACTGGATCGGCCAATACGAGGATGACAATGCCAGTCTGACGGCATCGACGAAACTAAATGAGCCTAGGAGTGGCCCGAAGGGTGGCGGTGACGAAATCGCGGCGCGGAAAGTGGCTCCGTATACCACGCTTGATCTGATCTTAAACTACACGTTCAACCTGCCGCCGCCCGCACCAGCTGAGGTGCCTGGCTTCGCCAAGGATGGCGGGAAGAACGTGAGGATGAAGGACGGCAAAGAGAAAAACGTGGTGCCAGTCTCAACAGCCGAGTACGGCTGCAACAATTGGAGATGGTGGCTCAACAACACTACGATCACGCTCGGTATGCAGAACGTGTTGGACGAAGATCCATCCTTTGTGGCTGGCAGTTTCGAGAACGGCTACGACGAATCGATTGCAACCATCAAAGGCCGTTACTGGTACGTTGGATTAAAGAAGCGCTTCTAAAGCGTAAGCCGGAACAATTCACAGCGGCCGGGTCCTTAACGGGCCCGGCCGTTTTGCTTTTCGTAGTAGGGTCTGTCATGTCGAGCGAAGTCGAGACATCTCTAATATCGTAATCAATCGACGATTGGTCTCAGTCTACCGGTCGAGTCTCCCGGGGACCTCTAAGACGCGATTCGCTCGTGAATCGCAGCAAAAGAAAAGAACTTCGTGTCATCATTTTTGTTGGTGAAGAATGATTCAGGATTGATTTTCGTCGCGCTTTGAGGAAGACTTGGTTCCGCTAAAAGGCATGCAGCACGTTTCTGCATTC
>QHMR01000062.1 GCA_003217875.1 Verrucomicrobiota bacterium
AACATTCCGACGGCAGAAACAGTCGGCCCGAACCCGGTTGACACCTACAACCGCGAAAACATCACCAAATCAGGTGAGATCACGACCGAGCAATTTCTCCTCAGCCTGCCGGTCGTGAACGCGAACGTCGTTCCGATTTCGAATAACGAAAACGGCTCCAACACGGCTGTGGGTGCGGCGACAATTGCGCTCCACGGTTTCGATGCCAGGGCCACTCTCATCCTGATAGACGGACGCCGAGTCGCTCCCTATCCGACGGGCAACAACCCCGGCTTGGTCAATGTGATGTTTGTCGATTTGAATTCGATTCCTCAAGCCGCTATTGAGAGCATCGAAATTCTAAAAGACAGCGCGTCCACCACGTACGGTGCGGATGCGGTAGCTGGCGTCGTGAACCTCAAGATGCGTCACAATTACGATGGCGCGGAAGCGAGAGTCGAATACGGCAACACGCTCGATAAAGACTCGGGTCTATTCGACTCATACGGCATTTTCGGTGTTGGCAAGGGAGATACCAACATTACCGGCGTCTTGAATTACTATCATCGCAACTCCATCGCCAACCGTGACCGCGGTTTCTCGGCCGTTCCGCCGTTCCTGAGCTCAAACGCAAGTCCTTATAATCTTCAGCTCAGCAGCGATGTGGCGGGGGCCGCTGGTGGACAGAATTTAAATCCTGGTGGGACTGAATTCGCATCTGCACCAGATTTTACCAACGGGTTGGCCCCGGCAAGCAGGTATCTCTATAACGCGAATGCGCGTGTCAGGTCGGCCTCCGGTCAACTCCCTGGCTTCAACTTCAATCAGTTCTCGCTCTCTTTCCCGGAGTCGGAGCGCTACGGCGTTTATCTCAGTGGCGACCATAAGATCTTTGGCGATCAGATGGTCGTGTATGCTGACGGGTTTTATCAGAACGTAAAAACGCATAACGAACTGGCGCCACCAGCCACAGGTTCATTCCAGACCTTAGGTCAGACCACATTGGCCATTCCGCCGAATTCGCCAATTGCGCCAGGCTCGGAGCCACCCAACACGCCCACCCACGCGGAGACCGGTCTTCCGGCGGATGCATTCAATCCTTTTAACCCTTTCCAGCAGATCATATCGGGCGGCACTCGTGCGCGTCTGGCCGAATTTGGGAACCGTTTGTTCGATAACGAAACCGACGCGTGGCTCAGTACGGTTGGCATAAGAGGTGACAAGCTTTTTGACGGGACTTGGGGGTACGACGCCGGGTGGCGCTACAGTCAGCTCAAGAACACGGTTACCGGACAGCAAGTGTCCGCCTCGCGATTCAACCGCATCGTGAACCAGGCCGATCCGATCTTTGATCCGGCATCTCCGCAATTCATCGGCACGACCACCGCGTTTAACCCTTTCGGTGATTATCGCGCTCCAATCCCGTCTAACGAGGCCACGGTCGAGTTTGCCAGGGTGCATCCCAAAGACGAAGACACCTCAAAGCTGTGGACCTTGGATGCCACGATCTATACGACGGCGCTCTTCAACTTGCCGGCCGGCGGCGTTGGCTTGGCCTTCGGTGGTCAGTTCCGTCGCGAATCGCTTAAGGAGGAGCCGGATATGCTGAACGTCGAGGGTGACATTGTCGGTAATTCGCCGGTTCCGACTGCTGAGGGTGGAAGAAAGACCTATGCGTTTTACGCAGAGACCAGAATTCCGATCTTCGGCCCCGTGACGAGTACCTACTACAAAGGCGACGAGAAAAATCCGCAGCTCCAGCGCGAGACCAAGGCAATGATTCCCGGCTTTTATTCCCTGGAGTTTACGGCTGGGGCGCGATTTGAAGAGTTTCTGAACAACGATACCAATGTCTTGGTGCCGAAGGTAGGCATGCGCTGGCAACCATTTGACGAGCAGCTGACTCTGCGTGCGACTTGGGGCGAAGGGTTTCGCGAGCCGTCACTTGAAGAATTATTTGGGTCTCCGCTCTCAACTCTGGAGCCTTCCCACGATCCGAAGAACGGCGGAGTCTTTGAGCCTGAGACGAACACCCTTATAAGCAGCAATCCCGGGCTCCAGCCTGAAGATTCCCGCTCGTTCAGTGGCGGCGGTGTTTACTCGCCAAAATACGTGCCGGGGCTGAATCTCTCGGTTGATTTTTGGGACATCGAGCGCACCGGCGTCGTTACTGCGCCGTTGGCCGACCAAGTGCTGCAACGTGAACTAACAGGCACACTGTTGCCGGGCGAAGCGGTGGAGCGCGACATTGGTGGAAACATCACACGTATCTTGATTCGAAATCAGAACATCGGCAATCAAGAGGCTCGCGGGTTTGACTTCGGCCTTTACTACCAGAGGCCAACGCCCTGGGGGACCTTCACTTCGCAGACTCAAGCCACCTACCTGGATGAATTCATCTTCCAGGGGTTCATCTTCCGAGAGTTCGGGCCAGACAACGGCAACTTGGCCGGCAGAACCACCGACCCGGGCACTTCGAATGAAGGTTGGTATAAATGGAAAGGTACTTCCAGTCTCGAGTGGACATGGAAGGGCTTCGATCTCTATACCATCGTGCGCTACATCGACGGATTCCACGAATTTACGCCCAACATTCACCAGCACTGGGTTCACCAGACCTTTTTCTTTGACGGCCAGTTGTCTTACGACTTCACCGCTCTTCTTCCGGTTGAGGAGCAGCCAGTGCCCGGCTATTCCAAGGGATCAAAGGAGGTCGTTCGCGGCAAGGACGGTGTGCCTCTGGAAAAGGCCTCGGCTCAGACCAGCAACTACAGTCGCAGCATCCTCGACCATCTGCTGCGAGGCACGATCATTACTATTGGATGCAATAACATCTTCGGTCAGGATCCGCCCAAGGCATACGGGGAAGGTGGAAACGCGGTCGGTTATCCCGGTTTTACTTACGATGCCACCGGCCGGTTCGTTTACGGGCGCCTAACGAAAAAATTCTAACGTTTGATTTCAATTAGTGCGTGAAGGGGCAATGGCAAGGGCCACTGCCCTTTCTTGTTTTTGCAGAAACGGTCCGTCTTCATCATTTCGATAATTTGCACATAGCACCTTCGCGGGTGTAACCTTATTCGTTGTGAAGACCCTGATATCTTCAGCTGCTACAGCTATTATCGCGGCACTGTTTGCCGGAACGGTGCTTGCCGATCCGAACGTCAACCAAGCTTCGAAGCCTAAGCAAAAAGTTGAAGAGCGAGCGATTTTTATCACCGGGTCGCTTATCCCGCAACGTGTTAAACTCGAACCGATCGGCACCAAGACCGTCTCGCCAGTTCGAATCATTGATCGGCATGAAATCGACGGGACCGGTCGACGTACGACGGCGGGCGCTTTCATCAATGAGCCTTCGGTGCGCGTAATCGGTCACTGATCTCCGATCGTCGGGTTACCGGAGCAGACGGAAGTCGGCGGGCACCCTCATGTCTATTTTCATAGGGTGGATCGTTGGGCTAAAGGCATGTTGTAGCACCGAGGGTTCGAATCCCTCCCTCACCGGTTCTCTCGTCATTCGTATTACGCGAGCAGCAAATAGTGAATTTCCTGCATCTCACGCTTACATTTGTTAACTCACCGGTAAAGTAAGAGCGATGAACTGGGAGATGATCAGCGCGATCGGGCAAATGCTTGGCGCCCTTGGCGTCATTATTTCGATCGCCTACCTGGCCGCCCAAATCCGCAATCAAAACAAGGAAAGCCAACGCGCAGCGATGAATGTTTTGACGACGCACTGGAGTGATTTGAATAGAACGCTTGTGGAGAATCCTGAAATGGCCGTGCTTTGGATTCGCGCTCTGCGATCTTTCGACGACCTGGATGCCGCCTCGAAGCTGCGATTCGGTGCGCATCTGGGGCGTTTCTTGCGGTTTGCCGATAACCTCTATCTTAACGTGCTGGACGGGACGCTCGATCAGCGATTGTGGCGGGGATATGAGCGCACAATCGCCGACACTGTAGCGTATCCTGGCTTCCAAACATGGTGGGCTACACGAAAACACTGGCACACGGACGAGTTCTGCGCGCTAATTGACCGACACATTCAAACTGCAAAACCGAGAATTTACGACGGCTACAACTTACCCTAGGCAGCTCTCCTGCTCACATGCGCATTGAATCATCACAGATGCGAAATTTCATCAACGGCGAATTCGTCGAACCGATCAATGGTCGATATCTCGACAACCTCGAACCGGCCACAGGTAAGCCGTATTCGCAGGCGGCCGACAGCGATGCGCACGATGTTGATCTCGCGGTTACAGCGGCCGAAAAAGCGTTCGTCGATTGGTCGAAAAAACCGGCAACCGAACGGTCGCGCTTTCTTCTACGCATCGCCGATTTGATCGAACGAGATCTGGAAAAATTCTCGCGCGCTGAGTCGATTGATACCGGGAAGCCGATCTCACTCGCCCGTTCGTTGGATATTCCTCGCGCCGTCGCAAACTTCCGATTCTTCGCCACGGCGATTTTGCACACGGAATCGGAAGCGCACATCACCGACAACGTAGCGTTCAACTACACATTGCGTCAGCCGCGCGGCATCGCCGGACTGATTTCGCCGTGGAACCTCCCGCTTTATCTGTTGAGCTGGAAAATCGCGCCGGCAATCGCTACCGGAAACACCGCCATCGCGAAGCCGAGCGAGTTGACGCCGATGACGGCTTACATGCTCTGCGAAATCGCGCGTGAAGCCGGTCTGCCAAATGGAGTTCTCAACGTCGTCCACGGCACGGGGCCAAAAGTCGGCGCTGCCATCACTGCGCATCCGAAGATCACCACGATCTCGTTTACCGGCGGAACGGTAACCGGCCGCAAAGTCGCCGAAGCGTGCGCGCCGTTGTTCAAAAAGGTGTCGTTGGAGCTTGGCGGCAAAAATCCAAACATCATTTTCGCCGATGCCGACTTCGACGCTGCCATAACCGGCAGTGTGCGCTCTTCATTCGCGAACCAGGGCCAGATTTGTTTGTGCGGTTCGCGCGTGTTTGTCGAGCGTTCCGCTTACAAGAATTTTGTCGAACGCTTCATCGAAAGAACGGCACAGTTGTGCCTGGGCGATCCGCTTGATGAGAAAACCGAGCAGGGCGCAATCGTGAACAAGCCGCAGCTCGATAAAATCAAATTCTACGTCGATCTCGCCCAGAAAGAGGGCGGCAAAATCGCCCTCGGCGGTTCAGCGCCACAACTGCCTAATGATCGCTGTCGCGAAGGCTATTTCTTCCAGCCGACAGTCATTACCGACCTGCCCGTTTCATGCCGGACGAATCGCGAAGAAATTTTTGGCCCAGTTGTTACCATCACGCCATTCGATAACGAAGAAGAAGTGATCGGCTACGCCAACGACACCGATTACGGCCTAGCCTCAAGTGTTTGGACCCAAAATCTTAACCGCGCCCATCGCGTTGCTGAGAAAATTCACACCGGCACCGTGTGGGTGAATTGCTGGCTCCTGCGCGACTTGCGCGTTCCCTTCGGCGGCATGAAACAAAGCGGCGTGGGCCGCGAAGGCGGCGAAGAAGCACTGCGCTTCTTCACCGAGCCAAAAAACGTCTGCATCGCTAGGTAAGATCGAGCCATCGTTCACAGATTCCTAAAGCAAGATGCGAGTGCCTTACGTGGTTGCCTTTGGATTGATCTCGGCCTTTGCACCGGGTGTCATCGCGACTGACCAGCCACCTTTGGTTGTCGCTGGCCAGACAGTTGTCGTACCTAGCGGCAACTTGCGACTCAAAGCTTTCCTCTGGAAACCAAACGGGCCGGGTCCTTTTCCCGCCGTTCTCTTTTGTCACGGGTCGGGTGGCGCCGACGCGGGTCACACGGCGGGCTCCCGATGACGGAATCTGCCGAGAAACTTGCGCCCGTGTTTCTGAAACATGGCTACGCATTCATGTATCTATATTGCCGCGGACAAGGTCTTTCAGCCGACCAAGCCACGTTCATACAGGACATCTTGCAGCGCGAGGAGGCGTCAAAGGGAAAAGAAGCTCGTCAGCACTTGCAGTTCGTCCTAGCTACCACCGATCAGCTCGACGATGTGATGGCAGCTCTGTCATTCCTCAAAACTGCGCCTGCAGTCGATGCGAAGTGTATTGCGATCAAGGCCATTCCTTCGGCGGCCAATTAACTCTCCTGGCTGCGGAGCGAGATCATACGATTCGTGCTGCGGTAACGTTTGCCGCTGCTGCTGGTTCCTGGGAGCATTCGCCCGAATTGCGCGAACGGCTGCGAGCTGCGGCAGACAATGCAACCAGCTCCGATCATGCTGATTCAGGCCGCTAACGATTACAGCATAGCACCTAGTTACTCATTGGTCGATGAACTGGAGCGCCTGCACAAGCCTCATCTGCTGAAAATTTATCCGCGTGTTGGTCAAACATCAGGGGACGGACACAATTTCCTTTATCTTGCCATTCCTCGATGGGAGCATGATGTCTTTGGGTTCCTTGATGAATACGTCAAACATTAGGTGACGTACGCCAGAAAAAACGTGTTCCCGGTCCAACCCACGCCTAGAAAAGCAATATGAGCAAAGCCATGCCTCAATCGTACATCCTCATCGCAATCCTAGGTGTAAATGCTCTGCCAATCCTTTCGGCCCAATCCGACAAGTCCATCACGATCCATCAAGAAATCGAGTTCAACGTCAGCCCAAAGCAGCTGTATGAAGCTCTGCTAGATAGTAAGCAGTCTACCGAGTTCTCGGGCAGACCGGCAGAGACCAATCGTGAAGTCGGCGGTGCCTTTTCACTCTTCAAAGGGCACATCGTCGGCCGGAACCTGGAACTGGTTCCGAATCAAAGGATCGTCCAAGCCTGGCGGGTAGTGACATGGCCCGAAGGCGCGTATTCCATTGTGAGATTCGAGCTGAAGCCGCAAGGATCGGGGACGCACCTCGTGTTTGATCACATCGGTTTTCCCGAAGGCTTACACGAGCATCTTGCTGCGGGATGGGAAGAGAACTATTGGTCGTTACTTAAGAAATATTTCAGCAGCCACTGACGTCGATCTAGAATCGTAAGTAATGAGTGAATCGTTCGAAAGCGAACGAGCCCCTGAACCGGTAGGAGCATTTCCGCACGGGAAGCGCGTCGGCGAGTTGTTATTTGTCTCTTGCGGCCACTGCAACCAACTTGATCCACTGTTGAAGGAAATGATGTAATCAGGCAAATCTGCGATTAGCCTGAGATATCGGAGCCGACCCATGGAGCCATCAACCATAAGCGGCACGAATTTGCGCACGGCCTTTGTCTTGTTGCTCGTGGTGGCGGTTACAGCATTGTTCCTGGCCGTCACGTGGCCGTTCTTCAAACCACTTCTCCTCGGCGCGTTACTGGCTGGATTGTTTCATCCACTCTACCGCTGGATCACTCGGCTGCTGGGCGGCCGAGCATCACTCGGCGCAGCAGTTACGTTGTTGGTGTTGCTCGTTCTCGGCCTTGGTCCAGTCAGCGCATTTTTAGGGATCGTTCTGCAACAGGCCCTGACGATGAGTGACCAAGCCATCCCGTGGCTGAGTAAACACCTGGGCGCCGCCAGCACCTTCAACGTGAACGAGTGGCTGGTGCAAAGATTTCCTGCACTGGCTAAATACATGCCCAGCCAGGAGCAACTGGTGGAACAGGTCGGCACCGCCGCCAAAACGGCCGGTGCGTTTCTTGTCAGTTTCGCCTCGCGCATGACCGCCACGACAGCCGCGTTCGTCCTCAATTTGTTTGTCATGCTTTACGCGATGTTTTTCTTTTTCAGAGACGGCCACAAAATTCTTGAACGGATTTTTTATTACACTCCGTTGAGCGATGAGGATGAGACACGAATGCTCAGTCAGCTCGCCTCGATCACGCGAGCGACTGTGAAAGGCACGCTGGTAATCGGCGTCATTCAAGGCGCTTTGGCCGGCATCGCGTTTTGGGTAACGGGAATCGAGGGGGCGGCTCTGTGGGGAACGATCATGACGATTCTTTCGATCATCCCCGGGATCGGTGCCGCCCTGGTGTGGGTGCCGGCAGTTATCATTCTATTTGTCACCGGGCAGTATCTAACGGCAACGTTGCTGGCGGCGTGGTGCGCCGCTGTGGTGGGCACTGTCGATAATTTCCTGCGGCCAGTGCTTGTCGGCAGAGACGCGAAAATGCCGGACCTTCTCATCCTGATCGGTACCCTTGGCGGATTGTTCCTCTTTGGTCCCATCGGATTCATCGTCGGACCGATCGTCTGCGGGCTCTTTCTTACTGTTTGGGACATTTACGGCGCCACCTTCAGGGAAGTCCTGCCGCCCGTAACAAGCTTCCGCCCGCCGGACCAAGATGCCTCTGCAATGGCTCCGCGAGAACCATCGGATCACTAAATTGCGTTTTTGTGCTAATCGAAAATGTGCGTTGCCTGAATCCATCCAGTCGGGCAGTAAATAGGCGATGAACGAAACCTTCAAAAGCGAACGAGCGCCTGAACCGGTGGGTGCATTTCCGCACGCCAAGCGCGTAGGCGAAGTTTTGTTTCTGTCGGGGATCGGACCGCGTGTGCGCGGAAGCAAAGAAATTCCCGGCGTGACGCTCGATTCTTCCGGCAATGTCGTGAGTTATGAGATCGAAACGCAATGCCATGCCGTATTCGAGAATGTGCGGCTCGTGCTCGAAGACGCTGGCGCGACTTGGCAGGACATCGTCGATGTCACCGTCTTTCTCACGAACATGAAAAAAGACTTTCCAATCTATAACCGCATTTATGCGGAATATTTCGCGGGGCCGGGCAAACCAAATCCGACTCGCACGACGATTGAAGTCAGCGCATTGCCAACACCAATCGCAATCGAACTAAAAGTAATTGCCGCGGTGGGATAAAGACGCGTTCTACTTCCTGTCATTCCGGGCGAAGTCGAGGAATCTCTCGCTATATTCCCAATTCGGCGTTGGATCTTTTCTGGAACGTTCGCCAATTACGAGCATGAGCACGAGCACGAACACGAATAAATCATTCTGCATCATCTCCGCCGATCACACCGGCATCACGGTTTCAAATCTCGAACGGTCTCTGACGTTCTGGCGCGATGTGCTCGGATTCCAATTTTCACACACCGCGCATCAAACCGGCGACTTAGCGAAGGAGATCACTGGAGTCGCAGGCGCTGAGATCAAGCTTGCCGTACTAAAAGCGCCTGGCGGTCACAAGATCGAGTTGCTCGAGTATGTCGCGCCGCCAGATCGAAAACAGGCTACTTTGAGGCCTTGCGATGTCGGTTCGATACATGTCGCTCTGTTAGTCGATGATCTCGGCGCCGTGTTGCAAAAAATTTCCGCCTCCGGCTGGAAAGCGGTTGGCAAACCGCAAACGCTGACTACCGGTCCAAACGCCGGTAAGCGGGTCGTCTATGTGCGTGATACTGATGGCACGACGATCGAGTTCATGCAGTCGCCGAAAAAGCAGTTAATGGCCGATGGTTGAGTGTTCAGAGGGTGACAGTTGAAACTGGCCGTCTGAATTGAGCGTTGGACGTTGGGCATTGAGCGTTCGACGTTTGCTGCTCATTTACCACGATGAACTTTTCCGCTCACGAAGATTTCGCGCTTGAGCTTGATCGCGAAGATTCGCTTCGCGATTTTCGGAAGAAATTTTATCTACCGCTCGGCAAAGACGGCAAACCTCTGATCTATTTCGCAGGTAATTCGTTAGGCCTGATGCCGAAAGCAGCGAGGCAAATCGTCGAGGAGGAACTCGACAATTGGGCAAGACTTGGCGTCGATGCTCATCACGCTACAGGAACGCCCTGGTATTCGTATCACGAGGCGTTGCGAGAACCGACAGCGCGACTGGTCGGCGCGAAACCACTCGAAGTGATCTGCATGAACAGCCTCACGGTGAACCTGCACCTGATGATGGCCACATTCTATCGACCAACCAAGTCGCGCTTCAAAATCCTGATGGAAGACCCGGCGTTTCCTTCGGACACTTATGCGATCAAGACCCAAATTGCGTACCACGGGCTCGATCCCAAGGATGCGCTCATTCTC
>QHMR01000063.1 GCA_003217875.1 Verrucomicrobiota bacterium
AAGCTGCGATCCAAAAAGCAACGGCTGCAGTGACGGTGTACTGATTTACGCTCGCAAATTCCAAATAACGCTCAAGCCGGCCTGGTTGCAGCTCAAGCGCATGCGCTTCGTCGCGCGCGATCTGCAAATTGGCCGTGGCCTCGGGATGATGCGGCTCCAGGACGAGCGCGCGTTCGTAATTCAAAACCGCGCGTCCAAAATCGCCCGTGCGGAAGTAGGCGTTGCCGAGGTCATAAAACACATTCGCACTCCATTGCCCGGCGCGAACCAGTGTCTCGTAGCCAGAGATCGCTTCCTTGAAAAAACCTTGGGCGTATTCCTGGTTTGCCTTTGCAAATTCGACATCTGCTTGACCCAATACCGAGGAGGTCGCGAGCGCGCAAAAAAGAAAAGCAATCTGGAATGCGCGTGCCTTCATTTTAAATTCTCAATCAACCCCAGCACTTCGCGGCGATTTTCCGGCGAGATTGTTGTCCCGCCGTTATGTGCTCCGCTGTATTGCCATTCGTCACTTTGCTCGAATAGACGCCGCAGCTGGTCGCGCGAGTCGCTGTTCAGTTTGAAAGTGTCGGCCGCAGTTTCTGCGTCCACTGCGTTCGGATCAATCCCGCCGCTGCGTGACGCCAATGCAGTTTTTACGCGAACGACTCTGGAAGCTTCGGCATAATATTCTCGCGGTGATGCGGCGTTACGACGCAATTTGTGCATTAGCTCAGCCGCTTCGTGCTGCAGCGCAGCGATGCGCCGCGCCTCGCGGTTACCGATTCTTGTCTGACGAATTTTCCAACCCACGAACGCGATCAGGGCGAGGAACGGGACCAACTGCGCCGTCCAAAAAATCGGGCGCGTGTAGAGCGGCGCGAATGATTCTGCCGTTGCTGGCCGATCGGTCAGCTGATACAAAATATCCTGCGGTTTTGTCGTAGGCTGAGTCGCGGAACCGACGCGACTTGCTGCAGCCGGAGGCGGTGACCCCGGCTGAGCCGAGGGTACATTCGCCGCAGCCACTCCGCCCTGAACACTAATTGCAATCGGTTCGCTGCGGAGTGCCACATATTGCTCTTTCGCTGGATCGAAATACGAAAATGCTAGCACTGGCACAGTTTGCTTTTTCTCATTGGGCGAAAACACCGTGTCAAAAGTTTTTGTGCCACTGATACCGACCTCGTCGTCCTGCTTGAACTTCGAGGACGGCGGATACTTGTGCCAGCCCCGTTCGTCTTCGACCACTGGCGCATTGACGCGGTCAAAGTTGCCGCGGCCCGAAATTGTGGTTGTGACGGTGATCGGATCGCCTACCTGCACACTTTTGGGTTTTGCGTCCGTTGTCATTGCAAAATTCCCAATTGCGCCCGAAAAACTCGGCGGCGCATTCGGTGGCAACGGTTTTACTTCGAGCGCAACGGGCTCGCTCTTGATCTCTACCTCGCGGCGCTCACCCATTTTGGCGAAGGGATTACTGAAGAATGGATCAGAGAACGGATCATCGAGATCGAACAGGTCGAACGGCGAGCGCCCACGGGATCGCGGCGCACTTCGTGCTCGAGGGACTATGACTTGTGCCTTGGCCGTGACCGGTCCAATCTCGAATTTTCCGGCGCGCGCCGCAGCGATTGCGGTCTTATATGTGACCACATCATAAGGTCTGCCATTGAGCGTTTCCGTAGTTTGTCCGGATTGTTGTAATTTCTGGGCGGTAAAACCTTGTCCGGTGATTTCAGGTGGCTCGATAAGTCTAGGACGAATGCGTGGGTCGAATCCCATCCGGATCTGAACAGGAACAATCTCGCCGACGTACGCAACCTTCTTCGGCACAATCAATTCGGCAAAAAGCAGGTCGCGTGCGCTGACCGGCTGGCTTTGGGCGCCACGACTCGGCCGCGCGCCAGAGGAACGGCCTGCGGAGTCTGCAACATTTAAAACCAATTCCGGAGTCTTTAACAACTTTCCGCCGGCACGGACTGTTTGCGGCGGAATGGTGAATCTGCCGGCTTGAAGCGGCAGGACCGTGTAATTGTAGGTGACGCTCGAATTAGTTGTAAAATTGTGTATTTCGAACTGTCGCGATGTGCCGGTGGCGTGAATCTCCAAGCCATCGATTGAAATTTCTTCCGGCGGTCTCGCATCTCCGGGGCCAGTTACCTTAATCTGTAGCTCAACCGTTTCGCCGACAGCGACCTCCGAATTGCTCAACACCGCCGTGACATTCGGAGAATCGGCAAACGTGGAGCTAGCGGCGAGAATCGCAGCGACTGTCCCAATCAGAAATGCGCGTCCCATTTTCAATCAAACCTCGAACATCAAACCTTAAATTTCCAGTCACCAGTCGTTATAGACACGACGCCTTACTTTGCGTTCATCAAGTTGGACTCGCGCCTCTTCATCTTTCATCGATTCAAGCAACGCGAGAGCCTGGCGTTCGCTCATCTGACCCTCTTTTTCCGCTTCGGTCTCCGCAATCTGCGCGTTTTTGTCCGGTGACTGCTGCGATTTGTCTTCTCCTGCTCCTTTCACATCTCCGGCGAATTTCTTTTGGGGAGATTCTCCCGGAGTAACAGATGGTGTCGCATTTTCGTCCTCTCCTTCTCCCGGCGAGGGCGAGGGGGACTCATTTTCTCCTTCCCCTGGGGTCGGTGATTCTTCAGCTTGGCGTTCCCCAGGCGACGGTGAAGGCTGGTTGGCCTGCTGCTTTTCCGCGCCTGGCGACGGAGAAGGGCTCTCGCTGGGCTGTTGCTGCTGTTTCTTTTGTGGCTCGTTCTTCGCCTGAGCCTGGTCGTTTTGCTTTTCCTGCGCCTGCTGTTTGTCGCCGCTCGATTGGTCTTGTGGCTGTCGATCTTGCGATTGCTGCTGCTGATCCTTTTTGTCTTGCTGATTCTGCTGCTGCTGCTGATCCTGTTGATCCCGCTGTTGCTGCTGATCCTGCTTCTGGTCTTGCTGTTGCTGTTTCTGTTGATTCTGTTGCGACTGTTTCTGCTGCTGCTGATCTTGATTTTTTTGCTGTTTCTGTTTGTCCTTTTGCGGCGGCGACGGAGAAGGGGAGGGCTGCTGTTGCGATTTCTTGTTTTTTAGCTCCTCGATCTTCTTTTTAACGTAATCGTAGTTGTCCTTGGCCTCCTTGTTTTGCGGGTCCAGTTTGAGCGTTTGTTCATAATGGTCGAGCGCGTTCGTCCAATCGCTGAGCTTCTTATCGTCAGTTTTCTCGTTTTCGCCCCGCTGATAAAGCGTATTGCCAAGATTGTAATGGCCCTTGCTCTGCAATCCAGTATCACGCGTAAGCAATGCCTGACTGAATGATTCCAGCGCTTTACTGTAATCCTTTAATTTGTAAGCGGCCGTGCCAGAATCGAACTGGAGCTTGTCCTCGGCGGACGTTTCCGGATGCGATTTCAACGTCTGCTGAAACTGGCTGTATGCGTCTTCGAATTTACCCTGGCGATATGCGTCGATTCCCGGCGCCGCAGCAAACGCGAATGAAGAAAGTAACATTAGCAAAGCGGCGGTTGCGCCTGCAGTTGAGATAGGTCCGCCGGCAGCGGTGTGCGTAGCATCGTGCGCCGGCGCAGGCACGGAGCGCCGTACCCGCACCCGTTTCCACTCGGAAACAAGCATCGATAACGCCAGAGCAATTAATGCCGCGCCCAGCGGCCATTCGTAACGCTCAATAGAACGGCGCGACAGACGCACATCCATTTCAGCAGCTTGCATCTTTGTCAGTGCTTCACTTTGAATTTGCCGCATCGTGCGGGGCCCGTTTTCCAAATGAACATAAAATCCGCCCGTGGCTTGCGCGATTTCGCCCAAGCGTTTGTCGTCCAGTTTTGATTTAACGACTTGACCGGCCGAGTCCTTCACGAAGGCTGTTTGGCCATCGTCTCCCGTAACCGGAATTAGCGAGCCCTGCGGTGTTCCGACGCCCACGGTGAAAATTCGCACGCCCGCATCGGCTGCTTCTTTCGCCGTCTTTATCGCATCGCCGCTCAATTCCTCGCCGTCGGTAAAGATGATGAGCGCGCGATTCCCTGTTGCGCTTTTGCCGAAGCTCTGCATTGCGAGAGCAATGGCACTGGAAATATTGGTGCCGCCCTCGGGAATCGACTTCGTGTCCAGATCATTGATGGCCTCAACTACAGCATCGTAATCAATCGTAAGTGGGGCTTGCAAAAAAGCGCGCCCGGCAAAGGCGATGAGACCGACACGATCGCCTTGGAGTTCATTGATTAAATCCTGCACCGCAAGCTTGACACGTTCGAGGCGATTGGGCTGGACGTCGTTGGAAAGCATGCTCCGCGATGTGTCCACCGCAATAAGCAAATCGAGCCCTTTGCGCTTTACATCCTCAAAAGTATAGCCCCAGCGCGGTTGCGCGAGACTGACAATGGCCAGGAAAAGTCCAAGCAACTGGAGAGCAAACTTTATAATGCGCCGCGGCCGATTCACCGTCCCGGCAAGCTGCGACAGCAAACGAGCCGAAACGAACTCTTGCAGTCGCCTCAGCCCACGCCGCTCGGCATGGACAAAGAGCGCAACCAGCAGCGGGATGAGCAACAATCCCCAAAGCCATTCTGGTGCACCAAAGCTCATGAAACCATCAAAACGTTGAATCGCTAAGTCGTTAAATAGGAACGTTCACGGCAACTTTTTCCAGATTGTTTGGGATAACAAAATCTGCGCCAGCAGCAACCCGCATCCGCTCATGAGACATAATGGAAATAGATCACGGTATTGCTGATATTTCTTTACGCTGACCGTGGATTTTTCCAGCTTGTCTATGTCGTCGTAGATCTGTTCGAGCGACTTTGTGTCAGTCGCCCGGAAAAATTTCCCGTCCGCGATTTTTGCAACCTCCTTCAGTCCAGTTTCGTTAAACTCTACGCGTTGATTTTCGTACAGAACATTGCCCAGAGCATCCGTTAACGGCCCTCGACTAGTGAAGATCGGCGCCGGTGCAATTCCGTTGATGCCGGCCCCAATAGCGTAGAAGTGAATCTTTAATGCTTTGACTGCTTCGGCAGCAGTGTTTGGCGGAACTTTGCCCGCATTATTTTCGCCGTCAGTTAATAATACCAGCACCCGACTTTTGGAACGTTTGTCATTGAGCCGATTGGCGGCGGCGGCCATCGCCGATCCAATCGCTGTGCCATCTTCGACGAGGCCGATTCGGACTCGATCCAGATTTTGCAAAAGCCAATCGTGGTCCAGCGTCATCGGGCTCACGACGTACGGCCGACCAGCGAACGCAATGATGCCGATTCGATCGTTCGGCCGCCCTTCGATAAATTTGCGTGTGACTTCGCGGATCGCATCCACTCGTGTCGCTTCTTGTCCGCCAATCGTGAAGTCTTTCGTCAGCATCGACCCGGAGACATCAAGTACGAGCATGATGTCGATCCCACTCGCCTCGATCTGAGTAAGACTCTTGCCGAGCTGCGGGCGCGCAAGCCCAACGACGAAAATCGCAAGCGAAGCGAGCAATAACGTTCGCAGAATCTTACCCGCACGCGCGGCGCTTTGTTTTCCAATTGCCCGGAGACTCGCTGTTGACGAATAAGTCAACGCCGCAGCTGGTCCGCGTTTGCCACGCAGATACGCCAGCAACGGGATCGCCAGCAGTAAGAGAAGCAGCCACGGGTGCGCCAAGGTCAACGCGCTATTCGCAGGCCACCAATCAAACAGTCGCAAGTTGTCCTCCCTTCACGAAACGGATCGCTTCTTGCAGTAGCAATTCGCTATCCGAAGTTGTCGCTTCGTATCGTGCGAACTTAATCAGGTCACACCGATTCAAAAAATCTTCGAGCAATGATTTTTCCTCACTGGAGAAAGATGCTGCTTTTGCAAGGGCAGTCAGAAATTCTATGGAAGTTTGTCGGGTTGCCGGCAGGCCGTGCTGCTGCGTCACGTATTTTCGCAAAATATCAGACACACGGATGCTGAACAGATATGGGCTCATCCTTTCAATTTCGCGGCTAATTCGTTCGAGCTCTTCGAGCGCGATATCCCCCGGCAATTTCGGCGGCGCGGGGGGTTTGCGGCGCTTCGCGAACAGCCACAAGATCACGCCAACAAGCGAAAGCGCCGCAAAGACAATCACAAAAACCAACCACGGAGGAATCAATGAATAATCCACCGGCGGCGCAATGTCGTGGAACTCTTCGGCGCCTAATACCAAAAGGGCCGGAGTCAAACAGTACTGGAGCGATGGGAAATAACGCGAATTCATCTCGTATTACTTCGGCACTCCATTACTTCTTCCGCTTGCCTTTATCGAACGCCAATCCGGCGTTCGCGTTGTTTGAAGAAGGATCGCAGCGCCGGGAGATAATCTTCGTTCGTTTTCAGTGAGATCGCGTCAATGTTGTTTCGACGAAGTATTCGTGCGAGCTCGGCGGCCCTTTCATCCGCGAGCTGCGCAAAGCGCGTACGCGTTCCACGCTCGCTGGTATTGATTTCGAGTTGCTCACCCGTCTCCGCGTCTTCCAGCATGATGATTCCGATGTTCGGCAAAAGTTTTTCTCGCTCATCGTGAATGTGGATTGCGACGAAATCGTGCCGCTGCCCACTCACTGCGAGCGCCCGTGAGAAATCAGGCGTCTGAAAATCTGAGATGAAAAAAACGACAGCGCGCCGCGTGACGATCTTATTCAGGTAATCAAGCGCCAGCGCCGGGTCCGTCCCGCGGCCCTGCGGTTGGAAAAAAAGAATCTCGCGGATTAGCCGGAGCGTGTGAGACCGGCCTTTTTTCGGTGGAATAAAAAGTTCGACGCGATCGGTGAAAAGGATCAGGCCAACCTTGTCGTTGTTCCTGATCGCGCTGAAGGCGAGCAAACAGGCAACTTCCGCGGCCAGCTCGCGCTTGGATTGCGTTGTGCTCCCAAAATTTCCTGAGGCACTGACATCCACGACCAGCATCACTGTCAGCTCGCGTTCCTCTGTGAATTTTTTCACGAACGCGGTGCCCATTCGCGCTGTGACGTTCCAATCGATTGCACGGATCTCATCGCCCGGCTGATATTCGCGTACATCTTCAAAATTCATGCCGCGTCCTTTGAAAACACTGTGGTAATCCCCGGCGAACGCCGTCTCGACCAAACCGCGCGTCCTGATCTCGAGCGTACGGATCTTTTTGAGAATCTCAGGGGCGTCCACAGCTACGTCGAATCAAGGAACAGGCAGCCCCGCGAATATCCGCTCGATAATTGTCTCACTGGTGACCGCTTCCGCCTCGGCTTCGTAACTTATTATGATGCGATGCCGTAACACATCGGGGCCGATGCTTTTCACGTCCTGCGGGGTAACGTAACCGCGACCGTTCAGGAACGCGTGCGCCCGCGCGCCGAGCGCAAGATAGATGGTCGCACGCGGCGACGCGCCGTATCGAATCAGACCTTCCAGACGCAGATTGTACGCCGCCGGCTCTCGCGTCGCCCACACAACATCGACGATGTAATCCTTCACGCGGTCGTCGATGTAAATGCTGTTAACTACGTTGCGCGCCGCGATGATTTGACTCGGATCAATCACAGGGTCCACTCGCAAATCCGGTGCGGAGGTCGCCATCAAATCGAGAATGTTGCGCTCCTCGGATTTCTGCGGATAACCGATGTGCAATTTGAACATGAAGCGATCCAGCTGCGCTTCGGGCAATTGGTAAGTTCCTTCCTGCTCTATCGGGTTTTGTGTCGCCAAAACCAGGAATGGATCGGAAAGAGGATATGTTTT
>QHMR01000064.1 GCA_003217875.1 Verrucomicrobiota bacterium
TTTTCTCCTCGCAGGGGCACCGAACTCCCGCAAACGAATCAGCCAGACCCATCTGTCGTCCCAGGACCATCCAACAGCACGTTCATGCCAACGCAATCTGGCGCTATTCTTTCCCGAGGAGTTTCGATCAAAGGCTCAGTCAAATTCCTGAACGAGCTGCTCATCGACGGCGAGGTGGAGGGCACAATCGATTCCACCGGAACGCTCACGATCGGGGAGCACGCGCGCATACGCGGTGAGATCAGGACCAAATCGGTGAATGTGCGAGGGACGGTGGAGGGCAATATTTTCGTGACTGAATGCTGCGAGCTCCAGGCGGGTTGCACACTGCATGGTGACATCGAAGCGCCCCGGCTGATGGTTGATGAGAATGTGACATTTCGTGGCAACGCAAAGGTCGGGACGGGAAGGTCGCTCCCGGCCTGACGTTTGCTTTGGGGCTTGTGTTTTTCTCCCGCTCACAGGACGCCGTGATCCGCGTTTACGATGAAGCTGGCAACGTGATCTAAACGCAGCAGTACAAAGGCGATTCAAGGAATGCTGATTCAAGTTTTTTCGCGCCATGCGACACGTAAGATTAAGGCGCTTGCGGAAAATTGGGTCAAGCCTCAGCTCGAAGGACGCCCAGTGGCTTTCCATCGCGCCGTCCAACGTAAGCTAGGTGAGTTCGCCGCCCGAAACACGTTGAGATCTCCGTTCGTGTATGCGGCAGTAGAAGATCTCGCCGAGAAGGAAGTCGAACATTACGGCCAAATCTTTCTTGCCGGTTACAAACAAGCATTCGCGGCCGTTTCGAATCCCATCCGTTCAGCCACGCTTACGCAAGTGAAACGTGATTTGGACGCTCTTTTATCCAGCGAATCAGATCGGGCACTTAAGGCGATCCAGTATGTTCGCGAAGCATGTAAACCAGTTCCGGCAAGGGATGCGGTCGCGTTGCGAGATCAGACACAACGGAAACTTGTCGCGGAACTCGATTTGTTTGTCGCGAAGTTGAACAGCGAGCGAAGGGGAACGTTTTTCAAAAGGCATCCCGCTCTCACACTGCTGCTCTCCGCTGCATCGTTCGTATTCAGCTTTGTCCCACAATGGGGTGCATCAGTATGGTCGCTCTTTTCGTCTCGGCCTTTGGTTCCCTACCTAATTGAGAAAATACCGGCTCTTGAAAACATCTCAGTTGGATTCAATTGGAATTTCGTCACAATGCCCATCGGATTTGGAGTTTCCATTTTGCTGATATGTCTCCTATTTAGGCCCGCGCGGTTAGATCGTAGTGGCGCTGGCAACGTCATCGAGACGCACGAGCAAGCGGGCGAGTTCAAAGAGTGGTGAGTTTTTACTCGTATCACGTCACACTTCCCGCTAAAGGAATCTCCATGATTCCGCTTTTCTCTGGTCATTGCGAGGGAGGCAAGCGGATTAGACGGAATAATTCCGTAAAATATTACGGAAAAATTCCATCCATTTCTCGTTAGATGGTGAGCGCGCTCGCGATGAACAGCGACCAAATAGTGCTGGTGGTGCTCGCGATGTTTTGGCTCGTGCTCTTTATTTTTTCGCGCAGGTTCCGCTGGGACCAGCGCGCATACGAGCAGTTCAAAGACTCGCGCATCATCTGGTTCTGGCTCGACGTATTCAGAGTCCCGAAGACGCGCGAGAATTGCCTGCGATTCTCGTTCGCTGTGTGGATTGCAATGCTCGTGCTCCTGTCAGTCTTCACTATTGCCGCTCTCCGTTCCGGTGGCTAAGCGTCTGATGGCCATGCCACGCAAACCATCTAACCAATCGCTGGAGCCAACCGCTGGCCGGTGCGATGACTTGCTCACAGCACATTTACGAAGTCCGACCGCGCAAAGACAAACGCGGCGTCGATCTGATTTCCGATGCATTGCCGTTCGGTCGGCTGTGGTACGGCGAGTCAAACGCAGTCGCGAAACGCAATCGGCTACGCGAAGCATCGCAGCCGTTCACACGATGCTGTGATTCGCATTTACGATGAAGCGGGCAACGTGATTGAAACGCACGAGCACGCGGGCGACTTCAAGGAGCCGTAATCGTTGTTCGCAACACGTCACGCACGCGATTACGGAGATTTTGGCTTGTGCGGCGAAACGGGTGGCGCTACAAAATGCGCCGACAGGCAACGGCTTTTAGCTGCCAGCGATCACGGAGCTAACCGAATTGTACAGCCGATGAAATACACTTTACGTGTCCTCTCCGCCGTAGCGGGACTTTGTTTTCTGGGCACCATTTGCTTCCTTCTTTGGCCAAAAGAACTGAAAGAGCGTCTTGGCGATGACGTCTTTAAGCTCACTTACCAATTTCTTCTGCTTGTCGTGATCGGGGGGTGCGCTCTCAGTTGTTTACTAAGAGTTCCAGCGCCATCGCGATGACGAGGCTAAGCAAAGGGAGCAAGACGCTGCCAGGCGGGAGGCCGAGCGTGTTCTGCAACGACAATTCCTTGCCGACCTGGTTGAGGTTTATCAAGCTGCGATGAAGGTCCGGCGACTGCTCCAAGCGAAGGCCAGGGAACACATACCCGCGACCACGGTTATGCTCGTGCACGCCAACCCATACGAGGAGCAAATGTTGGCCCTTTTAGACGTCCACCTCGATTTCCAGTCACTTGAGAGCCGTGCCGAGACCATCTCTCTTTCGCGTCCGATCACCGTCAAACTCGCAGCGAACCTACGCTCGATAGACAAGTATTTCAATGAGATCGTGAGCGAATATGCCGACCACTTCTCCGCATTTACTGGCCAGCCGCCCACACGACAGCTCAACGAGCTCGGCCATGTCGCAGACTTTATTGCCAAATACAACCCCGAAAGCACATTCGCCATCGCCTTCCGAAAGCCTTTTCGCGCTGCCGTCGCTACATTACAAGGGGTGATCATCCAACGAAGCGGATACACCTAACGGCTACTCGCCTCGAATCGCCGCCTCAAGTTCGAGAAACGCCGTCAGCATTTCATCCGCACGCACAACGAAACGCTTCCCGTCGTCGCGATGCGCGTCAGCAACGAAGATCGATCAACGGATTAAGCACAATGGAATCGAGGCTGTGCTCATCGATGGATGTTTATTTTGAGGATCGAAAAGTCCTGCGAACTGAGTCATGCCTGTCGTCGGTGATGATCATGATCGTATCAGCGATTAGGCTGAGACTCGCCCGGTTCGGTGCGCCGCGCGAGGGTTAATCGTATGATCTGGCGGCTTCGCTCCACTTATTGGACAATGGGCAAGGATGGAAGAGTTGAGGAATTCGCCGAACGCAGCCAGCGCGCCTCAGAGCCGCTGGCGGACGCACGGATGGGTAGGGCTATTGCTCATTGCCACATGTTGGCCGTTGAACTGGACGCTAAAAGGCCTTACGGCGTATCTCTTCTTTCCCTTATGGCTCGGGTATGTGCTGGTGGTGGACGCGCTGGTGGCGGTGCGCACGGGGGGTTCGATGTGGACGCGGTCGCGGAAAGAGTTCGTGCTGCTCTTTGTGGCTTCTTCACCGGTTTGGTGGATGTTTGAGGTGATCAACCGCCGCACGGCGAACTGGGAATACTTGGGAAGTAATCATTTCACGACATTCGAGTATTACCTGCTTTGCACGATTTCGTTTTCGACGGTGATGCCGGCGGTGTTTGAGACGGCTGAGTTGGCAGCCAGCTTTAAGTGGGTAGAGCGGTTCACGTTTAGACCCCGGGTTCGGGACACTGCGGTATTGGAACTAGCGTTCTTTTTAGCAGGAACAGGAATGCTGCTGCTGACGGTGGCCTGGCCGAAATGCTGTTATCCGTTTGTTTGGACGTCGCTCGTGTTGATATTGGAACCGCTGAATCGCTGGTTAGGAAGAGAGCATTTCATGGAATATTTGGAACGGGGGGATTGGCGGCCGATCGTGTCGCTATCGGTTGGGGTGTTGATTTGCGGATTTTTCTGGGAGATGTGGAATTATTATTCGTGGCCGAAGTGGATTTATCACACGCCGGGAGCCCAGTTTTTGCATGTATTCGAGATGCCGCTACTTGGTTATGGCGGCTACGTGCCGTTTGCGCTGGAGTTGTTTGTATTGAGAAATCTTTTGTGGCGAGGGGCGCCTAGGGTGACGAGTCGTAGAGACGTTGATACAGATCGGCTGAAGGACCGAAGACCATGACGACCAGACCGCAGAGCGGTGGTCCCCCAAGTGCAGCGCAGGACGTTGCGAATCTCGGACTCGTTCGCCCGCCCCTTGTGTATCTGATTTCGCTGGTCTCAGGGGTGGTGATTCAGCTCGCCACGCCATTGCCACTCCTTCCCGAAACGCTGGCCAGGCCGGTGGGACCGCCTCTCGTCGTGGTTGCCATAGCGCTGCTCTCGTACTCGGTTGCGACCTTCTGGGCCGTCGGCACGCCCGTACCCGCGCGAAAGCCCACCATCGCGATCGTACGCACGGGCCCTTATCGCTTCAGCCGAAACCCGATCTATCTGGCGTTTTCGCTGCTGCAGCTCGGTATCGCGATCTGGGTCAACAGCGTGTGGCTGCTGGCCACGCTCGTCGGGGCGGTGGCACTCATCCACTGTGTCGTCATACCGAGAGAAGAGCAGTACCTTGAACGGAAATTCGGTGCGCCGTACCTGGACTATAAGGCTTCCGTCCGCCGGTGGCTCTAGGCCGCCCAACCAACGGCTAGAGCGGATCGGCGCATGAAGCGCGGGTCGCTACACCGTACATCGGCATAGAATCAGTAACGCAATCGGATATGCGAAGTTTCACAGCCGGTCACATGATGCTTTGATTCGCGTTTGCCATGAGGCTGGCAATGTGATCGAACGCACAAACAGGCGGTGGCCAGTAGCGGAGATTTTGGTTCCATCGCTGATTTAATGCGTACGGGCCTGCAAAATGGCTGGGAGGAATGCCGCTACAGGAAAATTTGCCAGCTGATTGGAACACTACCAAAATCCGATATGTTTTTTCCAAATTCGACTACTATGCTGCGATTGATGAGGAGCGTTTTGCTGTGCCTACCGGTCGTCCTTATCACGTCCTGCGCCACCATCACTCGCGGCTCCCATGATAAGCTTACAGTGTTGAGCGAGCCATCGGGAGCAAACGTCGTACTTTCCTCTGGAGAGAAAGGTGTCACGCCCACGCAGTTTGTGAAGAGTCGTCGGGACAACTTTACGGTTACAGTAAGCAAAGCTGGGTATGTTCCGCAGACCGTAAACGTTGAAAGCAAAGTATCCGCAACTGGTGGAACTGCCATGGCGGCCGGAGGGCCTATTGGGGCAGGGGTCGATGCCGTCAGTGGTGCATACAACTCTCTGTATCCAAATCCGGTTTCCGTACGTTTGGCGCCGCTTAGAAAATCTGCGGCAGCGTCGGCGATCAGAAGACGTGGTGGAGCATCAAGCACAACGAAGAGCCGCTCACAAGTAAAACCAAGCTCCTCGCCATCCCCGCTCACGCCCTCCTCTACCGAACCCATGTTTCCAACGGCTAAGGCGGTGCCTGGCAAGCCCGGATACGTCTTTAGCCCCTTCGATGCGAGTGGGAGATACATCGACGTAAGCGGTTACCCATCCGGCAGTAGAGCAAAAGATCCGTGGACCGATAAGATATTCATCGTTCCATAAGTGTTCAGCCATTAGAGCCGCAATGGCAGCAATAATCTCCCGTAACATTGCCAGTTGGTCGCCTACGGTATCAAGCCGGCGCGGCCAAGCAATGCAATCGGCTACGCCGAGTTTTTGAGCCGTTCACATGGTGCTGTGATTCGGGTTTTCGATGAAGCGGGCAACGTGACACGGCGCGCCATGCGCGCGCGCGTGGAATGGGGTTGCGACCCACTCTTGTGCGGAAAGAGCCTTCATCTTAGCGCGCATTCTTTGCCAGAGGATTCCTGGTTGGCTTAGCGTCCGTATAAGTGCCACTCGCATCTGGGCTCAGTCGCGCATATTTTTCAATATGAATCTTGGTCCGGCCTCGCAGGATATCCATGTCAACGTCAACGAATGAGGGCATTCATGCAGACGGCTGCGTTAACCAGCGAGTCTCTACCACTTCGTGGCGTTCTCGATGAATTTCGAACCGCCCTGCGCGAAGAAATCCTTGCCGCCCAGAGGAGTTCATCAAGTAACGCCGTGCAGCTAAAAAATGGACGAAGGATCGCTGGAGCCGACGCGAGCTTTCAATATGCCTTCGCAGTCGATTCTATTTTGAACGTTCCCGGTGATGCACCCGGGCATTTGATCGTGCCTGAGAAAGGCCGCGTGCCGACAACGATGATATCGACCGAAGGACTAACAATCACGATCAGCGTGGGAATCGACCTAGGGAGCTTTGTTCCATCCGCGCGAGTGGAAATAGATCTCACTTTTCTGCTCGGGAAGCTGATTGAGCGCGTAGAGGCTCTTAACGCCAAATCAAACTGCGCTGGTGATCGCATCCTAGGTTTTGCAGCGGTTTCTGGCGCGCCAGAGTTGCTCTCAGTAAAGGGTTTCAACCCTGAGCAGAATGACGCAATCGCGAGCAGTTTGGGCCGCGATACGACTTTCATCTGGGGCCCGCCCGGCACGGGAAAAACTACAACAATCGGCGCGATTGCTGCCGAGTTATTCAAGCGGCACAGATCGGTGCTGCTGGTTTCGCATACAAACATTGCCGTAGACGGAGCATTACTTAGAATTGCGGAACGGCTCGGCGATGAAACAAAGGATGGTAGCGTGCTTCGTGTTGGCGTCCCAAAAGATAACAAAGGATTCGAAGCAAAGCCTGAATTGCTGCTAGCGACTAATGTCGAGAAAAGATCCGCTGAACTTACTGCGCGCAGCTCGACCCTTGAACAGGAGCGGATTGAGAAGACAGGAGAGTCTCTGAACGTTCAGCGTCTTATCGCAATTTACGAATGGGCTACCGAGGCCGCGTCAGATCTTGACCGCGCTTCCATAAACCTGGACTCGGTCCAGTCGCTTGAAGCTGGCGCGCGCGAAAGCCGTGCTGCATTCGAGAACTTACGAAAAGACGAATCTCGATGGAGAGGGATCGCTAACGAGGCCGTCCTCGTTAAACAACTTGCGCTAGACGTAAACGGAGTGCGCGCATTGCTCGCAACGAACACGCAAACCGCAGCCGACATCAACCAGAAAGTTGTAGCCGCTGAAAAACACCTAACGGAGGCAGAACGTCTATACACTCGATCGGCTGCTGCTAACGGACTTACTCGCTTGTGGAAGGGACTGCCAAAGCCTGAACAGCAACAGGCTATTGTCAATTCGCGTAGGAGTGATCTGGTATCAATTTGGCGAGAGCGATCGCGAGTAATCGAAGAAAGTAAGCGTTTACAGATAAGATTAGCAGACGCGCTTCGCCGGATTGAAGCATTTCGGACAACTCATCGTTTTTCACCTGATGAAGTTCTAGCGTGGTGTTTCGCCTTTGATCAACAGCTGAGGAAATCGAAGGACGAAACCGAGCTCTCGGAACGCGCAGCCAGAGAAGCACGCGCCACACTCGACTTCTCGCTTCGCGGCTGGGTTAAGGCTCTTCGGGTGCTCGGATTAGCGGAGGATTGCGATGGAGGCGCGGGGAACATGCTGGCAGTCTTACGAAATGGATATGACAAGGCAAGGACTGAAGTGTCGAACCGTAGCTTGGACGAGCTGCGTCAGACTAGAGACAACGTCGACGAACGCTTGCGACAGATTGCTGGCGAGATTGACACAATCAATGATCAGCTGAAGCGCGTTGAACAGATTATCATCTCGGAAGCACGCGTAATCGCGACGACCCTTACTCGCGCGTATTTGCGCGATACAATCCAGTCAAGGCGCTTTGACACTGTGATTCTGAACGAAGCATCAATGGCGCCGATTCCGGCGCTTTGGGTCGCTGCAAGTCTCGCGGATCGAAATGTGATCGCGGTAGGCGATTTCAAACAGCTACCACCAATTGTCCAATCAAAGCACGAAGTTGCCCTGAAATGGCTGGGCCAAGACGTGTTCGACATCGCCGGGATGACATCGGCCCATAAGCAACGTTGCCCACCGCCTCACTTCGTCGCGCTAAAAGAACAACATTTGCGCAGGAGGAGCTATTCCAAGCGCACGCGCGCACGCGCGCGCGTCAGCAGAGGGCGCCAATGAACGCCGTGCTGAATGCCCGAAAACACCTATCGGCCTGTGATATGCCGAACCGGATGCAGTCCACAACGTTAATCGGGTATGCGAAGTTTAACAGCCGGTCACATGATGCGGTGATTCGCGTTTTCGACGAGCCTGGCAACATGATCGAGGCGCACGAGCACGCGGGCGATTTCAAGGAGCCGTAGCGCAATTTTTTTGGCGGGGTTGAGTGGCGCGCCTGCTTATTGCTTTAAGTAGTGCTTCAGCCGCAAGCTTCGCTTTAAAGTCCGGTGTACTTCGCAAACCGCTCTGAAATTCCTCAAATGTGCGGACACTAACTCCTCGATTGGTAGGCAAGAGCAGAACAGATTTCTGTCGCCGTAAACATTGTCGATCCGCGCGGCGGCGGGCCAGAATTTATATTCGCGCGTCCAAGGCGCAGGAAAAGCTGCGATCCTCCACTGCGCCACAACAGCGACCGGCAACACGGCCCCGATCAAACCAGCTTCCACTATCGGCTTTCCACCGATCAGCTTATTCGCGGAGAA
>QHMR01000065.1 GCA_003217875.1 Verrucomicrobiota bacterium
GTTCGCTTTTTGCGGCTGATCCGTTTTTCGCACACCGTCTTCGCGTTGCCGTTTGCTCTGGGCGTATTGGTGGTGGCCGCGAACGGCATTCCGTCGTTGAGAATTCTGCTGTTAGTGCTCCTCTGCATGGTGTTTGCGCGCACGGCGGCGATGCTTTTCAATCGGCTAGTCGATTGGTCGCTTGATCAGCGAAATCCGCGGACGGCCTCTCGTCACCTGCTGATTTCCAAATCCGGTGCGTCGGTTTTGCTGGTTCTGAGTTCTGTCGGGTTTGTTCTGGCCGCAGCGGCAATCAATCAACTGACTTTCATCCTCGCGCCGCTTGCGCTCGCGGTCATTTTTTTCTACTCGGTCACGAAACGATTCACCAGCGCCACGCACTTCTTTCTTGGATTAGCACTCGCCATCGCTCCGGTTGGCGCCTGGATCGCGCAGACTGGCCGCGTCGATCTTACGCCGCTTGTTCTCGCGGCGGGCGTGATTTGTTGGGTCGCGGGATTCGATATGATTTATGCGAGCCAAGATTACGAATTCGATCGGCGCGAAGGCATTCGATCGCTTGTCGTGAAACTGGGTATCGCACGCAGCCTACGTCTGGCGCAGCTATTACATCTTCTCACATTTGCTGCGTTGATCGGTTTTGGTCTCCTAGCGAAGCTGGGTGCGTTCTATTACTGGTCGATGCCTCTGGTTGCAGCGGCGCTGGTTTACGAACACAAAATCGAGAAACTCGATCTCGCCGGAATCAATCGCGCGTTTTTTCAAAGCAATGCATTTGTGAGCGCGATATTTCTGCTCGCGGTTTGCGCGGATCGATTGATCTAGGTAGGGCGATTGACCTCAGTCGCCCGAGGCGGTTCAGGTGAACCGCGAGCTACCTACATGGCGTTTAACATTGCCACGCGTCTTGCGTGCCGCCCGCCGTCGAAGCCGGTTTCGAGCCAGATGCGCACGATGTTTAGCGCCAGATCTTCGGGGATCAGGCGCTCACCCATGGAAAGGACGTTAGCATCGTTGTGCTGGCGCGAGAGGCGGGCCGACTCTTCGTTCCAGCAAAGTGCGCAGCGCACGCCGTGCACCTTGTTCGCCACCATCGCTTCGCCATTGCCGGAACCGCCAAAAACAATGCCTCGTTCGCACTCTCCGCGTGCTACTGCTTCCGCTGCCGGGCGAATGAAAAGCGGATAGTCCACTGGGTCTTCACTGAACGTGCCGAAGTCTTTCACTTCGTGCCCGAGCGAGCCGAGCAACTCTTTTACTTTGCTCGTATTCACTTCTTCAGGATTCGTCGCATCGGCAGCGGCAATCAATCGCCTGACGTTCATCCTCGCGCCGGTTGCTCTGTTTGTGATTTTTTTTTATTCGCTCACTAAACGGTTCACCAGTGCGACGCACTTCTTTCTCGGACTTGCGCTGGCAATCGCGCCGCTGGGCGCATGGATCGCGCAGACAACCGCTGCCCACCCTGAGTGCCTGGCGGAATTTTCAGGCGGACATTGCCTTCCAGAGTGGGCACGACCAGTTCACTGCCCAACACTGCGCGCCACGGCTCGATTTTCACCTCGTGAATTAAATCGCTTCCTTCGACTGTAAAATCCGGGTGCCGCGCCAGACGCACGCGAAGGAAAAGATCGCCGCTTTTTCCTCCACGGACGCCAGCTTCGCCCTGACCGCGCAAACGGATTCGCTGCCCTTCATGAACACCCCGCGGGATCTTGACCTGGTAATTTTCCACCTTGTTCGAGCCAGCTCGGCGCAGAGAGACTGTTCGAGTCGATCCGTGCAACGCTTCTTCAAGCGTGACCATGATGTCCGCTTCGACATCTGCGCCACGCTCCGCCGTCGCCTGACGTCCGCCAAATCCGCCGAAAGCAGAGCGGCCGCGCCCGCCACCGAAAAATGCTTCGAAGAAGTCGCTGAACCCTGTGCCATCAAACTCGAATTGAACGCCGCCGCCGTCGCCGCCCCATTGATAAAATCCGCCGCCGGGTTGCTGTCCCTGCCGTTGCCACTCAGGCGGCGGCTGGAACCCGCCCGGTCGATTCCAATCGGCGCCGAGTTGATCGTATTTCTTGCGCTTTTCCGGGTCGCCTAGCACCTCGTAGGCTTCGTTGATTTCCTTAAATTTTTCCTCGGCGGCCTTTTTGTCCTTGGCGACATCGGGATGATACTTCCGTGCCAGCTTGCGAAACGAGCTGCGGATTTCATCCTCGGTGGCCGTTTTCGGAACACCGAGTGTCTCGTAATAATCTCGAAACTGTACCGGCATTTACTCTCAAGCTTGTGCCTTGGGGCAGTTCGCGCAACTTTTTGAATCATGCGCGACCTGGGGAAATTCATCGTGATCATCGGTGTAATTACGACGCTCGTCGGACTGGTAATGTGGAGCGGGTTTGCGCCGAAGTGGCTGGGACGCTTGCCGGGCGATATCCGGATCGAGCGCGAACATTCGGTATTTTATTTCCCAATCGTCACCTGCGTCATCCTCAGCATTGTTCTAAGCTTGCTGTTGTCGATCTTCTCAATCTTCCGACGCTAAAAGCGGCGCGAGGAAGGCCACGCACTCCCAAAGCTTCGCGAAACCAATCACCGGCTTGTCTCGTTTCGCACGAAGTGCTTTTGGAGTGCGATGCGTCGGCGCATCGCTTTTAAGATTTGGGTATGACCAGACTAAGTCGACAGGAATCCCTTGAGCAGCATGTCGGGTCCTTGCTCAAATGCCGCCGTTGCCCGCGGATGCAATCAACGCCGGTTTCAGGCGACGCAATCGTGAGCGACATCATGCTTGTTGGGCAGGCTCCAGGACCTAGAGAGCCGGTTTTGCGACGACCCTTTGCACATACCGCGGGCAAAACGCTTTTCCGCTGGTTCGAAGAATTCTGCGCGATGAATGAAGCCGCTGTTCGATCTCAAATTTATTTCGCGGCGGTCTGCCGCTGTTTTCCGGGAAAGAATTCCGGCGGCACAGATCGCGTTCCGGCGCCGGATGAAGTTCGCAATTGTTCCTCGTGGATGGAGAACGAGATCCGAATCTTAAAGCCTCGTCTTATCATTCCAGTTGGCAGACTGGCCATCGTGCAGTTCATCGACTGTGCAAAATTGGAAAAAGTGATCGGTCGAAAATTTCGCGTTGAGCGCGCGGGACGCCGCTTCGATATGATTCCGTTGCCACATCCTTCCGGTGCGTCACCATGGCACAAGATTGCGCCCGGCAAGGAATTGACCCTACGCGCGCTCAAATTGATCGCACTGCATCCGGCCATCCGTGAACTCAACAATTAATCTGGAAATCAGGAATTCAGGGAATTTTTGCAGGACTAGCTGACTCTCTTCTTGGCTTCCTGGTTTCCAGATTCATCTTGTTACTGAATGTCTTCCACAGTCCCGACTCGCTCTGAAGTTCCCGATTCTGACAAGTGGGACCTCTCTCATCTTTTTATCGACACAAGCAAATGGCAGGAGGACTTCGCCTGGCTCCAGCGCACCTACCCGAAATTTCAGGAGTGGAAGGGCAAAGTAGGTGAGTCGGCGCAAACGCTGGCGGCGGTTCTGGAATTTGAGAAATCGCTCGAGTTGAAGATGGAGCGCGTCTATCACTACGCGTCGTTGCAGCTGGCGGAGGATAGCACGAACAACGAATACCTCGCACGGATCGGACAGGTTCAGAACCTGCTAACCAAAATCGGTGAAGCGGCAGCGTTTGTTGTTCCAGAAATCCTGGCGATCGACGACGAAAAATTCGCGCAGTTCGTTGCTGATCCAGTATTGAAGGACTGGCGAATCAAGTTGCAGAAAATTCGGCGGATGAAACCGCATGTGCTCTCAGAGGCCGAGGAACGCATCCTGGCGCTGGGCAACGTCGCGCTCAGCGGTTACGACGACACGTTTTCTCAATTGACCGACGTGGACATGAAGTTCGGCGCCTTGGTCGACGAGAAGGGGCGTGAAAAACCGCTGACCCAAAGTTCGTTCAGCTCTTTTTTGGTGAAGCGTGATCCTGTGCTGCGCAAGCGCGCCTTCCATCAATTTTATGCAGAATTTCACGACCACGAGTACACGCTTGCAGCGTCGCTTGCCTACTCCGTCAAGGCGGATGTGTTTCATGCAAGAGCAAGGCATTATTCCTCTGGGCTCGAAGCGGCGCTTTTCCCGGACGATGTGCCGATCGGAGTCTATGATGGATTGATTGATTCAGTCCGCGCGAACTTGCGACCGCTCTTTCGGTATTTCGATCTACGCCGGCGCGTTCTTGGTTTGCACGAGCTGCATCATTACGACACGTACGTCCCGCTCGTTCCGGAAATTGAGACGCGTTTTACTTTCGATGATGCCGTTGAAATGGTCTTACGCGCACTGGCTCCGCTCGGGAAGGAATACGTCGATGTCCTGGCACAAGGTTTGCGCGCGAAGCGCTGGTGTGATCGGTACGAAAGTAAAGGCAAGCGAAGCGGCGCGTTTTCGTCTGGAAGCTACGGCGGGCCACCGTACATCCTGATGAATTACAAACAGGACGTCTTTGCGGATGTTTACACGCTGGCGCATGAGGCTGGTCACTCCATGCACAGCTGGTTCTCGCAAAAATCACAGCTGTTTCAGAATTACGAGTACCCGATTTTCTTGGCTGAAGTGGCCTCGACATTTAACGAAGAATTGCTCACGCATTATCTGCTCGAGACAACGAGCGACCCGAAGATGCGGGCTTACATCATCAACCGGCAAATTGACGACCTGCGCGGCACACTTTTCCGGCAGACTATGTTTGCTGAATTCGAAAAAAACATTCATGCCGTCGAGGAAAGCGGCAATGCGTTGACCCTCGCAAGTTTCAAATCCGAATATCACAAACTTCTTGAAACTTATTTCGCCGAAAATTTCGTGCTCGATCCCGAGCTCGATCTCGAGTGTCTGCGCATCCCGCATTTCTACCACGCCTTTTACGTTTACAAATATGCGACAGGAATTTCCGCGGCGGTCGCGCTTTCACAGCGCGTGGTTTCCGGCGATTCAGGCAGCATGGATCCGTATCTCAATTTTTTGCGCTCGGGTGGATCGAGGTTTCCGCTGGAGACATTGAAAGCGGCAGGGGTGGACATGGCTACGCCTGCGCCCATCGAGAGCACGTTGAAGTTGTTCGAACGGCGGCTTGCCGAATTGGAAGAGCTGTTGCTGTAGCGAGAACCCGCAAAGCTGTGGCGGCAGCCGTGCCGGTTGCACCTTCGATATTGCAGAGGAAACACCTGCCACTACAGATTCGATCGATGCAACTGGCAAGCGCCGAGCTTCTTCAGAGGTTGAAACCGCTGTTCCGAGAGAATTTCGAGAAGTTTGGCGAGCTAGGGGCTGCGGTGTCGGTTTGGCAAAATGGAAAGCCGATCATAGAGCTTTGCGGCGGATTTCGCGACGCGCGTCGGGAACATCCGTGGATGAGCGACACACTCGTTTTAGTTTGGTCGGCGACGAAAGGAATCGGCAGCGCATGTCTCTTGCATGCGGTGCAGGAACACAAAATCAACCTCGACCGACCCGTAGCGGAGTTCTGGCCCGAGTTTGCACAGGCTGGCAAAGAAAAAATTACGATTGCACAGTTGCTTTCGCATCAGGCGGGACTTTGCGCTTTGGATCGGCGAGTCGATGTGTTGGATTATGACGCAGTGATCGGAGCACTGGAGGTGCAAAAGCCGTTGTGGCCATCAGGGACTGCTCACGGTTATCACGCACGCACGTTTGGATTTCTTCTCTGGCCACGATGTACGTTCCAAAGATTGGCAAAGCACCCGAACCGAAGCAGTTTTACGCCGATCTCGTTACGCCCGGCACGCTGGCGCGCAAGACATTCACGTCCGCTCACGGATTGAACGCGGTCAGCGCGATGAATACTCCCGCCATTCGTGCGCAACCGATCGTCTCCTTTGGCGGGATCGGGAGCGCCTCGGCACTTGCCAAATTTTATTCGATGCTGGCGAACGGCGGAAAGGCCGATGGCCAGGCATTCTTCTCAGGAGAAACGCTCGAATTGATGAGGGTGACTCTCACGGATGGCATCGATCGGGTTTTTCAGATTCCAACAGCGTTTTCGGCCGGGTTCATGAAGGATTCACAAAACGCAGCGCGAAGAATGTTTGGCCCATCACGAACTTCCTTTGGACATCCCGGCGCAGGCGGCAGTCACGCCTTTTGTGATCCCGAAAACCGGATTGCGTTCGCCTACGTTATGAATCAAATGGAGCAATCGCTTCTGCCGAACGAAAAATCGCTGCGTCTGGTGGACGCGATTTATCTGTAGCCGCGTCTCTGTGACCCGCAGGCGATATTGGAATACGCGCCGGCCTTCGCCAAGGCTACGGCGCGCCAGGCAGCGAAGCGGCTACATTTCGCCGATGATCGTGACGGAAACTTTTCGCCGGTGTGGCGCGCGGCGATGTTCGAACAGGAAAACGCCCTGCCACGTGCCGAGCTGTATTTTTCCATCCACCACGGGTATTGTCTCACTCGTACGGGTCAGCGCCATCCTGATGTGTGACGGCATATCATCGCTGCCTTCGGAACCGTGCGTAAAGTAATCGGCATCCTCGGGAACCATGCGATCGAAAAACTCCTCCAAATCGCGGCGGGCGGTCGGATCGGCGTTTTCCATGATGAGAAGGCTGCAACTGGTATGTTGAACAAAGACAGTCAGTGTCCCATTTCGAACTCCGCACCTGTCGATCTTCGCCTGCACATCGTCCGTGATTTCGTACAGTCCTTTTCCTTTGGTGCGAACTTCGAGTTGCTCGTGGCAGATGCTCATGGGTAAACGCCTCCAACATGCTATTTTGTCATTCCGACCGAAGTGGAGGAATCTCTAGCTTCTTTGGGTAGCCGTGGGAAATGTCAGAGATGTCTCGACTCCGCTCGACATGACATAAATAAGCGATGCAGGAAGATTATCTACAAACACGTCGCGCCTACGCGCTGAACAACGCCGGAATACTACGATGAAAGTGCGGGTGCAGTTTTATGCGCAACTGCGCGACCTCACTGGAATGCGCCAAATGGAGGTTGATCTTCCCGAAGACGCGACAGTGCGTAACTTGATCGAGAAACTTTATTCGCAGCAACCGGCGCTTCGCTCACACGACAAAAGTATTTTGATCGGCGCAAGTGTGGAATTTGTGGATCGCAATTACAAGCTAAAACCGGGCGAGGAGATTGCAATCATGCCGCCGGTGCAAGGCGGATAATGAGAAATCAGAAGTCAAAAGTCAGAGATCGGAGATCAGAGATTAGATTTGTGTCGATTCGTGTTGATTCGTGGTTTCCGCTCAGTCTCTAAAATTTTTGAAATTTGTTGCCACGCCAAAGTCGCGGCTGCGCACAAATTGAATCACAGCTTGGAGTTCATCTTTCTTTTTCCCGGTGACCCGAATCTGCCGGTCCTGTAATTGGCTTTGCACTTTGAAACCTTGTGACTTGATGGCCTGAATAATTTCTTTTGCCTTGTCTCCCTCAAGGCCCTGCACGATTTTCAGTTCCTGCCGAGCATGTCCGACCGATGAGATGGCGGGGTCTTCCTGTTCGATATTGCGCAGATCGACCCCGCGCCTGGACAATCTGCCGATGACAATGTCTCGCAATGCTTTCAGGTGTGCCCCATCGTCAGCCGTCAAGACAAGCTTGTCCCTTTCCGAAACGATTTCCGTTTGCGCATCCTTCAAATCGAACCGAGTGGCGAGCTCTTTCCGCGCCTGATTAATCGCGTTGTCGATCTCCTGCTTGTCCACTTCTGAGACTATGTCGAAGGATGGCATGCCGATTGCGGATTTTAGATTGCGGATTTCGGGTTGTTCAAATCAGTTTTCCTGCGGGTTGGCTTTGACAATTTTGATGTTGCCGTCCGCTACCCGTATGTCGATTCTGACATCGTCGCCACCGTGCACCAGTGTGTCCGCTTTCGTACCGGCAACCGCTGCTGATTCAGCAACTGCGGCACTTTCAAAATCATTGCCGATTTTCCCCTGTGCTGCTTTGGCAAGAAGATGGAAAACGGCGTCGCCGGGAAGATATATCCATGCGTTTCCCTCGGCGACATTTGCCTCAGCGGAGAACCTGCTTTCCTCCCACCAATCATAGGAGACGATGAGATTGCCGCGCCGCACTGCGAGGTCCAGGTTGGTAAAACAGTTGCGAGTAAACATGTGGCCTTCACCTAGCCGGGCGCGCGTCATTGACCCGCGCATTCCATCCAGCACAATTTCGCCGACATCCAATTCTAGTCCCGAGATGGTGGCCGTCGCTGGAACAACGATGGTGTAATCAACCGTGCCAGACCTGTCGAAGAAACCCCACTTCGGTTTGGGAGGGAATTTGGTGGTAATGGAAACGGAGCCCGGCTTCGTGGTAACATCGATTGCGATCTGCGTCAGCCGCGCTCGGCTGTACGCTTTCTTGACGGCGTCCACCCGCATCTCGTTCACGTTTGAGCCATAAACCAGGACGGCTCCATCGCCGTTCTGAATGGTTATGTTTGCCGTCGGCTCAATCGTGTAGAGCCGTTCGAAAGTCTCTTCGAGCACGCGGTCGATCGCGCTCTTGCAGCCAGTGAGTAAAAGGAATGGCGCACCAAGAATTACGCAAAGCTTTTGCCAGTTAAGATCGGACAATCGCACGCGCGAAGTCTATCATGGTGCGCACGCTGCTGGGCAAGCTGGCGCGAACTATTCCGATGAGCGCTCCGGCTCCAGTTGCTTGTGCAAAGCGCGATACGCTTCTTCTTCAGCGGTGCTCCACGGTCCGCTTTGGTCGACAAACCAATGCTTGGCAATGTCGGCGCGGCCGATGTTCGTCTTCGCGCCGCGTTGCTCGATGATTTGGTAATAACGGTTGCCCGTCTTCTCATCTCGATCTTTCACCCAAAGGCCCGCTTGATTCACGACGTCGGCCAATTCCTCTGAATCGGTGGGCAACAGCGCCGCGGCTTTGATGGCAAGCGCGCCGGCAACGAGGCGATAATGAAAACGGATATCGGGATTGATTTTGTTCGCATTCAATCGCCGAATCTCCTTTGGTGAGGCCTTCAACACGACCCGCAGATTCTTCTTTTTCTCGTTGCCGTCTTTGTCATACGAAACTGTTTGATAAACGCCGGATCGCAGTTGTTTCGCGATGTCCGGGGTTTCGAATTCGCCGCTTTCCGCGAACGCGTCCGGCGCGACTTCCGTTCCCATCAGTTCCATTCCGTCATAGCGCGCAATCCACGCGGCGGTAAACCAGGCGTGCGCTCGTTCGGTTTTGGAAAGTTTTTCGTTCGCGCCGTCCTGCAAAACCTTTACGTATTTTTCAAGCACCTTGTCGTAAGGCTTTGGCAAGTAAGGCGCGGCTTCGGCGTAGCGGTCCTCTCGAACCAAGCGGCGCCCGAGCAAATATCTGAGCTTCGCATTGTAATCTTCGCCTTCTTTGGGCGGCTCGGTTGGCGGCAACGCGTCGACGTACTGCTTCAACTCACTGGCAGTGAGCACGCGTTCAGCAACAAATGCCGCATCGTTCCAGAGATGCCCTTTTAAAAATGTGTCCAGTGCCTGCACAAAATCTCCGCGGACAAGACGAAGTCCGCCGAGATCGCCGTGTGAGCTCTGGCCCCAGCCCCAATGATAGCCTTCCGGAAAAAAGTCGTACTCGGTCCATGTTTCGTCCACTCCTCCGGGCGCGGTGTAGGCAGGTGAGCTCTTCAACCATTCCACGGCCTGCGCCATCGTGTTGGCCGCGTCCGCGAGTTTTCCGGCGCGACGTTGCAACTTCGCTCGCAACCACAAGGCAGCGCCGCTGTCGCCCTTGCTCAATTCCAGCCAATGCGCGGCGCCTTTGTAATCGCCGTTATTGTAAGCGACCCAGCCGAGATACTCCGCGTCTTCAACTTTCCCGATGTTGGCTTGTTTGATGATGTTCAACCATCGCGCGCAACGATTCACCGGCGCAGCGCTTGAATCGCCGGAATAAAGATCGGGCGAACTGGCCGTCGCGAGGATGTGAACTGTGACCAAGCGGCGGAGCAACGGATCCTGGGCCGCCGCTTTTAGTTTCGAAATTTCCTTTTGCTCCTGTTCGCGTTTCTGTTCCTCGTTCCAACTCTCTCGCTCGTCGAGTTCGGGACCGTAGTTCAACAATTCTCGGATCGGCTCGCGATCCGGAATCAGTGCTTTGAGGGAGACGACCGCGCTCGCGTCGCCCAGTGCAAGCTGCGTCAAAAACAGTGGTGCCGCTTTTTCCGGGTGGTCCTGTTTCCATTCGCTTCGCCCTTCCCAACCGTAACTTTCCGCCGCCAGGCCTAACGAGTCGGCAAATCCGGCCGCCGCCAATTCGCGCGTTCGCTGGAACCATTCCGACGCGCTTTTATAATCGCTCGTCTTGAGCGCAAGTTTTCCGAGCATAAACGCAGCCCAAACCGTGCGATAATGTCGATCTTGCTCCGGGCGTTTGAGCAAATCTTCCCACGCCTTGCGGGCTTGATCCCATTGCTTGTTCAGATACGCGGACGCGCCGCGGTGATAATCCGCAAACTCAGAATCGAACTCTTCGACTGGCGAACTGCTCGTGATCGTGTCGCGCGCGAGTTTGTTCAGCTCTGTCGCTTTCTTCGGGTCTGGCGGCTTGATCCGTCCTTCGTTTAACGCCGCCTCAAAATCCTTCAGGTCCGCGGCGTCAGTGTCTTGAGTGCCGGCCTTGTTCTCTGACGTCTCTTCGTCGCTTTCGGGCTTCGGTTTTTCCAGCACAACGAGTTTCTCCGAGGGATGAAATTCTTTCGCGAGCCGGCGCACTTCGAGTCCCCAGTAAAATTCCGGCGTGCCATCTACATTTTTGCCGCCCTGGTCCAAATAAACCTGCGGCTCGAAATAGCCGGTCGCGTGCAATCCGCCCGCGAAGCAGATGGTCGCTCCAACTGTCGCCAGCAATTTAGCGAAGCGGCTCACTTTGGTTTGAGAGTTCAGTCCGGAGATTAGTAGTTCGGTCGAAACGAAGCCAGCCTATTTTCCGCGTTCCGCCCGGTGGCAATCGCACGCTTTTTGATGTGGTCACATTGAAAATGGCGCGGCCATGTTCGGATCGAACACTCCAGTCGGATAACGCGTCCGAGGCGGTCAATTCTGTGCCAGTCCACGTTGCTGTCACGCTTGCATTCAATTGCTCATCGGCTTCGCCTGCGTTGAAGATCGATAGATCGATTGGGTTCTCACCCTCCTGTAAGACGTTGAGTTTGTGTTCGGGAGACCGTCCAGCCATGACCGCCGATAACGTGACCCAGCGCCAGTTGCGCATGTCGGTTGCGATCGGAATCCGGTACCAAAGTAATTCCCGTAATTGCGGCGGGCGCGACTGCTGCCACTCGTTCACCAGCGCCGCAATCTCGTCGGGGTCTGCGCCAAATTCCAAGATCCGCGTGCCGGGGGGCCACGCCGGCTGAACGCTGTCCATTGCTACGCTCAACAATTTTCCATCAGCACCGTAGCCGGCGCTGCAATGATAGGTCGGCAGTGCGACCGAAAATGGCAACCCAAGTTTTGCTGCCTTGGATATCCATTGTCGCGCCAAACGCGCGTCGCACAACGTCACACGAGTGGATGAGATTGGAATTGAGTGGACCTGCAAGACATAACTGTCCGCTTCCCGAATGAGCGCAAGAAAGTCAGGATGGTCCAACCACGACGGCAGCGTTGTGATTACAAAACGAACCGGATGAACGGCGCCTCGCAGCGTTCGCAACCACCCGCGGTAATCTCGCAGGTTGTTTTGTGCGCAATCGAAATCCAATTGGAACTCTTCGATCTTCACGTCGTGGGAATGGGCTTCATCGAGAATTTGCTTTGCGAGATCGACAATCGCTCGCGCCGTTGCATCGTCTTCGCGAAATGGCCCGGCAAACGGCGCAACTCGAAGCGCCACCGAGCAGTGGTCGGTTTGCCGTTTCACCGCTGCCCAATCGATCGACGCTCTGGCGATTTCCGGTTTTTTTGCGGCGAAACTGATTTCCGCGCCGAGAAGAACGACGCCGTCCATCGTTCGGTCGGCCTCAGCCAGGGCGCCGATCACCGCTGGAGTCCATTCTCTCTGCCAAATATAGCCGCGTTGCGGCAAGGGACCCGAAACTTTTACATCGGCTCGACTGCATGCTGTCAGAGCGATCACTGCTGCGCAAAAAAGTTTTGCCGCCGTCAAAGATACCTCCTACACCCACAGCGTGCGATCGAATGTGCGATATTGGATCGCTTCACTCACGTGCTCGGGTGAGATGTCGATCTTGTCATCAAGATCGGCAATTGTGCGCGAGACTTTTAAAATCCGATCGTAAGCGCGGGCGCTTAAGTGCAATTCGTTCATGGCCACGCGAATCAGTTCCTGCGAGTCCTGGCTGAGCTTGCAATGTTGTTTGAGGTGACGCGTCGCCATGCGCGCGTTGCAGTTTACCTTCGCCTCATCGCGAAAACGGTCCTGCTGGCGCTGCCGCGACCGGATGATGCGCTCCCGGATAGTAGCTGAAGTTTCCTCAGCGCGCTCGCTGGCGACGTCGCGGTACTCGACCGCGGGCACTTCAATGTGCAGATCGATGCGATCGAGCAATGGACCGGAGATGCGTTGCCGATATCGCTGCACCTGAAGCGGTCCGCAACGGCATTCGCGCTTCAAGTCGCCGAAATAGCCGCATGGACAGGGATTCATCGCCGCAACGAGCATCAACTCCGAGGGAAACGTGACGCTACCTGCCGCGCGCGACACGGTGACCTTCCCGTCTTCGAGCGGCTGGCGTAGTACTTCCAACGCAGATCTCTTAAACTCGGGCAATTCATCGAGAAACAGCACGCCGTTATGTGCGATGCTTACTTCACCGGGATTCGGAAACGTGCCGCCACCGAGTAGCCCAATGTCGCTGATGGTGTGATGTGGATCGCGGAATGGTCGGATCGAAACGAAAGATTTTTCGGAGTCGAGCAAGCCGGCGATGCTATGAATCTTCGTCGTCTCAATCGCTTCCTCGAGCGAGAGCGGCGGAATAATGGTCGGAATGCGCTTGGCCAGCATCGATTTACCAGACCCGGGCGGACCAATCATCAGGACGTTGTGACCGCCGGCGACGGCCACTTCGATGGCGCGTTTAACGTGCCCCTGCCCCTTCACGTCGCTGAAATCAACATCGTAACTTTGATGCGCGGCGAAGAATTTACTCAGATCGGCGCGTGTCGGCAGAAGCGCAATTTCTCCGCGCAAGAAGGCGAACGTCTGCCGCAAATTTTGCACGCCGTAGATGTCGATCTTATCGACCATCGCCGCTTCAAGTGCGTTGGCTTCGGGAACAAACAACCCGCGCTTGCCGCGTCGACGCGCTTCCAATGCAACCGGCAGCACGCCTTTGACAGCGCGGACTGAACCGTCCAACGCAAGCTCGCCTACGAAGCTAAAATTCTCGAACGGCGAACTGTCGAGTTCTTCCGTCACGGCAATCATTCCAAGGGCGATTGGCAAGTCGAAACTCGGTCCCTCCTTTTTGATGTCTGCCGGGGCGAGATTGATCGTGGTGCGACCGCGTGGCCAATAATAGCCGCTGTTTGCGATCGCGGTGGTGACGCGGTCCCGGCTTTCTTTCACTGCTGCATCTGGCAAGCCAACAATGACAATAACCGGGTCGCCACCCGCGCCGTTCACTTCGATCTCCACTTCGTACGCGTCCACGCCGTAAACGGCCGCGGAATAAATTTTTGCCAGCATC
>QHMR01000066.1 GCA_003217875.1 Verrucomicrobiota bacterium
AGAGACCGAAAAAATTAAAAAGAATCACCGCCAGCACGAACGCGAATAGCGCCAGCACTGCGATGCCGACCAGATAAAGGGAGTCCATATTGCGTGAAAGACTATCGGAAGACAGACAGCCCGAAAAGTCTAATTGCTTACAAGCTGGAACGCGTTGTGCTCGACGCGTTCGCTAACCAAGTGGGCGAGCGGCGTAAGATTCGCGGCTTCGCCGCTTCGTCTGTCATCGTCTTCGGAAAAGCCGATCCACCGTTAAAAGTAAAATAGTGCTCGGGGCGGGACTTGAACCCGCATGCCTTTCGGCATACGCCCCTCAAACGTACGTGTCTGCCATTCCACCACCCGAGCTTAGCGCGAGAGCGTCAAACTTTCCGCATGCGGCAAGGGCTTGCAAGTGGCGCTTGTGTTCTTGGTCGCGCTCGTTATCTCCTGGCAAAACCCCGGGTGCGTATGAAATCCCGATGATTCGCGATTAGGTTTTAGGAATTCGAGCGCGAACATGAGCACAACCACGAGTGGCCAAGGCGAATGGATCAAAATCGATCTGCACATTCACACTCTCGATGATCCCAAAGACGCGGTGGATTATTCCGCCCATCAATTGCTGGAGCGCGCGCGCTCGCTGGGGTTTCGGGTGCTGGCGATAACACTTCACGATGCCGTGTTTGAGCGGAAGGAAGTGTATGCCGATGCCGCGGCAATGGGCATTCTGCTGATTCCCGCCGCTGAAGTGCGGTTGCAGGGCGCGGATGTGATCGTGCTGAACGTTACTGCCGACGAAATTGCGGACTTAAAGGATTTCGATGATCTGCGACTGCTGCGGACGCGACGCGGGAACTCTATCTTTACAATTGCCGCGCATCCGTTTTACGTTTTTGGAGGCTCAATTGGATCACGACTACTTGCCGAAATCGATTGTTTCGACGCCATTGAGTTTTGTCATTTTCATGTCGGCCTCTTCAATCCAAATCGTCGCGCAAAACGAGTGGCAGCCCGGTTTGGCAAACCATTAATTGCCACTTCTGACGCGCATCGGCTGCACGCCTTTGGGCGGCATTACACCAGTATGCGAATGCCACCTGCGCTTACCGTCGAAAATGTTTTCGCGGCATTACGCAACGGCCCACTGCGCTTAACGAGTCCCCCCTGCAGTTTCACCGATCTTGCGAGCGCGATTTACTTTGTTTTTCTTGCACATCCTTTCCGTGTACGACGGAAGTTCGGCTCCGCGAGATAGTCATCTAGCAGGAAAACCGTAGCACCTCAATGCTGAGGGGCTGGCTGCGCCAGGTCGTAGATTGCACCCCAATCGCCGGATGCAACGAGAAACGCCGTAGCTTCCCATGGCCGGCTGCTTGATTGGTAGTTGGTCTTTTCGTCTTGGCCCCAGAAGACGTAGCGGACGCCCAAAGCTTTCGCGGCTTCGCGCCAGTTGGCGGCTCCATTCATTAACTCTGTCAGCCGATTGCTTGCGTCGCCGGAATTGAATCCTTCCGTCCAGAGATGACCCGGATATCCCAGCACAACTTTCCGGCCCTGCAGCAATACCGGATGATTGTAGGTCGGGTAACTGGCGAATCGCGCTTCTACCGGCAAAGGCCGAAGCGCCGCGCCGGCGTAGTCGAGTCTCGCGCGCTCGATGAGTCCAAAGCCCGGGTGTCCGGCAGAGAGTCCACCCAGCAAAGTAACAAACCCGGATCCGAAAAGTGCAATGCACATCGCCGCCCGTTCCGGAAAGGCCCAGCGGCCGATGATGTCGCTCCAAAGAAAGGGAAGAATAAGAAAGTAGCCCCAGACCATGAGCTTAAGGTTGTCCCATTCCCATGGGGCGGTTTTGAAAAAGTACCCCGCGGCGAAGATAACAATTGCCGGCAAGACAAAGGCGACGTCCGCTGGAGGTCTGTCACCCCAACGCCAGCCCGATTTCCAAATACGCCATCCGACCAAGCCGACGAGGGCCAGCGCAAGCGGAATCCACAAGCCGAAGTTTGTTAACCAAAACTGAAAAAATGGAGCGATGACGCCGTTCCATGTTTTTTGCAACAGCAACCCAAACATGGTGGACGATCCAAAATTCGCAGTTCCGCCCATCCGGAAAAAAGGCGCTGCCAAATCTGGCGAATCCTGCGCCCAGCCGGGATGCCATTGGAGTATTGATGCTGCACGAAAATGATCGGTGACAAGCCAGACAAAAAACGTTGCTGGAATCAGCGCGATGGCCAGCATCGCCGCGGCGTGTCTGCGAATAGGCGCGCCGCGGAAAATTTCCGGCCACATTGTCGGGTGCGAAATCAGCCGACCGATTCCGGCGCTGCCATCTTTGCGAGCCGTATTCACGACAAACTGGATTTCACTGGGACGTTCAAGGAGCAGCACAAATACCAGGACGATGGTCAGGGCGATAAACGTATGAAGATTGAAAAGTGGCATTGACGCATAAAGCGAGAGCTCGACCCAGAAGGGCAAAGGTCCTCGTGCACAAGGAGCGGCGGTCTCTAGTCCACCGCTTTCTGTTGCCGCACTCGATGGTTTGAAAACCGCTGCCCCTTGCCCGAAAAACTTTTCTCGCCAATGCCAAAGCAGGACCAAACCTACCGGGATCGCGTAAAGCCATCCACGCTGCGTCACGAACATCGCCAGCGGAATGCTTTTCCAAGCGATCGGCCTGTGGGCGACATCTGCCGCGGTGCCCTGATAATCCAAAAACTTCCAGGTCTTGAAGAACTGGAACCCGGCGATCCCGCCGTTGAACAGGAAGCCTGCAACGGCAAAGCTGCCGCCCCAGCGGTAGAATGCATAAAACGTTGCGAGCGAGCCGACCAAACCGACCCAAACCAATCCGGTTATCAAGTCGACGTGAACAAGCGAAAGCAGCGCATTGAATAAATCGATCCCTGCCGGATACCTCAGTTTGCTAAAGACATAGATCGGGTTATCCGGCCAGAGCGCGACGCCGTTTGCAAAATTTTTTATCAATGTGAGATGCAACGACAGATCTCCCAGGTTATTGGGCGATTGGATCTTGTAATCGCTGCCGTCGATGTAGAACAACCAGCAAAAGGAGCGAACGGCAAACATCGCGAAGCACACCGCCACTGCCCAGAACCATACATGGCGATAGCGCATGATTGCCGACCAGGTGGCGGCATTCGGAGTGCTGTCCGGATCTGAAGCCTTTTGAGATTTTCGTACTGGCGGCTGATTCGCAGCCTTCTCTCGAATCGCCGTGTCAGAAGTGCCCAGGTAAGCTGCGACTGCGAATGCGGCGCCGCACACCAGCGCGAGCCACGCGCTCACCACGTTTAAGCCCCTTCCAGCCATTCCCAGAAACAGACCGCACACCACCGACAGATTGACGAAAGTGAGAACAGCCGAAAGCCACTTCATCGAGACGCGCTGTGCCTAGCCTCGTGGTTTCCCGACAAAATCCGGTGCTTTACCCGGGAAGAATTCCTTAAAAACCTTGGCGCTCAAATAAAGCTTCGATGGATCCTGATAGTTCCGAATCGTGAGAGTGTCAGTGTAGTAAGCGTTTTTCAACTTTGATTCGACGTCTTTGATTTTGTCTTGCTGCACCAGGAGAAAATCGCCGTCGATGTTTGCTGGCATGTTCCCTCCTTCGTAATAACCGACTCGATCGAAATCCCCCAGCATCCACGGAAGCGGGTAAACACTGGAGCGGATCAAGTGGCCGACGAGGTGATAGTACGCCGGGTCTCGTTTTGCTAGCTTCAGCAGCGGCCTGGTTAGCTTAAAGATGTCGTTGTAAGTCTGAACGTACGCGTAAGGCTCGGTAGGCGACGAGCACCGGAAGTAGTTCAGCCAAATGGATCGAACAAACGAAACGCACAAAAGAACACCTATCGCGATGTACACTTTCCGCAGGTTTTTTGGGCGAACCAACAGGATCGCCGCGCCAAAGGTAAACAGGAACGGCCAGCCAAAACTGATAATGCACCACGGCGTCTTGTATTTGACGTAGCTGTAAGCAATCAGGCTTCCCACGCCGTAAATCGCCAGATAACGCAGACTGAGGTTCTTAAATTTTTGGCAAAACAGGCACAGAATTAATCCAGCCAACATTGGCAATTCGTAACCAGAAAAATTAGTTCCGCCCGCTTCCCAGGATGGGCCCATTAATCTGAACCAATAATCCCACGGTTTTTCATGGCCGTGGCCGGCGGCGCCAGTCTCGGTCCACGCTTTGAACGCTAGATACAGCCCTTTAACACCACTCCAGTTAAAGAAAGTTCCGGAATAGAAAAATATGATCGCGACCGCGCCGACAATGAGGACGATTGCGAGATCGATCCAGCTCCAAGTTTGCTTTGCCGGCTTGGCATCCGGAACGCGGCTCAGGGCGATGGAAACTGCCAGTGCTGGAATGGCAAGCACCGCGCAGGCGACATGAATGGCATAGGTTTCCTTCGTCAGAATCATGCCCGCTAGTCCCATGCCCGCATACCAGAGGTAACTCAGCGTGCCCAATCTCCACAGACCGAGTAGTCCCAGGATGAACATGGTCGAGAAGAGTTCCAGCCAGACTTCGTGAATTGCATAGCGTCCGTAGAAAACGAAGCTGGGAGAAATCGCCATGGCCAGCGCGGCTATTCTGGCAACGTTTCGTCCCACCAATGGTTCGAACTTCAACGCCAGCCAAACACAACCAATACTTACGAGTACAACAGGCAACCGCAGTGCCCACACGTTCCGGCCAAATAAGCTCTCGAAGAGCAGCAGCACGTAGAAGTGAAGCGGACCGTGATAATTCGTCGGGTCGTACCGATAAAACCCATTTTTCATCACCTGATCGACGAACCAGCCGTTGATGCCCTCGTCGAAATGCGGCGGCTTGATGCCCAGCAGGAAAAAGCGCAGGAACACCGCTAAGCCCAGGATCGCCCACGGAATCCAGTCTGTCTCCGCTAATTGAGGCTTCCACTGCTCCAGGCGGCTGCGCAGCATCGGAAATTCTGCTGGCGCGCTCTGCTCTGCGCTGCTAGTACGCGCTGCCATGCGCATCCTTGTAACCGGTGGCTGCGGATTCATCGGGAGCAACTTTATTCGGTATATTTTGCACCATTACAAACCAGCGTTCGTGACCAACGTGGATGTGCTCACCTACGCAGGCAATCTCGCCAATCTTGATGGCGTGGTCGAGGAACATGGCGAACGCTACGAATTTTTCAAAGCCGATATCGCTAACGCCGACCAAATGGACGCCCTGATGACCGAGCACGGGTTTTACGCGGTCATCAATTTCGCGGCAGAATCGCACGTGGATCGCAGCATCAACGATCCTCTCAACTTCATTCATACAAACATCATCGGCACGAGCGTGCTGTTGGATTGTGCGCGGCGCCACGGGATCCAGCGCTTCATTCAAGTCTCAACAGACGAAGTGTACGGATCGCTCGGGACAACCGGCAGATTCACCGAGCAATCGCCACTCGATCCGAGTTCGCCGTATTCAGCGAGTAAAGCCGGTGCTGATCTTCTGGTGATTGCCTCTTACAAGACTTACGGCCAGGACGTCCTGGTGACCCGATGCTCGAACAATTACGGTCCATTGCAGTTCCCGGAAAAATTGATTCCGCTCATGATCATCAAGGCGCTTCGGGACGAGCCGCTGCCGGTCTACGGCGATGGCATGAACGTACGCGACTGGATTCATGTGACGGATCATTGCGCCGCCATTGTCGCGGCACTTTTCGAAGGGAAGCCGGGGCACGTTTACAATTTTGGCGGCGACAGCGAAATGGTGAATTTGGATGTGGTAAAAATGATTCTCGATCAACTGGGCAAGCCGCACAGCCTCATCTCATTTGTGCCTGACAGACTAGGGCATGACCGCCGCTATGCGATTGACTCTTCAGTTGCGCAACGCGAATTGAACTGGAAACCGCGCCGTAATTTTAAGGAGGGTCTGGACGAAACCATTCGGTGGTACGTCAACAATCCATCTTGGTGGCAACCCTTGCTCGAGCGCGCAGGGAGATATTGAACTGTAGCGGCAGTCTGCGACTGCCGATTTTATGAAACGACGATCAGAGATTGCCGCTACAAAATGACGAAAATTGTGATTATCGGTGCGGGCGGACGGCTAGGCGCTGCGCTCATGCGCGAATACGAAGACAAATACAACGTCGTCGGCTTTAATCACGCGCAACTTGATTTGTCGAAGTTGAATGATGTGCGCGCGAAGCTGTGCCCAACGAATTTCGACGTACTAATCAATGCTGCGGCATTCACTAATGTCGATCTTTGCGAGACCGAGCGGGATCGCGCCTATCTGATTAACGCCGAAGCGCCGGCCCTTCTTGCGAATATTTGCAGGGACAAAGCCGCCAAGCTGATTCACTTCAGTACGGACTACGTCTTCGATGGCAAGAAACGCACACCGTACACCGAAGAAGATGAAGCGAATCCGATCAGCGTTTACGGCGCATCGAAGCTAGCCGGAGAAAAGAATGTGCTCGCCGCGGAAAATCGTCATCTCGTCGTGCGCGTGTCCTGGGTATTTGGTCCCGACCGGCCGAGCTTCGTCGACGCGATGATCAAGCAAGCGCAGGAAAATGAAAATGTGGATGCAATCGCGGACAAATTTTCGGCGCCTACGTACACGCTGGATGTCGCGCAGATGCTTCGTCAGTTTTTTCCAGGCGCTGCTGTAGCCGGGATCGGTGATCCCGGCGGGCATTTTCGTAAAACCGTGGTGAGCTCGGAGACCGGGGTCAACGACCCCGGCTACAGCGCAGGCGATTGCGGTGGCATTTTGCATTTTGCCAACGCCGGCGAATGCAGTTGGCAGGAATACGCACAATGGGCTGTGAATTGTTGTCGCGAGGCTGGCCTTCCGCTGAAAGCCAGAATAGTCGGCGCGTTTAAATTGAAGGACATGGTCGACTGGGTCGCACGCCGTCCTGTCTATTCTGTGCTTTCCACCGCGAAATACACGGAGTCGACCGACATGTCACCTCGCACTTGGCGGGACGCAGTTGCTGATTATATTACGCGCTTCTATTCCAAGAAATGAAAACACCCATCGTTGCTTTTGCCCTGTCGATACTCATCAGCCTTAGCGCACGCGCCGAATTGAAATGGGAGCAGACCACGCTCGAGCTGCATCCAACGGCTGCCGACAAACAGGCGATAGGCCATTTTAAATATCAGAACCCCGGGAAGACGCCGGTGAGATTTAAATCTGTTCACGCTTCCTGCGGTTGCACGACTGCGCAAACACAGAAGGACGAAGTCCCCGCCGGCGGCACCGGGGAGATTACGGCCACTTTTAACATTGGCGATCGCACGGGCACTCAGGTCAAAACGGTCACTGTGGAGACCGACGACCCGACAAATACTAAGACGGTCCTCACGCTCCGGACGATTATCCCGCAGCAATTGGAGATCAGCCCGACATTTGTTTTCTGGAAGCAAGGCGACAAGCCGGACCCTAAGACGATCACGGTGAAGGTCGGCAAGGATTTCACCGTGAAACATATCAAGGTCACATCATCGAGCCCGGATTTTCAAGCTAAGGTGGAGGAAAAGGGTAACGGCGAGTTCAAGATCGATGTCCAACCTCAGGAAACGAAGAATCTCATTGCTTCGACTCTGACGATTCAACCTGAGGATTCACAGAAGGTCTTTTACGCCACTGCGCGCATCACCAATTCACCGACCGTTCAATAAATAGTGACGTCTTCGCTGGTCCGGCAGGTTCTCATCCTGGCAGCGGTAGCGCTCATTCCCGGGGTGGGCGAGGCAGTTTATTTTCGCCACAAAATATCGTGGCGATCGGCTGTCCTGCCGTCGGAAATGGTTACTGTCGATCAAGCGCGCGTGTGGGGCGGAAACGTTATCTGGGTGGATGCCCGGCCGGACGAGGAATTCGCGCGCGATCACGTTCCCGACGCAATATCATTGAATGAAGACCGATGGAACGACTTGCTGTCCCAATTTCTAGTGGTGTGGTCGCCGGGAAAAAAGGTCGTCGTCTATTGCAGTAGCCTCAGTTGTAATGCCAGCCGGGAAGTCGCTCGGCGCCTGCGCAGGGAAGCGCAACTTCCTGATGTGTTCGTGCTAGAAGGCGGATGGGAAGCGTGGTTGAAGAAAAGATGAGTACGACGCCCAACGCTGAACCCCCAACATCGCACGCTCAACTTCGCGTAGCAGGGAACACATCAGACGTCAAAGGTCGAACATCAAACATACTCTGGCGCATCGTCGATCTCATTGTTGCCGTCATTTTCATTTACGCCGGCGCGATCAAGGCACTCGATCCGGTTCAGTTCGCTAGCGACATCGACAACTACAAGATTCTCCCGTGGCCTTTCAGTGTCGCACTGGCGTTCTACCTGCCGTGGCTGGAGATCTTCTGCGGCTTCGCATTGGTGGCTCGTACGTTATATCGAGGCGCGTTATCGATCTTAACCACCTTGATCCTGGTCTTCACGCTCGCGACTACCGCGGCAAAAGTTCGCGGACTCGATATCACCTGTGGCTGTTTCGGTCACGCCAGCCAGAATTGGAGCTTTCCTGCTCACCTGGCAACCAATCTTGGAATTCTCGCCGGGTTGGTCGTGCTTTGGTTTAAAGGCGCGGCGACGGGAAAACGCGCCGACTGACGCGACGGCAACCCTGCCGGGCGCGGCGCGACTAATTTCACAGAGCCAACTTAAGGCGCGCCTGCGATAGCATGTACAACGAAGAAATCTCGGCACGTTTATGACAAAAGCTGCTGCGAAGAAACGCGAACGCGCCGTTCATTATTTCAAGCGCAATTAGGTTCGTGCTTTGCTTGATTAAGGTGCGCCTCGTGTTCCACACTGTATTGGCTTGAACCCCGAATGAGACAGTTGCGGCTAATTATTCGATACGCGGTTTGGCTGGTTGTGTTCGCGAGTGCGGGCTGCGGCCGAAAATCAGTGAGTCAGGTTGTCGGCGGGTCACCTCTGGCGCAGTCACCATCAATGCTGCCGACGACATCTGCGACTCAATCCCCGGCCATCGTCCCGTCAGTTACTCCTTCGCCCGAAGCAAAACCTGGTCAAACTGCATCGGTCGATTTACCGAAACTGGAAAAAGCGGTCCAGCCTTCAGTAATTTTGGTCACAGTCTTTGATCCAAAGGGGAATTTGTTGCGGACGCAGAGCGGTTTTTTTATTTCTGCAGATGGCAGATTCGTTACCACAGCACGCGCAATTGAAGGCGGAGTCAATGCTGTCGCAAAAACCGGCGACGGTGGAATCTACAACGTCACCGGGATTGTCGCGGCTTCGAAAGAATCGGACCTGGCCGTTCTGCAAGCGGACGTCAAGCGCGCTCCGTTTCTTGCGCTACACAAGAATGGCAATCTGTCATCGGCCCCCGGGATTGTGATGATCGGCAGTGCATTGGCTGGAAATGACGGCAGCGCTCGTCAAACGACGATTACTGCACAACAGGCAGATCGTTTGGAAATTGCCGGAGCAACTCCCGCAAGTTCGATCGGATCGCCTGTCGTAAACGAGATTGGCGAAGTCGTTGGCGTACTTACAGCGACCGGACAACAGACCACTGCTCGTCCTGCCACTGTACTGGAATCACTGTTATCTCGCGTTGCGACCGATACTCAGGCCCGCTGGCCGGCAACAGCTGAAACTTCGCCGACGCCAAAGCCGACACCCAAGCCGCGGTTAGTCTATGCGCCTGCGCCAGCCTTTCCGCCCGGCATTTCTCAGCCCGGGCTTTCGGGAACCGGCCGCTTCCGT
>QHMR01000067.1 GCA_003217875.1 Verrucomicrobiota bacterium
GACGAGGTTCTCAAGAGCTGCCGGACCAAGGATGTTTTCTACGTTCCTGGGGAGCACGATGTGCTCAACGATGGCGGAAAGCTTTACCGTGAAAGGTACCTGAAGCGAGTCGAAGCGAAAGGCGCCGGTTGGTACAGCTTTAACAAAAACGGCGTCCATTTCATTGCAATGGTCAATGTCCTTGATCTTCAAGCCGGTGGTCTCGGGCAGCTTGGGGACGAGCAGCTCGAGTGGCTCGAGGCCGATGTGAAATGTCTCGGAACGTGCTGAACGGTCACATCCACCAGGTGCTTCAGAAAGTCGAAGGCAATGTCACTTTCCACACAGCGATGTCCACCGCCTTCCCACAGCCCGCACCTGGAACGGCGCCATCTCCTGGTCCTATGAAGGTGCCGGCTGAAAAGCTACGCAGCATGCTTGGTCTAACGAGCGTTCAGTATAAACAGGGCAAAACAGATCTCGCCGTCGTCGATTCCAACCTCAGCTAACCGAACCATAACTAACTATGACTATACTAACTCCAAGAAACAAAACCATCGCATTACTGTGCGCGTTCAGTTGTCTCAATCTGTCCGCCTTCGCACTCGCTTGCGAGATGAAGGACGCCGATAACACCAGTAGCAAGCAAAACACAATAGAGATCAAAGACTTCGCCTTTAATCCCCAGACCTTAACTGTGAAGTCTGGGGAGAAGATTACCTGGACGAATCGGGACGAAGAACCGCATACCGTTGTGAGCGTCGAGAAGCAGTTTAAGAAATCATCCGCGCTCGACACGGATCAAACCTTCACGATTACAGCTGGTGCTCCTGGCACCTACACCTACTTTTGCTCGGTTCACCCGAAAATGACGGGCACGATTGTCATCGTGAAGTCGTGAGGCGCGATGGATGCCTGAAGAGCTAGCTCGTTGACTAAAGGACGAAAACACCACAGGCGACTGCTACATAGAGTCGAAAGAATATGAACTCACTTCTCGGGATCGCGGTGAATCCCTTTGATCTCAAGGCTGCGCTCCTAGCGGGACACGCGCAGCATCCGGTCCTCATTCATTTTCCGATCGGGCTGTTTATCGCCAGCGTTGTTTTCGACTTGCTGGCGGTCTGGCGGAAACAACCAATTCTTGCAACGGTCGCCTACTACAATCTGCTCGGCGCCGCACTAACCGTCCCGCTGGCGATCGCAACCGGCCTGGGAGCCTGGCGATGGCAGCTCGAAGGCGCGACGCTGAAAGGCAATCTTCAACTGCATCTAATCTGTGCTCTGATTTCCGCGTCGCTAATCTTCGTTCTCTGCTGGATGCGCTTGCGCCTCCGCGCGAAAGGCATGCCGCCTCGTGTCGCTTATTCCCCGTAAAGCGCCTTGTCGTTCTTCAATACTTCTTTTGCGGCGTCGCGGCCCTGGGCTAGCTGCGTGCCCTTGTAATTCAACCACGAGCCCCGCTTTTCGACGATTTGTTTTTCCAAGGCCAGATCGAGGAGCGCACCGGTCGAGGAGATTCCCTCGTTGTACATGATGTCGAATTCGGCCTCGGTGAACGGCGGCGCCACCTTGTTCTTCACGACCTTGACGCGGGTACGATTCCCTGTGACAACGCCGTCGGTCTGCTTGATTGCGCCGATGCGGCGAATATCGACCCGGACACTGGCATAGAATTTCAAGGCCCTTCCGCCGGGCGTCGTCTCCGGATTTCCAAACATCACGCCAATTTTTTCCCGGATTTGATTGGTAAAAATGCAGCAGGTCCGCGCCTTTGAAATTAACGACGTGAGTTTGCGCAATGCCGCGCTCATAAGTCGCGCTTGCGCGCCGACCGTGGCGTCCCCGATCTCGCCTTCGAGCTCCGCTCTGGTGACCAGCGCCGCGACGGAATCAACCACGATCACGTCCAGAGCGTTGGAGCGGATCAGAGTTTCGCAAATCCGCAGCGCCTCCTCGCCGGAGCTCGGCTGAGAAACGAGCAGATCATCAAGATTAACACCGAGCCGTTTCGCGTAAGCAGGATCAAGCGCGTGTTCCACGTCGATGAAGGCAGCGAGCCCACCGCGCTTTTGCGCCTGAGCAATCACCGTCAGGGTAAGCGTAGTCTTTCCGGACGATTCCGGGCCGAAAACTTCTACCACCCGGCCCCTCGGAAATCCGCCAACCCCGAGCGCCCGATCGATCAAAATGTTGCCGGTAGGAATGACATCGATATCGACAATTTTCTCATCGCCAAGCCGCATGATAGCGCCCTCGCCGTAGTCTTTGGCTATCTGCTGAATCGCCAAATCGAGGTTTTTATTTCGCGCCGCAGTCAATTTATCAACGGCTGTTTTTTCTTCGGTCTTTATCGCCATAGCAGCAGCACTCTAAGTACGATGCATGCAGAGATTCGCCAAGCACAAAAAGGTAAGGGGCGGTTCACCCGAAGCGCCCGCCGCGTGTGCCACGCCGCCGACGAGGGGACGATTGAGGCCAATCGCCCCTACCTGAAAAGAAAGAAAAGAGGCCGCGAACCCTGTCGGGTCGCGGCCATGCCTTTCGACGAAGCTGACCTTATGAAACGGTGATCTTCCGCGGCTTAACGTGCTCCGCCTTGGGCAGAGTCAACGTCACAAGACCTTGGTCGATCTTGGCGCTGATTTTCTCGGCATCGATTGATGGATCGATCTCGAATGTGCGCCGGAAATTTTCCGGACGCGATTCGTGATGAATCAACGTTCCTTCGACTGCGGGCAGCGAACGCCGCCCGATAACATTCAGTTCGTTGTTTTCGACTGAAATATCCAGGCCGTCCTTTTTCACGCCCGGCATTTCGATCTCGAGCATGTAGCCGTCAGCCGATTCCGTCACGCTGGCCGGCGGCGCAATAAACTGTTCTGTTTGCGCGCGGTCACCACCGCGGGTTTCACGGGTTAGAGTATTCATAGTGAAAATCGTTTCAGTTGATTTAGCTGACCTGGATTTGTTTTGGTTTTGCTGCTTCAGCCTTCGGCAACGTCATCTTGAGGATTCCGTCCTTATACGTGGCGCTCACCTTACTTGCGTCCACGCGGGTCGGAAGCGCGATGCTGCGGCGGAACGCGCCAACATAGCGTTCGGTGCGCTCAGCTTTCTCGCCGCCCCTGCTTTCTCGCTTGCGCTCGCCGCTGATCGTCAGTGTCCCGTCATGCAAAGAAATGTCGATGTCTTCCTTACGCATTCCAGGCAATTCGACTACAGCGATTACGTTGTCGCTGCTCTGGTGAGATCGAGCGCAGGCGACCAACCGGTAAAGAGTTGCCCGCCGCGTCCGAAGCTCGACCACAAAGGCATTTCGAACAACGAGTTCAGTTCGTTCCCCAGATTGCTCCAGCGATCCAAGGCGGACCAAGGTGCCAGTTCCGGAGGTTGATAACGGATTAGATCCATAATTTTGAAGTCTCCTTTCTTGGATGAAGAATTTTTCGTTCAGCGCTTTGTAGTAGCTCGCATCATGCCACAAGGAAATTCAATGAGCGGATAAGAATAAAATCCGTAAAATCAGTTTCTTATCGGACCAGACAGCTGGTCTTTCGGATTAGTGCGTTGGTTTAATGTGACACATCCGGACAAGCGGCTCCCGCGGGAAGGCGAGACAAAATTGCGCTAATTGCTCAACATATTTCCGATCATCGGCTCCCGTAGCATCTTGACAGTTTAATCATCGAGCGGTTACGAGTCGGCTCGTGACTGCGCCAACTGATGGTCGCCGCGAGCTCGACTCGGTCGTGATTAACATCGAGTTGACTCTTGTGAGCATAATCCAGGGCGTTGCACTCTTTTTCCTGACGGACAATGCCCGTGGGTTGCTGGTGACGAACCACATGAGCGCGTCTCTCTACGTCGCGGCCGGCTTGTGTGTGATCTTCATCTTTTGGTCGCGTTCCGTCATTCACACCCTCACGTTAATTCGATGGCCACTGGAGTTCGGTCACAACTTTTTCTACATCGCTTGCGCGCTTGGCGAAGCGATCCTTTTCAGCCGCTTGGATAATCCTTTGGCGTGGTTTCAACTAAGCACTGCGTACGCAGGGATTGTTTGGCTGCTGTTTATTTACGACATGCGGCTGATTCGTGCGCGCATCGCTGAATCACGTGCCGATTCCGAGCGCGCCCTTTACGCGTTCGCCAGGTCGGATCAGTTGCTAAATATTCGTCTGCTTGCCCCTCTGCTAATTGCGCTCAACCTACTCTCTGCGTTCGTCATTTGGCGGTGGCCTCAATTCTTCATCGCTCGTGCCGGTCATATTTGGTTGATTAGCATCCAACTGCTTTCTTTCATCGGTTATCTTTTTTATACCAGCCGTTACTTCAGCGCGATCGCGCCACTTGTCCTGCGAAGCCGACAGATAAATTAGCCGACGTGGATAGGGATGCGGCGGTCCCGAGTTCTTCGTCGCGACTATCGTTCGAGGTGAATTTTGCTGTCGAGATAGAGCACAACGAACGCAATTCCGAGCAACGGTTGAAGAATTTTTTGCACGAGATTCAAGACGAAAGCGGAAACATCAAAGCCCCGAGCTTGTTGAGCTTCAGTCAATCGTTGCAGGAGTGCCTGGGGGTCCTGTGTGGTCATCAATTGATCAAAATAGTGGTGAAACGTCGTCCATTCGGAAACAAGCGTGACTGCCAGCACAAAGGCGAACCAAAGCGACGCAATGAACGCTCCGCGCCACAAGGGGCGTTTAAACCAAGGAAGATCGCGTCCGCTATGAGCGAGATTTCTGCTATCGCGCAATGAATCGATGAAGGCGGCGTTTTCCAGAACGGCAAACTGCTGCCAAAACAGAACGTTGACAAAGAAACGGCCGAACATCCAAACCTGGAGAAAGAGCAAACCCAGCGCGAAAAGGATCAACAACAACGAAGACCCACCGGCAAGAGCCATGGCTGCGATAACCAACCCGAATACGATCAGCAGGAAGAACACGCCGTAGACAAAGATGCAAAGCGCAGCGACACGCGGCCAAAATCTGACAGCTTCATTTAGCGCCGCGACCAAACCGGAGCGGCGTCCGCCGGCAATCTCAGCAGTGACAATTTGGATACCCGCGATATAGACCGGCCACATTACGGTCGACAGGACGAACATCAAAAGAGCAAAAGCCCCCGCGGCGAGGACACGCACATCGGCATCTGAACTGCGCCCGGTCTGTGCTACTGCGGTCATTGCCTGACTGACTAGCGACGGCAATAATACCAGCAAGGTAAGCCCAAGAAATCGAAAGAAGCCTTTGCGGTAAATCTGAAGCGTCTCCACCAAAATCTGACCGAAGCTGCGATGTCGCGTTTCTAGCGGCGGCTGTGTCGGCCGCGGGACGCTCGCCGACGCGATCGGCCCTACATTAAACAAGCCCGGAATCGCCGCCGCTGCGCTCCAAAGATCGGCACCCGCTTTTCGCGCTTCGTTTTCAGGAAGGAGCCTCCCCTCCCTCTTCCATTCACGCAGCGTCTCGATATCCGCTGGCCCATACTCCTTTCCCTCGACGCGCACGATCCATTCTTCCGCCATGTCTTGATCATCCAGCATCATGCATTCAGAATCCAGCATCAGCCTTTCCCAATGAAACTGTTGCTTATCGATGGTCATTACTACGTTTACCGATCGTTTTTCGCCATTCCGAATCTCTCCAATTCCCGAGGCGAACCGACCAACGCCATTTTCGGCTTTACGAAAACGCTGCGGCTAATGCTGAAACATTTGCAACCCGATTTAGGCGCAGTTGTATGGGACGAAGGCGTGCCGCAGAAACGAGTGGAGCTCCAACCAGCGTACAAGGAGACGCGCAAAGAGATGCCCAAGCCCATGATCCCGCAGCTCGATTTCATTCAGCAACTCACACCCTTGCTCGGTTTTCGAAACATTTCTCTCCCCGATACTGAAGCCGACGACTTGATGGGCTGTTACACCATCACCGCGTGCGAGCGGCCCGGGATGGAAGTCGTGCTCGCAACCAACGACAAGGACCTTTATCAATTGGTCGGGCCTTGCGTGAAAGTTTATACCACCGCGAAAGCTGACCTCGCGTCGCCGAAGGATGCATTCGCCTTGCTGGGTGAAGACCAGGTTACTGCAAAATGGGAGGTTCCACCGGGGCTGATCGGCGATGTCCTCGCCTTGACCGGCGATTCGGTCGATAACATCCCCGGGATCGGCCTGGGTCGCAAAACCGCCGCCGGATTGATTCGCGAGTTTGGCGGGTTAGAACCCTTGCTGAACAACATCGAAAAGGTGAAAAGCGCGAAAACGAGAGAGAAGCTCGCCAACGCTCGTGAGCAAGTTTTGCAAAACCGAAAAATGGTCGAGCTCGATTGTCGTATTGAATTGCCTGTGCCGATCGATAAGCTCGAAATCGAACCCGATTATCCTGCCCTGATCGCGGCGTTGGAGAAGTGCGAGTTTAAGTCGCTGCTTCAGGAGGTGCGTGACGAAGCGGCGCGAAATCGGATCTGACCGACAGGAGAACCTGCTGTAGTTCCAGGCGCGGCGATCTCTAGTCCGCGTGTGCGTGCATAATCCATTGAGGGCCAGGAATTACGGTCAGACACGAATTTTTCGTAAAAAATTCGAACGAACTCCGGGACCGGCTGTCAAAAGTAACAGGTTAAGGCGATTCGGGTGGTAGCACGATTTTCTTAGATTCGTTGTTTCTCCTTAGCGTGCTCTGCCCGAATCTTTTTTTTGTCCTTTGCGGGACAGGGCGGTGGGGTTACGACTCCAGCGTATTTGATACGTCGGTGTCAAATAGACCCGCTCGCATTTCGCAATTATCGTGGGCATCGCTGCTGAGCTCATGAAGCCAAGACAATACGACCCCATTGCCGCCGCTCTCAAGGAAGACATCGGCGACGGCGATGTCACGACTGACTTTTTCGTGCCTGAGACGCTGCACGCAACCGGACGCATTATTGTGCGTGAAAAGGCGATCGTTGCCGGCATCGGATCAGCCGCAGAAGCTTTTCGGCAGGTCGATCCTTTGACAGACATCCAGACAAATTGTCGTGATGGCGATGACGTTGCGGCTGGTGACGTCATCATCGAGGTGCGTGGCCTGGCTCGTTCAATTCTAAAGGCGGAACGCGTCGCGTTGAATTTTTTGCAACGTCTGTCCGGCATCGCAACCCTCACGCGCGAATTTGTTAACGCTATCGGCGATCATCCCGCCAAAATACTGGATACGCGCAAAACCACTCCTGGGTTACGTGCATTAGAAAAGGCTGCAGTAGTTGCCGGGGGAGGCAGTAATCATCGGTTTGGTTTGTACGACATGGTGCTGGTAAAAGACAATCATCTCGCCACCATCAGAGGACTTTCCAGTTTTGCCGATCAAATTCGTCAGCTTCGGCATGAGCGACCAAACATCCGCATTGAAGTAGAGGCTGATGGCCTTGAACAAGCCCGCGCTTTTGTCGAGACGCCCGGCATCGACGTTATCCTGCTCGACAACATGACACCGGCGCAAATTCGAGAAGCCGTGGCGCTGCGAAGGAACAATATCCAGTTCGAGGCGAGCGGAGGCATCACACTGAAAAATGTGAAGCGCGTGGCAGCCACGGGCGTCGATTACATTTCCATCGGTGCCTTAACCAACGCCGCGCGCGCGATCGATATCGCGCTCGAAATGACGCATGTTCCCAGCTGAGATATTGGATCGGCTGGTCGCGGAAGAACTGGAAGGCCACTTCCCCTGTGCCACGATCGGCCGGCGCATCATTGTGCTCGAGCAAACGACCTCAACAAACGACGCGATCTTACAGGTCCCGACGGCAAACTCGGATGCAGGTCTGGTTCTTTTTGCCGAGCATCAAACTGCCGGCCGCGGTCAGCGCGGCAACCGGTGGGAAGCGGCTGCAGGCAAAGGCCTTTGGTTTTCAATTCTTTTGCGTCCAAAAATCCAGATAAACGACTCTGGACGGCTTACCATTTGGGCTATCGAAGCTATTTCGGACGTCATTCGAATGGAGTTTTCTCTCGAACCGGCGATCAAGTTGCCCAACGACATTCAGCTTTACGGACGCAAAGTAGCCGGCGTGCTGGTGGAGATGCGTGCGCAAGAGAAGGCGCCGCACCTGGCTGTTGTGGGAGTCGGAATTAATGTGAACCAGTCGGTAGAAGATTTTCCACCAGAACTGCAAAATCGGGCAATCTCGCTAGCGATGGCACTGCATCGATCAATTAATCGCCAGCAGTTCGCGACCGCCGTGTTGCGGCATTTAGATCGGACTTATTGTGAGCAATTCGTGCGCGCTGACTGTAGCCGAGGGCGCTGACCTCGGCCAATCGCAAGCTCGCACATGCAGTTGCCGCGCGTTCAGCACCCGCGGCTACAACTTCACGACTCGTTTAACTTTTCGCCTGCTGTGCCAACCATTCGCGATAAACATGCGGCGAAATCTCCGATGGCTTGATCTCGCTGCGTCCGCCCCAGAAAACATTTGTGTACGAAACCGGGATATCCCTCGCTTGCAGATGCCGATCCATGGCGGCCTTATGATCGAGGAGCAGTTGCTTATCCGTGCCATGCGCCACAGCCATGATATTGACGTTCTTAAATTCCGGTCCCGCTTCGCGCCAATAGCAATGCGTTAGAATGTGATGACGGCCCACCTGCCCACCCGCTTCAATTTCACGACCGGCCGGCACAGCCCAGTGGAACAAGGCATTGAACCTCGTGACACGGACACCGCCGGCCGATGGTTTCACATGCTCGAGAAAAGTTGAGAAACGGCCGATGATTTTTCGGGCACTCAGCTCCTCAGCAACCTGACAGAATTCTTCAAATGATACATCAGCTTCGTTCGCGCGCGCAGCCCACGGCGTTGGCGTGATCTCTTCCGGACTGAATTCGCGCTTAAGCGCAAGCAGAACATTCCATTCCTGCGAGGTGAGATCCACAATTTGCACCGGAATCATTTTTGCCGGCTCCTCCGCCTTACTGCCAGGCTCGATCGTCTTGCGGCGAACATGCCCCACCCCGAGCGTGAAAATTCCTTTTGCCGGCATGAGGCGAAAACGCTCCGCGCCGATCTTCTTGGCCAGCAATTCGCAATGCGCTTCCAACGAAAATCCCCGAGGAACCTTTAGAGTTGTCCAAAGTTTGTAGTACGAGCCAGCGCTGACCGTGTCGGTTGAGCGTAGCACGACGTGGCCAGAAAAAGGATCGCGCTGAAACATCCAATCGAACGCGCTATCGATTTTATCCTCGGGCACTTTCCATGCGACCAGCGCGCCCTCAGCCAGATTCGTTGCAAGCAAAGTTTGACGAACGCGCCTGATTGTTCCCGCGCGCAACATGGCGGCGATCCGCGCCATAACTACATCCAGGTCTACACCTGATCGCCGCGCAATCTCCTCAAAGGGCTCGCGCACGAATCCTTCGATTTTGTCCTCTGAAATCGCCAGAATTTTGGCGTTGATGGGATCGTTGTGCTCAACCGACAGCATGCCAATTAATCCGCCGCGCGGCCAAACTTGTCCAACCTTACGCGCCCTGCTTTTCAGTTTGCGCAAATGAACACGGCCGCAAAGTGACAGCTAGTGCCGGCGAGCACGAACAAATGCCAGACAAAATGGGCATAGCGCAGTCGCTCGTTCGCGAAAAATAAAGTGCCTGTTGTGTAAGCAATGCCGCCGGCGATTAACCACAACACTGCCGACCACGGAACCGCCAGCGCAAGGGGACGTATCAGGACGAGTCCAAGCCACCCCGTCCCTAGACGACACCGAAAAGCGCGAGGGTCCACACGATACCGAGCATGGTTAAGCCGCCAGCGCCACGCAACGGACCGAGGGCAAATGGCGTATACGTTCCCGCGATTAACAAAAAAATCGCTGAGTGATCTACTACTTGGAGAAGAGACTTCGCGCGCGTCTGGGGCCAGGCGTGATAGAGCGTCGAACCCAAGTACACGAGTAACATCGTCGCGGTAAAAATGATCGTACCGATGAGAAAAGAGATGCTGCCATGGTGGAAGGCTGCCAGAAGCAGAATCGGCGTGCCGATCATCGCACCCGCGAGCCCCAGCCCGTGGCTGATACTATTGGCTAGTTCCTCACCAGCTGATTGCGGTCGCCTCGGCAAGGCCAGCGACTGGTCAACAACGTTCATTGCACGGCACATGCAACGCGCATCGAGCGCTTTTGCCAAGCAAAAATGATGGCTTGGTGTTGCACAATGAACGTTAGGCGCTTGCTCGCGATTTTTTTGAAGTGGAACATTGGCTTCTCATGATCAAAGCGATTTTCTTCGACGCAGTCGGCACGCTCTTCAGGTTAACAAACACTGTAGGCGATCATTACGCCTATGTCGGTCGTGAGGTCGGATTAGATCTTGATGCGCAAAATCTGGAGCGCGCATTTCACGCCGCCTGGAAACAAATGCCGCAACGCGCCGCCATCGACAGGCCGCGTGAAAACGATGACAAAGGGTGGTGGCGCGGACTCGTCTACCTTGTACTCGATCAGATCGCGCCTTCGTTAAGCGAATTTGATCGCGATAATTTTTTTGAAATCGCTTACGAACATTTTGCCGAAGCAGGCGTTTGGGAACTTTACCCGGAAGTTCCCGGAATCTTGGAACAATTACAGCCGCGTTTCCAACTCGCTGTAGTTTCAAATTTCGACGGACGTTTGCGGCTCATTCTCCAGCACCTCGATATCTCGAAATTTTTCCCGAACGTTTTTGTCTCGAGCGAGCTCGGAGCAGATAAGCCCGACCCCGAAATTTATCGGCGGGCACTCAGGTTAATGAAGCTAAAGCCCAACGAAGCTCTGCATGTTGGCAACGACCCGAAACGTGATTGGGAAGCTGCGAGTGCCGCTGGTTTGTCGATCTTTCGATTAGAACGACCACGGAATTCGCTGCGAGATTTGCTCACGTTTCTAACATCCTGAGTGACCGCCCCCTGAAGCGCGCACCACAGTGTGTTGCAGTGTGGTTTGATCTGGATTAGAAAACTTTCCGACGCGGGTCGGTAGCTCAATCGGTAGAGCAGCGCCCTTTTAAGGCGTTGGTTCCGGGTTCGAGTCCCGGCCGACCCACTCCCTATGAAACGGCGTTTTTCATAGGTAAAATGACCCGCAAACAGCTAAACATATGCTAACGCATGAAAACACATGATTGCAGATATTTGTTGCAAAAACTAGCAACAGATAGCAACGTGGCCTTATGGCTGAGAAACATTTCCGCATCAAAAAGTATAAGGATCACAACCGCCCGAAGCTCAAGTTCGTTGTCCGGTCCAATGTGACCGGCGGTAAATGGGAGCGCCGATTCTTTGAAACCCAGGCCGAAGCCAAAACCTACGCGGCGCAAAAAGAGATCGAGTTACTCAATCAGGGAACCGAAGGCATGAACTTTCCCACTGAATTGCGCGTGATGGCGCATCGTGCCGGCCAGCTTCTAAGCCAGTACGGAAAAACGATTGCCGATGCCGCACAATTTTACGTGAAACATCTTGCAGCGGAGAGCCGATCTATTCCCGTGGGCCAAGCGGTCGATGAATTGATTGCCAACCGCAGGGACACGGGATTTTCGCGGCGATATTGCGGGGATTTGAAAATCCGCCTTGGAAGATTCGCTAAAACATTTGCACAGCGCACTGCTTCCACGATCACGACGAAAGAA
>QHMR01000014.1 GCA_003217875.1 Verrucomicrobiota bacterium
GGCGGTGGATGCTCTTTGTCGACGGCGAGAACTTGACGCTACGCGCTCAGCAACTCGCGGCCGAAAGGCAACTGACACTCTCGCGCGGTCCCACGTACGACCCCGATGTGTACGTATGGATACCTGGCGTCCTACCCACTCAGAACATCGTTCCCGGCGCGCGGCTCGGCGTTCAGGGTCAGGGGATTCGCGCGTATTACTATACGAGCCTCGTCGGCGATGAGCAGCGCATTGTAAGTGTAAAGGAGGCCCTTTGGACCCTTGGCTTTAGTCCAGAGGTATTCAAGAAGTCTCGACAGGACCAGAAGGCAAAGGGCGTCGATATCGCACTCGCGAGGGATATCCTCGGACATGCTTACCGAGACAATTACGATGTCGCAGTGCTCTTGGCCGGCGATGGAGACTATGTCCCGCTCATCCTTGAGCTAAAGCGTCTAGGCAAGGTGGTGTATGTGGCATTCTTCTCGGCCTCTCCTCTAAGCCCGGAATTGCGGCTCGCGGCCGACGGATTCTTCGAACTTGAGCCATTTTTCTTTGACCAATGGAAGCGTCACCCTAGTGGTGTTATCGTATCAGGCACTTGAATACGCCGCCTAACCAATCGCTGGAGCCAACCCCTGGCCGGTGTACTGACAGTAATTGAAATAAGCCGCACGCATGCGCACGCGACGAAGGCACGCAGACTCCGCCAAACCCCTACCGGCCCTGTGAAAAGGAAAACGAACAGCCCTGGGCGTACTCAGGGTTGCGGTTTTCCTTTTCGCTTTCTTGCTTTCTTTTCTCTTTCTTCTTTTGAAGGAAGGGGGTTGGGGGTGGGTTTTCTTTCTTCTTTCTCTTTTCCTTTTAGCTCAGGCTCTTCTCAGGCCAAGGAGCAAAAGGAGACGCGAGGGCAATAGGAGACAAAGGAACGGTTGGGCGATGGTGAGTGCTCGAAAGCTGTTAGAACTCATGAGCCGGTCTGCTCACACAATTGACTTTGTTTAACGAACCTTGTTAATGTTGCGGACGGTCCGCTGCTTTCAGCGTGGCAACTCTTGAATTGGCGGGCTTACGCCACGGCGGTTCGGCTGTTCACTCAGTCGGAAGCCGTGGCGATTTTTTGGGTCTGCCGGGTTTGCCTGACACCGTGTAGCCGCGACGTTTCAGCGTCCGGCGAAGTAGGCTGTCAGCGTGCCGAAAATCTTTCGGCTCGACTCCCTCTATGCGGGCGAGTTCCTGTTTGAACTGCCTCAGGGAAAACTGGGTTTTCATTGCTTTCATTAAAAAGCGCAGTTCCTTTCTGCCGTCTACGCCTAGGACCGCGGCCACTGCCTTTTCAATATTGTCGTTGGGCCGAACATACCGATACCGTTTTCCATCCAGTGTATCGGCAACCTTGTGCAGCGTTTTGGGAAGACTGTCTTCGATGGGGCGGATGCAAGACCAAAATTCGAACAAATTTTCCGTTGCCTCGTCTCTTGCTTTACGCCTTGCGGCGCTGTTCTTCGCCTTTGCTTCCCGGTCGCAGGCGATAAGAGCGTCCCGTAAGCACGCGCCCGCGTTCCAATAACGCAACCAAAGGTTTAGCTGCTTCTCTAGTCGCGTCATCAGATTCTCGGCAGCTTCGCAATCGCTCTGCGCTTCGTATCTTCGTCAATGTGCGTGTAGTGCGCTGAAATTGCCTCCGACTCATGGCCGATAATGTCCATCACCACCGACGCGTTGATTCCGGCATTCTTCATCAGCGACGTTGCAGTGTGGCGCAGGCTGTGAAATGAAATCGGCGACAACTCGCGGTGACCGTCACGACCAGGCGCGTCGTCGGACCGGCGGTGAGCCTTCGGCATCGTCAGTCCAGTGTCGGCGAGTAATTCATAAAATTGGCGGGAGAGCGTCTTAACGCCGCCGCTCTTCTCCACGGATGCAAACGCTCGCGGGTGAAGAGGCTGGTCCGGATCGTCACCAGCCGGCAATTTCTCGATGTGAGCGCGAAGTGGTGGTGCGATTGGAATAATCATCGTGCGGCCCGTCTTGCGACTGACGAAACGAATCTCGTCACGATCGAGGTCAACATTCGCCAAGTTAAGCGGGCAAGATCGCCAAGGCGCTGGCCGGTATAGAGGCCGAAATAAATCAAGCTTCGCCATTCGTCATTTGCGATTTTAAGAATGCGCTTGATCTCGGGAATCGTAAGGCCGCGCCGACGACTCGCGTCGCGCAGTTTGGCGGCCTTCACGCCGCCCGCTGGATTCTCATCGTGATACTTGCCGTCCTCTTTCGCGGTCTTAAAAACCATGCGCAGGAATTTGATCGCATGGTTCACGCTGCGCGGCGCAACGCGCTTCAATTCCGCTGCGCGGAAATCGAGAATGTCCTGCCGGTCAATCAGCGCGATTTGTTCGTCAGCGCGCTTCCCAAGCCAGCTCAGGAATCCACGCGCCTTATCATGGTAAAAAGCGTAAGTGCTCGGCGCTGTCTCCGGTTTCTTACGCGCCACCCACGAGTCGAAGTATTTGCGCACCGTAGGAAAATCCAAATGTCCCCCGGTTATGTCGTGATAAAGATCGGCAATGACCTTTTGGGTTTGCCGCGCAGTGACTCGGCCGCGAGTCACGGATTCCCACTTATCCGCGAGCTGCTGCGCCTTCTTTCGGTTTGTCTCTTTCGTGCTTCGCTGGATGCGCCTGCCGTTGGGGAGGGTAATGCAAGCGAACCAAAATTTCGTGCCTTCTCGTTGTCGAATGCTGGCCATACTGACAACCATACTGACAACATCCGTGCATGTCCAACGATGTTTTTGGTTGTCCGTTTACGAGGGAAACAGCGGTTTTGCTTAGGTGTTTTGGCCAAACAGCGGTTCAACTCCCCTCGCCTCCATGTGAATGGTAAAAACAGCTCTCAAAACCGCAAGCTGACAACGGGCTGAGGGCACGTTCGCCCTTTTTGATGTGAGCGTGAGAAAATCTGGCGGAGGTGATAAGGCTACTGACCCGCCAATGCAGTCTCTAACTAACCCTGTGCGTACTCAAGGCGTGAACTTGTAGACGCATCCGTCGTCATTTTCGCCTCCATGAACTGTGGCACCGTAAAAGTTTCCGAACTGATCGACGACCATCCCGTTATAGGCAAAGGCGCCATCTGGAGGCCCTTGGAAGAGATGAACTACAGTCTCGGTCCACTGACCGCCGCCAATGGGACTTAACTCAAAGATGGTGCCGCGGCCCAAGCCACCCTCGCTCGTAGTTCCATAGAGATTGCCAGCCACGTCAAAGACAAGATTGCTGATGGGGCTATTGCCGTCCGTTCCGCCTTGGAAGCTATAGATTACATTCTCCTCCCATTCGCCAACTGGCCGCGGTGACAGCTTGTAAACAGCGCCAATACCGTTGGTCCCACCGTAATACGTGGTTCCATAAATATTTCCTGAAGCATCGAAAAGCAGCGCACCATACGGAAAACTTCCGTCCGGTTGGCCTTGGAAGGAATAAAGCGCCCTGAAATCCCATTCTCCAACTCCTGTCTTGGCGAGCTCGAAAACCACCCCGCTACCATAAGTGCCGCCGGCAGTCGCCGCGCCGTAGAGCCGGCCACGGCGCAAAACCATCCTTCCAGCGGAGCCTGTGGCGCCGTCCGCGCCGCCTGTGAAAGTGTGAATTACGCTGAAGGCCCAATCTCCATGTGGTGCCCCATGAATTTTGTAAATCGTGCCCAAGCCGTACGCGCCACCGGTCGGAGTCATTCCATAAACATTGCCGCTCTGATCTACTGTGACCCTTGCGCCGGGTCCGGAGCCATCATTTCCGCCCGTGAATGCATGGATCACTGTCTGGGACCAGGTCTGTCCGGATTTGGTCAGCTTGTAAACTACTCCGCATCCGCCTTCACAATTACCGGATCCACCAGTAACTGCCGTGCCGTATAGGCTCCCTTCGCGATCGAGTGTGACCCCTTTGTACGGCTCACCTCCATCGGCACCACCCGTGAAGCTGTAGAGCACGGTATGCACCCACCCATCAGGTGTGGGTCTCAACTGAAAAACCGTGCCACCTCCAAAATCCCCTCCGAGAACTGTGGTGCCATAAATGTTACCCGCGCTGTCGGTCTCTAAATCAGTGTCGGCGTATTCGCCCTCATCTTCTTCACAGCTAAAGATGACGTCCGTCGTCGCCGCGGAAATCGTGGCCAGCGAGAGAAAAAAAATCGCAGTCCCAGCAACGGCGCCGATGCGAACAGTCGGAGATGTCATGCAGATTATTCCAACTGGCGCTGGTCGCCGCGTCAAGAACCTTTTTTGTTTCCACGACACATCTGCAGACGTCCCGGTGATAACACACAAGGCGGGATCTTTTAGCAATCGCCGCAACGAAACACTGTCGTCACCGCGCGCTGGACTTCAGCCATTCGCTCCAAAGTTTTGGTCGGCCATTGGGATTAGCGCGCGCGTAATCGTAAAATTCGCGGACAAATGCAGCCCGGTCTGCCATGTACGGCGCCTTCCAGTTTCCGCGCTGAGCTGGTTGAAGCACATCATAGCCATTACTGAGAACCTTTTGCCGACGGACAATGTCTTCGAGTGACACACGAGTTGCGTTTCGCAGCATGTCGTAAAGTACCATGAACGTCGTCGTTCGCCCAAGCCCCGCTTCGCAGTGGAAATGGGTGCAGGCATTCTCCGGAAGCTCACGGACAGCAAGAACAAAGCGATCCACTTCTTGATCGAGTGGACGCGCGTGGTCCGTGACCGTGACACGTACGTAATGCGTGCCAGCACCTTCGACAACATCCCGCTCCGTGCTTGCGCGTTCGACAGTCACCCGTTGCGGCGTGACAGAATTGCCGTTGCCGTGTTTGACCGGGTGCCCAGGTCGAACATCAATTTCGCTGCCGGGCTTAAACGACTGAACCCGCGCGGCTTCCTCGCTCTCGATCTCTTCCTGACTCCGCCCGACATTCGCCCAATCGTGTGACGCATACCAGCTTACGGGCATGTCGTTCACAAATATGTGTGTTTCCTGCCGCAAATCGAACACGGTGACCGGACCGCGAGTTCGGGCGAGCACAAGCTTTAAACCTTCAGGAGTGAACTCGCCGCTGCCGGAAGCCCGCAGATCGCTCAACCCAGTCGTGGCAAGCGTTTCACCTTTGCTTTCGTTAAGCGGATCGTTAGTCGTGCGGAAGTTTCTTGGCAAAGCGTTCGCCAGCTTTAGGTCAATGTCCCAGATCAAAACCGGCGGATCGGGGGAACGCGGCGGCTGATTGTTTTGCGCGAGCGCGGCTGCCGAAAGAGCAGCGGGCACAAGAACAAATCCGAATATAAGCGGCCGCCTGCTAGTCGGATGAGCAAAGCGGTTCATCAAAGCCGGGCCTGATTTTTAGGCGAACGTTCGGACGCCGGCAAGGCAATATTGCCAACACATATTCAAAACTCGCAATTCGCGCGGCCTGACTTAATTCTGAAATGATGCGCGACGCGCTCACTCCAATGATGCAGCAGTACCGGCGCGTGCGGGGGAGCATCCCGGCCGATACGCTCCTGCTCTTTCGCCTCGGGGACTTCTACGAACTGTTTTTTGAAGACGCAAAGGAAGCAGCCGTGCTGCTGAACGTCGCGTTAACCAAGCGAAACGGGGTGCCGATGTGCGGCATGCCGTATCACGCAGCGCAAACCTACATCGCAAAACTAATCAAGGCCGGGCGCCGCGTCGCAATCTGTGACCAAACCAGCGAACCGCAACCGGGGAAGATTGTTTCACGCGACATTACTCAGATTGTTAGTGCGGGCACAGTAAGCGACCTCGACTTGCTCGAATCCAAACGTGCAAATTATCTCGGCGCAGTCCACGCCGACTCGGGTGTATTCGGCTTTGCGTACGCCGATCTCAGCACCGGTGAATTCCGGATCACTCAATTGCAAGACAGGCAATCGCTGCTCGACGAAATAGCGCGTGTTTCGCCTTCGGAACTTCTCGTCAGCGACGAGCAACAGCAGCAGTTTAAGGAAATTGAGAATGCGCTTGGCTACGACAGCTACGCGTTTTTGCCAGAACAGGCAGTCTTTACTTTGTGCGAGCACTTCAAAGTCAAATCGCTGGATGGATTTGGCTGCGCGCAAATGTTGCAGGCTGTAGCGGCTGCGGGCGCGATCGTTCATTATTTGAAACATCAGCTTCGGCGCAAGATTGATCATCTCGCCTCGCTACGCAGCGATGCGCCTGCGGATTACGTCCTGCTCGACGCCGCCACGCAGAGCAATCTCGAACTCGTGGAACCGCGTACTGCGCGTGATACGACCCTGCTCGCAGTGCTTGATCGCACGGGCACGCCAATGGGCGGCCGCAAACTGCGGGCTTGGATTTTGCAACCGCTCCGCAATTTGCCCGAACTGCAACGCCGTCACCAAATGATCGCCGATTTACTGCAGGAACCGGACCTGCTCGCGGCTATTCGCGGAGAGTTGAAATCGATTCGCGACATCGAACGCGCCACGGGGCGCTTGAGCCAGGCTTCAGGCAACGCCCGCGACCTGCTCGGATTGAAAACTTCGCTCCAAGAAATCCCCAAATTGAAAGGCGAACTACAAAAGCTGATTGAGCGAATAAGTTTTGGGAAAACGCCTATCATTGCGGAGGAAGACGGCGGGCCCAATGCCAGTCCGGCTCGGACCGGTCGCGCCCTACCAGTTGAATTGCACGACAACATCCACGAAATGCCGGAACTGGCGGAGAAGCTAGAAAAGGCGCTCGTCGATGATCCACCGCTGGCGCTAAAAGAGGGGGGGATTTTCGGTGACGGGTACAATTGCGACCTAGACGAGCTGCGGCGAGCATCGCGCGACGGGAAAAATTGGATCAGTCAATTGCAGGAGCGCGAGATTGCAGCCACCGGAATCAAGTCGCTCAAAGTCCGTTACAACTCCGTGTTCGGCTATTTCATCGAGATCACAAAATCGAACCTCGCGAACGCGCCTGCGCATTACGAGCGCAAGCAAACTACCGTCGGCGGCGAACGCTTCGTTACTCCTGAGCTTAAGAAAATGGAGGCGACAATCCTTGGCGCAGACGAACGCGCCCGCCAACTCGAGTACCAGCTCTTTCAGAAACTGCGCGAGGAGACTTTGCGTGAACTCGGTCCGATCCAGCAAACGGCAGAGGCAATCGCCGTTCTCGACGCCATCTGCGCGCTGACCGAAACGGCTCGGCTATTTCGTTATTGCAGGCCGGCACTGAACGAAACCCTAAGGCTCGTGATAAAGGACGGTCGGCATCCCGTCCTCGATCAAACTTTGGTAGAAGAGAAGTTCGTGCCGAATGACACGTCGCTCGATGGCGAAAATCTGCGGCTCGCCATCATCACGGGACCGAACATGGCTGGGAAATCAACTTACATTCGCCAGGTCGCATTGATTGTGCTGATGGCACAGATAGGCAGCTTCGTACCGGCGGAAAGCGCAGAAATTGGTCTGGTTGATCGAATTTTCACGCGCGTCGGCGCGAATGACGATCTCGCGCGAGGTCAGTCAACATTCATGGTGGAGATGAACGAGACGTCAAACATCGTCAATAACGCGACTGAACGTAGCCTTGTGATTCTAGATGAGATCGGTCGCGGCACGTCCACCTTTGATGGGCTTTCGATTGCCTGGAGCGTCGCCGAGTTCCTGCACGACAAAATCAAAGCGCGCACATTGTTCGCGACGCACTACCACGAACTGACAAAACTGTCGGAGGATCGTCCCGGCGTGTGCAATTTCAATGTCGCGGTGCGCGAATGGAACGAGCAAATCATTTTCCTGCGCAAGATTCTCCCCGGCGGAGCGGACAAAAGTTACGGCATCCAGGTCGCGCGTCTCGCCGGATTGCCAAAAGAAATTCTCGACAGAGCTAAGGAGATTCTCGCGAAGTTGGAAAAACCAGATGGCGTAATTGAATCACCGCTGCCCGGAAAATCGCGACGAAAAGGAAAGCCAGCCGCAAGCGCCGATAAGCCGCAGATGGACTTGCTGTAAGGCCACACAGGTGGGCCATGCGGATTATCCCGCCGCGGCCAACGCTTATTTCCGATTCCTTACGTGCGGGAGCCAGACTGGCGCGCCATGGGGAATGACGTGTCGCCAGCGACTATCGAAGCGCCAGAGAGCAGCCTCCCGTGCTAATTCGAATGCACCGCAGAATTCGTTGTCGGTTATGCCGCGGTTAATTTCGACGAAGCGAGGTTCGGTTTCGGCTTTGTGCGCCGGATAATATTGGTCCATCACGTTGACATAGGTATCGCGCGACAGATTCGCGGCGACCCAACGCATGATCTCTCGCGTGTCGTCGAGAAGGCTGGGCATGACCAGATGGCGCACGAGGACGCCGCGCAATGCCAGACCGTTCTCATCCACTTGTAATTCGCCGACTTGTGAGTGCATCGCTGTGATTACGGAGCGCGCGGCTTCTGCGTAATCGCTGGCGACGAGATATTTTCGGCAATGCTCGGCGTCCCAGAGTTTGAAATCCGGCATGTAGATGTCCACGACGCCGTCCATGCATTGAATACTTTCCAAGCTGTCATAGGCCGAAGTGTTATACACGAGCGGTAGACGCAATCCGCGCTCGACCGCGATCACGAGCGCCTCGAGAATTTGCGGCACCACGTGCTCGGGGGTGACAAAGTTGACGTTGTGGCAACCGATCTCCTGGAGATCGAGCATCATTTGCGCGAGCTCCGCCGCCGTAACTTCGGCGCCTTCACCGAACTGGCTGGTCTCGAAATTTTGGCAGAAAACGCAGCGCAGATTGCACCAGCCGAAAAAGATCGTGCCCGAGCCGTTCCATCCGCGCAGGCAATCTTCTTCCCCGAAATGGGGAAAGGCGCTGGCCACACGTGCGAGGCGACCGCTCTTGCAAACGCCAATTTTGTTGTTGAGCCGGTCAATCTCGCAATCCCGCGGGCAGACGCGGCATGATCGCAGCGATTCGATCGCTTGCTGTGCGCGTTGTTGAAGGATGCCTGCCTCAAACGCGCGCACGTAAGCCGGAACAAAAGCTTTGCGTGACAACACAAATCGGCCGCCGCCGTTTAGCTCAGCCGGCATTGAGTAACCATCCACCCTGCGATCGAAAATGCGCATGCTCGCTTGCTTAGCTTAATCCCTCCAGCGCGAATTACCATCGCACGCTGACGCATAAGGTCCTTTTTGTGATAAGCTATCCGGCGAACATGGCAGTCAAAACCGAGAAGGAATTGAGCGAACCGTTGCGGGCCCTCTGGCTGAAGGCAGTCGCAGCGATCGAGCAGCGCAATTTCGGTTACGCAATTTCGCTCTTGCAGGAGATTCTCAAGCAGGATCCACAGTTTCTCACCGGGCGTCAATTGCTGCGGCGCGCCGAGGTGACGAAAAGCAAATCGGCAAAAAGAAGTTTTTTCAACATCTCGACGGCACCGATCGCCGTGATGAAAGCACAGCGGGAAATCAAGAAGGATCCAAAACGTGCGGTTGAGCTGCTGGAGAAGGTTCTGGAGGAGGAACCTTACAATCGCCAGGCAAATCTGGTTTTAAAGGAAGCGGCGCTTGCCGCCGGCTGGCCGGATATCGGCGTGTTCGCGTTGCGGACGCTGCTCGAAGAGAACCCCCGCGACGTCAAGGTGCTGCACGACCTTGGGCGCTTGTATCGCCAGCTTGGGGACCACGAAGAAGAGGTGGAAATTTATAATCAAATCTCGGCGATAAATCCGCTAGACGCTGAAGCGCTCCGTCTCGGCAAAGACGCGTCGGCTCATGCATCGATGAAAAGGGGTGGCTGGACGCAGGCTGAAAGCTACCGAGACCTGATCAAGGACAAAGATGTAGCGATTTCATTGGAACAACAGAGCCGGATGAGATTGACCGGGGAATCGCTCGATCAACAGATTGCCGAAACGTATGCGCTGCACCAAGCGGAGCCGGCAAACGTCGATCTCGCGCGGCGGCTGGGCACACTGAACGAGCAGAAGGAAGATTTCCAGGCAGCGATTCGCTGGTACCAGTATGCTGCCGATCTGACCAAAGGCGCAGACGCCGGATTGGTTCGCAAGGCTTCGGATTTGAAAATCAAATTCCTCGAGCGAGAGATTGCTGCGCACGAGGAGTTTCTTTCCACGCAGGCGGCAAATGAGTCGTCTGCGAAAAGCTCGGAGTTATTGAAGGCCGCCAAAGCTAAGCGTGCAGAACTGCTCATCGCCGAGGCGCAGGAGCGCGTCACACGCAATCCGACCGATCTCCACCTTCGCTTCGAACTCGGTGAAAACCTTTTCAACGCCGGTCGTTTCCGCGAGGCAGTGCCGGAGTTGCAGCGGGCACGGCAAAATCCACATGCCCGCCTGAAAGCGATGAATCTCCTCGGTTGCTGCTACGGCGAACTTGAGATGCTCGATCTTGCAGTCAAACAACTCGAGGAAGCTTCAAGCGAAATTTTGTCAATGGACGCGACGAAAAAGGAGATCGTGTACAATCTAGGCCTCGTTTATTCGCGGATGGGCGAACCGGAAAAATCGCTCGCCTGCATGAAGCAGATTTACGAAGTTGATTACGGCTACAGAGACGTGGCGAGACGCGTGGAGAGCTCGTACGCGAAGAACGTCTCCGGACCCTGATTCTGTCGCACCTCTCCTCGGCTTAGCAGCGCCGGCGTGCCGCCACGAATTGATCAGGGAAATCGCAATTCGTTCGCGTCCAAGCAACCGGCTATTTCCGATTCTTAATTGCTGGGTATCCTGGCGTGTTTCAACCGTACAAGAACCATGAGAACTAAAATCACAGTTATTTCGCAGTTTTGTATTCTTCCTCTGATAATTGCGGCGTTCAGTTTGGCGGGAGTTGCGATCGCAGAAGACACACCAGCCGCCAAGACCTCCTCGGTGACGCCAAAGGATAAGACTTTCATGAAGAAAGCCGCCAGGGGCGGAATGATGGAAGTCGCGATGGGAAGAATGGCTGAACAGAAGGGGCAAAGCGACGACGTAAAATCATTCGGCAAGCGGATGGTCACCGATCATGGCAAGGCTAACGACGAATTAAAAAAGATCGCCGCGCAAAAGAACGTAAAGTTACCGGCTAAAGAGCCAACCGTAAGCTGGAGCTCGGATAAAGCTTACATCGATATGATGGTGAAGGATCACGAAAAGGACCTGGCCGAGTTCAAGGAGGAAGCAAACAGTGGGAGGGATCCCGACGTGAAGAAGTTTGCGGAGGATACGGCCAAGGTGGTTGAGGAACATCTTGACCTTGCCAAGCAGACTCAAAGCAAGCTGAAATAAAGAAACGCCCACTGCGCGACGCGGCACGCTTTGTAAAGCGTGCCGCGTTTTGTGTACATACAGCTGTCCGACGGACGCCTGAACCGGTCGCAAAATGAACTAACCCTTAAAAGCGACTTGGCTTTCGCCGCCGCAAATTCAATCCTTATTCGATGCGGAGGACCAAAATCATCTGCACGCTCGGCCCGGCAACAGAAAAGACAGACGTACTCCGACAGTTGATCCAGAGAGGCGCTGATGTCCTCCGGCTTAACATGAGCCACGCTACTCATGAATGGGCCCGCGAGATTGTGCCGCGTATCCGCAGGCTCGCGCAGACCGCGGGCCGCCCGGTTGCAATTCTGCTCGATACGCAAGGCCCAGCCATTCGCACCGGCGACCTGAAAACTAATCTGCATCTGAAGCCCGGCGACATTTTGGAGTTCACTGTGCGCGGCGCAAAAAGCAAAGAGCAATTTTCCGTGGACGTGAATTACGCCGGATTCGTAAAGGACGTCTCGGTCGGCGACAAGGTTTTGGTCGACAACGGCTTGCTGAAAGTGGTCGTGCTGGACAAGGGAAAAGACCGGGTGCGCACCAAAGTGCTGACCCCTGCCATGCTCGGCTCCCGGCGTCACATTAATTTGCCGCGTGTTCACGTGAATCTGCCTCCGCTCACCAAAAAGGATATTGCAGATGTTGCGCTCGGCGCGGAACTAGACGTGGACTTTGTAGCGCTAAGTTTTGTGCGGGAAAAAAGCGATATTGAACAGCTGCGCCAACTCCTCTCCAGGAAAAAGAGTAAGGCGCAGATCGTGGCAAAGATTGAGGACCAACTGGCAGTGCGATCAATCGACAAGATGATCGAAAGCACTGACGTGATCATGATCGCGCGCGGCGACTTGGGAATCGAATGTCCAATGGAAGAACTGCCAATTATTCAACGCCGAATTGTGAAGAAATGCATCCGCCTGGGTAAACCGGCGATAGTCGCAACGCAGTTGCTCGAATCGATGATCACAAATCGCCTTCCCACTCGCGCAGAGGTCACCGACGTGGCAAACGCGGTTTTTGAACAAGCAGATGCTCTCATGCTGAGCGCTGAAACGACGCTCGGCCGCTACCCGATAGAATGCGTCGAGGTCCTAAACCGCGTGGCTATACGAATCGAGCGCAGCGGAGGCGCAGGTTATGCGAAAGATGCGCTCCTGGAAAACATTCGACAAAAGACTGTTGCTTCAGCCGTCGCACTGGCGAACTCGCTGGAAGATTCGAAACTGATCGTCTTTACCCTGCACGGTAGGATGGCCCGGTATGCATCAAATTTGCGGCCGGAGCGCGCGCCGATTTTTGCATTTACACCCAGCGAACAAGTTTATCGGCAGTTGGCGCTTTATTGGGGAACATTTCCCGTTCGCATCGATTTCACCGGAGATCCGGACGAGACGATTGCGTCAGCGGAGAAATTTTTGCGCGCGAAAAAACTCGCTGCGCCCGGCAGTCGCATGGTGATCATCAGCGATGTCCGCATGGGCGGCGCGATGATCGATTCCATTCAGCTCCGCGTAGTGAAATAATTGTAGCCACCGATCGGCGACCGGCGCACCGAGTGCGCTTAGCACAGATCAATGTCGCGCCTCCCACAACGGAGCGGCTATAGCTCTACGCTTCGACCGGCAATTCGACATCCACCGGGCGCTCCTTCTTGCTGAGCGCACGGCGAAGTTTCGAAAGGGCGATATTCTGTAACTGTCGGATGCGCTCCCGCGTAACGCCGAATTTCTTGCCGACTTCCTCTAGCGTCTTTGGTTTGCCACCATCCAGACCGAAGCGCTGGAAAATGATCTTCTTCTCGCGATCATCCAACACGTCGAGCAAACCGCCGACCTCATTGCGGAGATTCTTATCACGCAACAATTCAAAGGGCGTTTGAGCGTCCTCGTCACCGACAATTTCACCGAACTCGGTCGAATCATCATCGCTGATCGGTGCATCGAGTGAAGCCGGACGAATCGACACCGTCTTAAGTTGCGAAACTTTTCCGCTTGCGATCCCGATCTCGTCACCGAGTTCGTCGTCCGTCGGTTCGCGGCCCAGTTCCTCGCTCATTTGCAGGGAAACCCGGCGCATCTTGGAGATCTTGTCCACTAAATGCACGGGCAGACGGATGGTCTTGCTCTGATTGGCCAGCGCGCGCTTGATGGACTGCTTGATCCACCACGCGGCATAGGTGCTGAGCTTCCCGCCTTTCGCAGGGTCAAAACGTTCCACGGCCTTCATCAGGCCGATGTTGCCTTCGGAAATCAGGTCTAGAAGCGGCAGGCCGAGATTCGCGTAGTCATGCGCGATTTTTACGACCAAGCGCAGATTAGACCGGATCATCAGCGCTCGCGCCTCGCGATCGCCCTTCTTGATTTTCGCGGCCAGCTCAATTTCCTGGTCCGGAGTCAATAGCGGGATTTGCCCAATCTCACGCAGGTAAATCTTAATTCCGGTATCGCTATCTTCAGCAGCCATATAACTCTTTTTCATCAAATTCTTGGGGGATCCGGATCGACAATGTCCCGTAAATAGTATTCGTCGATGCCTTGTCGATCACGCGTTGTAGCATCTTGAGAAGTATTTAACAAGGTTAAATATTCGAATCTGTGACACCGCGCGGATGTATGCTGTTCAATCTTTTTTTAGCTCCTAAAACGCGCGCTCAATTGGTGCCGAAAACTGGACGACGACAAGACAACTGGACTATAAGCCCGCCGTCCCGTAGTCGTGTACTTCGTACTTAGTGGTCTTTCGCATGCTGAACGTTGAAAAAAATCGCCGCGCCCGAAAATACTCTTCAGCTGAGCTCACGCGCCGGGTGTTGTGGACACTCGCGCAACCGCTTTTTCGGTTCAGCCCCAGGCCTTGCTTCGGCTGGAGGCGATTTCTGCTTCGCTGTTTTGGAGCAAAGGTCGGTCACAGCGTTCATGTGTATCCTACGGCGACAATTTATTTCCCTTGGAATCTTGAAGCCGGAGATGAAACGGCGATCGGTGAGCGTGCGCTCATTTACAATCTCGGCCGGGTGACGCTGGGGGCTCGCGTAACAGTTTCCCACGGCGCTCATGTTTGCGCGGGAACACACGATCACACTAAACCGGATTTTCCGTTACTGCGTCCGCCGATCATCGTCGGCCCCGAGGCGTGGATTTGTGCAGACGCGTTCGTCGGGCCGGGGGTGACAATCGGCGAAGGAGCGATCGTTGGTGCACGAGCGGTAGCGATGAAGGATGTCAGACCCTGGACCATTGTTATCGGAAATCCGGCGCGCGAGACCCAAAGGCGCGAGATTACTGAATGAGCGAGCAATCCAACGCGCGGGTGCCGTTGTCGGTGCTTGTGCCGGTTAAAAATGAAGCCGTGAACCCAGGCGACTGTCTTGCCAGCGTTTCTTTCGCGCAGGAAGTCGTGGTAGTTGATTCTGCGAGTACAGATGGGTACGCAAGCAGTGGCCGAAGCAGCTGGAATAGCGGTAGAGCGCGCAAGCGCTGGCTAAAGAAACTCGCAATGAGGGCTCCATTCCGTCCAAGCTTGCGATTCGTTTATCATTACATCTAGAAGCAGGTTTTTCGTGACGGCTACCGCGGATGGGTGCTGTGCCGGCTGCTCGCCTGGCATGAACGCATGATCGTGCTGAAAGAGCGCGAACTGAAAGACCGCCCTAGTGACTCCAGCGTGGTTTCATAAACGTTTAGCCACCGGCCTGTGGCCGGTCGTGGAGCGGCTGCTTCTTACTTCCGAGACGGCCAAAGGGCCGTGGGTACAGCCTGCATCCCCTCGACCAGGATCATGTTTGTCCTCGCGGTGCGATGCCGCATTTTGCGGGGTTCCCGGTATTCTTCACAGTTCAGCCATTCTTTGGCGCGCTCGGCTGACTCAAATTGAAGCACAACAATGCGTTTTGGTTTCCAATCGCCTTCGAGCACTTCGGTTTTGCCGCCGCGGACGGCGTATTTACCGCCATATTTCTCCACCGTCGGGCCTGCGAGCTTTTTGTATTCTTCGTAGCCGACTGGATCGAGAATGTCGATTTCAACGATGATGTAAGCAGGCATTGGCGAGGTTAAACGTTAAAACATCGAACCGTTGAAGCGCAAAACTTCAGTGGCCGTTGTGGCTGCGGTCCTTTGCAGCGAGTTCTGGGATTTTCTTTCGGCGCCGCAGTCGCAACCAGTTGTTCCAGGTTTTGCGCAGGCTGTCGCGCGGGGTCTGGTATTTTTGATTTAGTTCGTTGCTCTTTACAATCTGCGCGAGAATTCCTTTCACTGAAAAATCGTCGGTATTGACGATTGTATAGGCCGTTCCAACGGTGGCAGCATGATGCGCGTCGCTGGCCGCAGTCATGGGCAAACCGCGAATCTGTGCGTACTTAAAAGCGTAGCGGTTGTAGCGGCGGAGCGTGGTCGCCGCGTTGAAAACCTCGAGCGCATCGATCGGTAGCGTTTCCAGCGTGGAAAAACGGATTCCGGCGCGGAACAAATCGTATGGATGTGGAGGAATGGCCAGACCGCCGCGTTCATGAATCATATCGCAGACTTCGCGCGCAGGTTTTCCTTTCAGGTAGGGCAGCTCCGCACCGATACAGAGAAGATGACCATCGGCGGTCGTGACCTCAACTCCGGGTAGAACGAGGAAATCATTGACTGGTAAACCATCCAGGCGCATCAAACCCTTCTCGAGCAGATAATTCACAGCGTCGCATGTGTTGTGATCAGTGATAGCGATTCCGTTCAAGCCCTTGGCGCGTGCGGCCGCAATCAAATCTTCCGGACTGGAAACACCGTCTCCGGAAAAAAAAGAATGCGTGTGCAGGTCGATATTAAACGGCATGGTGAGAGGCTATGGCTATTGCTTTCCGAGTCGCTACACGAGCTCTTCCACAAGAATGCCTGCTTCGGCTTCGGGTTCCTTCTGAATGCGATTGAATTGGTGATCGTATAAGCGGCGATAGTAGCCAGATTTTTCGAGTAGCTCCGCGTGCGTGCCGATCTCCTTGATACGGCCAGAATCCATCACAATGATTTGATCGGCAGATAAAATTGTGGAGAGCCGATGGGCGATGGCGATTACCGTGCGTCCAGCAGCCAGCTTGGCGAGCGCCCTTTGAATTTCCTGTTCCGATTCGGAATCCAGCGACGACGTGGCTTCGTCGAGTAGCAAAATTGGCGCATTTTTGAGAATAGCGCGTGCAATGGCAAGGCGTTGCTGCTGCCCGCCGGAGAGCAGGCATCCCTTATCGCCAATAACTGTCTGGTAGTCCTTTGGCTGCGCCATGATGAAATCGTGGGCATAAGCGGCCTTGGCCGCCTCGTAAATTTCTTCCGGTGTAGCGTCCAGGCGGCCGAACTGGATATTGTTCAAAATAGTATCGTGAAACAGAAACGTCTCCTGAGTGACGAGCCCCATCTGTTGGCGCAGCGATTTTTGGCTGACGGAGCGCAGATCCTGCCCATCGATTTTCACCGCGCCTGAAGTTGGGTCGTACAGGCGCAGTATCAGCGAGAGAATTGTGCTTTTACCCGCGCCACTGGCGCCGACCAGGGCGTGAGTTTTGCCCGGTTCAATGTGCAAGGTCAGGTTGCTGATGGCGTCTGTAGCCCTGTTTGCGTAGCGGAATGTTACATTTTCAAAATCAATTCGACCCTCGGACGAACTCAACGCAACAGCGTTTGGTGCATCCTGCACCGTGGACTGCGAATCCAGAATCGAGAAAATAGCGGTCGTAGCGGCGACGGATCGCTGCATCACGATGTGGATCCTGCTAAGCGTCTTGATCGGATCGTACAGGATGAAAATCCCTGAGATTAGTCCAAAGAAGCGGCCGACGCTCAGATTCGCAGCGTAAACGTAAAGCAACGCCATTCCCACACCGATCGCCGCGATGATCTCGACCAGTGGTCCGACTGCTTCCATCGAGCGAATCATCCGCATCATCTGCGAAAACTGTAGTTGGTTGCTGCGTTTGAACTCCTTTTCCTGGAATCCTTCGCGCGCGAACGATTTGATGACGCGGATGCCGGCAAATGTCTCCTGCATCGTCACTACCATTTGGGCCATCCCTGCCTGCTCGTTTTGCACTGCTTTCTTGGCGCGACGGCCGTAAACGCGCAGTGGCAGCAAACACGTTGGAAAGAGGATCAGCGTCACAACAGTGAATTTCCAATCCATCAGAAGGAGCACAGTGATTGCACCGACGATGGTGATCGGTTGTTTAAAAACGTCGCTGCTAACGCTGGTCAAAGCCATCTGCATGACGCGGGTATCATTAGTGATGCGCGACATCAAAAATCCCGACCGCATCTTGTTAAAGAAATCCATGGAATGGCGAACCATCTTGCTAAAAAGCTGGACGCGTATGTCGGAGACCACCCTGTTGCTCACCCACTGCATGCAATAGGTGCTTCCGTAGGAACAGAGGCTGCGCACGGCCATGATGGCCGGGATGGCCAGACAGATGAGAACAATCGAATTGATCTTCGGGCCTGTGTCCAGAACGTGAAGATTCGAACGCACCGCCATCGGATTGGGAGCAGCGCCGTGGAAAATCGTGCTGGTGACCCGGGCAATCGCTAATGGAAAAAGAGAATTGACTCCGCCGTAAGCAAGGCCCAGCGCCAGACCCAAAATGAAACGCGTCTTGTACGGCTTAAGGTAACCGTAGAGCCGCCGGTACGAACCGGAAGCTGTGCGTAACGTTTCCCAGACGGACTGCCTTTTCCTAGCCGGTTTTGCGCCGCTCATGAAATTTGCGCCGCCGCACGAAGCAACAGCAGCGAATCCATAGCACCAATGACCGCTTCCGTCGAGATTTGACTCATCGCGAGGCGCGGCTGCACCGGCGAAAACTCGGTGACTGGCGCCGCTGATTTTCCGTGTAAAACTACGGCTGGACTTTCCCTGGGGCGCCAATGAAACGGGTTGGTCGGGCCGAATAGGATCACCTGGGGCGTGCGCGTCGCGGCCGCCATATGCACTGGAGCGGAATCGACCGTGACAAGAAGCCGTGCCTGGCCAATGAGCGCGGCCAGGGTGAGCAAATCTGTCTCTCCAGAGAGATCGATGATTTCGTGCTGCGTCCTGTTCTTAATTGCAGCGATATGCGTTTGCTCGTCCTGGGACGGCCCACTGGTCAGAACAAGATCGATACCGTCGTTTGAACCAAAGTACTTAATCACTTCCGCCCATCGCTCGGGTTCCCAAAGTTTCTCCTGCCGCGCTGAGCCAGGATGCAAAATGACGTAGGGCTTTGTCACTTTCCAATTACGCCGAAGCGCGTCGGCTTTTTCGTAGGCCATCTGTGGCAGATCGAGGTGCGGATCGATCGAAGCATGCCGGGCGCCGAGCGGTCCAAGTAAAGCGAGATTGTAGTCGATTGTGTGCATGTCCCGCATACGAACACCGACAAAATCTGTATAAGCGCGGGCGCGCGTCTTGGCCTGTTCACGCACCCGGTAAGACACCACGCGTCTGCGCGCGCCGGATAAAAGCGCCAGAAATGCCGAGCGATCGTTCCGGGTGAAATCGACGCAGTAATCAAATTTGCCGACGGCGACGGATAAAAACAAACTGAGGTCGCGCAGATTTCGCCGCGCGATCAAAATGCGATCGACATTTGAGATGGCTGGAAGCAGGTCGGCACATTCCTTGGACACAACGAGAGTGAGGTGCGCTTCTGGGAAGTTTTCACGCAAAGCTGCGAGTACAGGCGTGATCAAAATCAGGTCGCCGATTCGCTTGAGTTGCAGGAGAAGAATTTTCACGGCTTGTGGCTGTAGCGGCACTCTATGAGCGCCGAACCAAAATCGGCGGTGACACACCGCCGCTACAAATTCAGCGCACCATTCGCATCGCGGTTTCGTATGCGTCCAGCAATCGTGCTCGAAAATGGTCCCAGGTGAAATTCTCAACTACGCGACGTCTCGCTGCGGCGCCCATTTGTTCAACGATTTCAGGATGTCCATACAAATGCTCAACCGCCGCTGCGATGGCATTCACATCTCCCGGCTTCACAATGATTCCTTCGATGCCATTGCGCACTACATCGCCTGCCTCGCGCGTGGTGATTTGAGGCAAAGCGCACGCCGCCGCTTCATATGTAACCTTGGCGCTCCCCTCCCATTGCGACGGAAAAACGTGAACCGTGCTCGCGCTGAGATAATTCTCCGGGTCACGGACAAACCCTACGACGCGAATGTTATCGCGCCAGAATTCCTTCAGGTACGGCTTCGCCTCTTCGTGCACGAAACCAACCAGCCACAGCTCCGCATCGGGCAGATTCAGGCGGTGCCATGCCTCCAACACATGTTGAATGCCCTTGCGCCTGATCAATGCACCGGCAAAAACAGCGCGAAATTTTCGTGGCCGTTTTCCCGGCCTGAAACGTTCGACATCCACGCCCCGTGGCAAATAAAACAGTTTTTCCTCCGGGAATCCCCGTACGCGAAATGTGTTGGCCGCCTTCTGTGACAAAACGAGCAAAAGGTCAGCGAGTTTATACTCTTCAATGAAACGCTTCCGCTGGAGCAACAGTCTATTTTTCCACCTTTGAAAGCTCGAGATGTTCTCCGTCGGTGCTGCAATTTTCGATCGCCGGACTTTCTCTTTGCCGCCGTCGCGATGCCAGGTGGGGATCTCAACAACCGAAGGGATACCACGTCGTTTTGTTACTTTCAGCGAGCGCAAACAGTCCCCCGACCAACTATGGAAGAGATCATAGCGCCCGGTGGCCAGATGCCGGGACGCGATCCAATCGAGATATTTTTTCTTCGCGCCATAGTAATAGGGCCGATCGAGAAATGAGATAAGCCGCACCGGATGCCAGCGTAGGGAACGGATCAGTGAAGCTGGGATTTCTTTCTGCCGGTTATCATAAGCGATTGCTTTGCCAAGGAACCCCCCGCGATAAGACGCGCGCAGGGTTTCAAATGCATCGGTATCCAAGCCGGAGCCCCCGATCCGGGCGAAAATAGAATAGAGCAGGTGCCTGGGTAAAGTACGTGCCACGGGTGGCGCGGAGCGTACTGCCGCAGGGGCGTTTAAAGTTTCACCTGGCATGGGTTAGAAGTATTCTGGCGAACGTGAGGCATGTAAAGCAACGTCTGGGGTAGCGTGTCGAGGTGACTGAAGTCTCTCTCATCTTCGACGGACAGAAGCCTTGGCTAATGACGAAGCACGAATGACGAATGTGGGATGAATGACGAAGAGGCTTCTACAGTTTCGGCGCCGTTTCGGGGTTTGTCATTCGGATTTCTTTCGTCATTCGTCTTTTCGTCTTAAGCTTGGCCCTCGCGCCGATTGACGTAATGAGACGGGCTCAAGCAGCATGACGAAGAGACTGAGCATCGCTTTTGTGCGGCGCGGTTATTCTCCGACTGGCGGTGCCGAAACGTACTTAAAGCGACTCGCGCCTGGCGTAATCGAAGCTGGACACAACGTCCAACTTATCGCGACGAATGAATGGCCGGAGGACCAATGGCCGTTTGGATCGGTTACGCGCCTGCGCGCAGAATCAGTCATTGGATTTGCGGATGAATTGGAACAGATCCGGCCCCGGCTCGATTGCGGTGTCTTGGTCAGCCTTGAGCGGATTTGGAGCTGCGACGTTTATCGCGCTGGCGACGGCGTCCATCGCGCCTGGCTCGCGCGCAGAAGAAACTTCGAGCTTCCACTGAAGCAATTTGTTCGCGCTCTCAATCGGAAGCATCGCGATCTATTGCAACTGGAGGAATCCCTGCTTGCCGATCGCAAAGCCGCACGCGTGATCGTGGCTTCACGAATGGTCAAGAACGAGATCATCGATCTCTATGGCTATCCCGCAGACAGGATCGAACTCATTCGCAACGGCGTGCCGGTCGATAAATTCCGGTTCGATCCCGGGCTTCGCGAAAAAGGGCGCGAGGATCTGAAATTGAAGCCGGATCAAATTGCGCTGCTATTTGCCGGCTCCGGTTGGGAACGTAAGGGGTTGCTTTTTGCAATCCAAGCAATGGCGCTCTGCAAGAACAGAAAACTGCGTCTGCTTGTTGCCGGCCGCGGAAATGAAAGACGGTACAGAACGACACGCTTGCGCTTTTGGCGCGAGGAGCCGGTGCAGTTTCTCGGCGAAGTTTCAGACGTTATGCGTCTTTACGCGGTTGCGGACATTTTCATTTTGCCAACATTCTACGATCCTTTTTCCAATGCCTGTTTGGAAGCGTTCGCCTGCGGATTACCGGTAATCACAACGCGTTCCAACGGCTTTAGCGAAATCATCGAAGACAGCGTCCACGGATCAATTGTCGATCATGCAGGCAATCTGGTTGGTTTGCGCGACGCGATTCGGTTCTGGTCCGATCCACCGCGCCGCGAGGTAGCGCGCTGGACGAACATCGAACGTGCGTCGCAGTTCGATATTTCAAAAAACGTCGAGCAAACGCTTGAGATTTTGACGCGCGTTGCACTTTAGCGTCCGCTGTCCTCAGTGGAGGCCCGAATCATATCAACTCCTGAGCGCAGCGTCCGCGTCTGGGAAAATCTGAAATACCTGGTCGAGCCGCGAGATTTCGAATATCGAGCGAACTGTTTCCTGCAAGCCGGCCAGCAGGAATTTGCCGCCGTAGCCTTCCACTTTTTGCATCCCCTCAATCAACGCCGCCAAACCGGCGCTATCGATATAGGTCACCTGGGAAAGATCCACGACCAAACGTTTCGGTTTCTTCCCGATCATGGCGTTGAGCGACGCCGTAACCGAAGGAGATACGTGCAGATCGATTTCGCCCTTGAGCGGCAGGACGTTGGAACGTTGTCGTGACGACGGCAAGCCAGATGTGGAAGCGTCTTTTTTCATTTTACCTCTGCAATCGTCAATGGATCACCATCCGAGCGTATTGATAATAGTTTCCACTTCTGAGAGATCATCAATCAGGAAATCCGGTTCATATTTTGCAAGCTCATCCCGGCTCCATCTGCCGGTCGCCACGGCAATGGTGCGCGCGCCGAGCGCTCTGCCGCAGGAAATGTCGCGCGGCGTATCGCCAATGACGTCGATCTCTTCTGCGGAGAACTCGCGCCCATGCTTCTCTTTTGCCCGGGCGCGGGCGAATCGCCCGAGCTGATTCCGATCCCGATGATCGTCGGCAAAAGCGCCAAATTCAAAAAAATGCCACACGCCGTAGTGCTCGAGTTTCAGTCGCGCTCCGCGGGAAACATTTCCAGTGAGAAGCGCGAGCACCAGACGCGGCCGCGACTTGAGCTTTTCGAGCAACTTAAGCACGCCGGGGAGCAGCTTGCCTTTCCGGCGCGGCAGTTCGAGTGAAAGAAAATGGACGTAGCTATCCAGAAACGCGCTTACGTTTTCGTTGGTCGCAGGGATTTTATGCTTGTTCAGGATACTGACGACAATGCCCGAATCGGTCATGCCTGCGATCTCGATGTCGTGCAGATCGTCAGCGATACCGAAGCGCTCTTTAAAGGCAGATTTGAGCGCTTGAACACCGGCGCCTCCCGAATGGATCAACGTCCCATCGATGTCGAAAAGCAGGAGGCGTCTTGTAATTGCGGATTGCATTTCTGTAGCGGCGCTCTGCGTGCCACGCGATAGCGTTGCGACAGCGGGTACGCGGCCCTCGTAAATTGGCGCAATTTTGTAACCTGCGCATTTCAAAATCGCGAGTTTGCAGTCGCGGTTTTTTGTCGGCGAGTAAAGACCCGTTACAGCCTACAAAGCTGACGCGTGCATCATCAGCACGGCGATCATGCTCCCGAGAAACACGAGCAGCACAATTGCCAGGCCGATCAAAATTCCATTGCGAACCGGGTCATTCTGCTGCGTTTGGCGCCGGAACGGCGACGCATTGGCAAAATTACGGGGGGTGATACTTCGTTCCGCATCTGCAGTTCCTGAACGGATGGGATCTGGCATGGTAGCGACTATCTAGCCAAAGATTACCCTTAGTCGAGCGATTGTTCCGTTTGGATAGGCCTGCGCTGTCAACCAGGGGCTTTGATCTCGACAAGCGGCAAAGATTTTTCCAGACTGCACGCCTATGAACGCTCTGACACCCGCCAGCCCCCGATGCCGGGATTGCTTCATTAGAAGATCGTTGTTCACAATTGTTGGCTTAACGATCACTTTGATTAGCACGTCATATGCTGCTGAGCCGTCGAAGCAAACGAAGGTGAGTTCAGAAAACAGAGCTCGTTCAGAAACGAGGCCTGTCCATCTCGTAGTAAAGTCTCGGGAGGAGCTAAAGCAGATATTTACTTACCTTCCGTATCCCGCCGTGCCGAGCGACCTTCAAGGTTATGAGGGGTCCCAGGTAGGTGGCACAGGCACCTATCGCCTGGTGGTGGATGCTCAAGGTGCCGTCACTCAGGTCACGATCTTGAAGGGATTTACGGTTACAGAAATCTACGATGAGCGATTCTCCAACTTGAAAGGCAATGCCGTCCCGGCCTTAGACAAAGTGATGCTTCAGGCATTGATGCGTTGGCGGGCAAAGCGGGGGCCGCTGCGCGTCGTGGATGTTCACTGGAGTTTTGGACCCATCCGTGGATGAACTACGGCAAACCAAATAAGCTATATTAAGCGAACGAGGTTCGCCGCTGCCACCCAGCGCGACGACGGAAAGTTTCGTTGTGCGATCCGATGAAAACCTGACTGCTTCCCTCGAACTCGAAGTGGCGATTCGAGGCCCGCTTTTTGTATCGACAAGCTGGGACGTCTTATCCACCCCAACGCGCGATGCGCGTGTGCGTCATGCCTTGTTAATGATCAGGGCACCTTGGCTAGGATCTTCTCCATCTCGGAGGTCGTGAAAGCACGCAACGTCTGAGTGCGGATGTTACCCAGTAAGTCCGCTGCCAGCAACACGCTGGCGGCCGTCTCATCGTCTGGAGCCTCGAAGATGCATACTTGGTCATACTGACCGAGCGTCCAATACATTTGTTTGATGCTTACTCCCATCGATTGCACCTTGGCGGCCCAGTCTGCCACCCGCTGCGTCGTCTGCCTGGCGGCCTGGATGCCCTTGTCTGTGAATTGCACTAAACTGATGTACGTCGGCATAATATTAATCCTTCAGGTAATCTGGGAGCCGGTTTCGACCCGACGGTGATATGGATGGAATCTTTCCGTAACGATTTTCGTTTTTATGGCTCTGCAAGATTAGCTAATGCCTCGCTCCAGACCGTGTTCGCCCAGTAAACGATCTACTCGTAACGATGCCGGTCTCAGATTTGGTTGTCGATAGGCCGGATAACTCCTCCAGCGAAAGGAGTCCAGTTTCAATGACGTCAAGATAAATGAGTGCGCTGCCGTCATCCCTCAAGCCAACCTTAATCAGTTCGCGACCTACTCAATCTCCGCAGTGATCTTACCGTTGACGTCGTTCAACGTGACCGTGTCAACGCCTGCCAGCTTTACCTTATCGAAGGTCACTGAGAGTCCCTCGTCGTCTACCAGGTTGAAATCCCAGGTTTCTGATTTTGCGTTACTCTTGAAGCGCACCTGGATCTTTCCCCCGGCAGCCAGCACTTTTCCGTCGAGAAGGAGATTTGCGTCCCAATCCCTGTTATCAGAGGCAGTGACATAGAGACCTTCGAAGCTTCGCGCGGTCTGGTTCACCAGCGTGAAGTCGAGATCGGACGCGAATGCGTTTGCGATGCCTAGGAGGATGAAGAGAAAGAAAGGAAATTTCATGAGTGAGGACTACTTCTTCTTTTTGTTGTGAGAGGTGGTCTTTTTGTAAACCGTGTGGCCGTATTGGTCCTTCACCTTTGTAGTCTTGAACACTCTCTTGCCTTTGGTCTTCTTGCTTGTTGATTCGTAATAGCGT